>CAIYGI010000146.1 GCA_903925685.1 uncultured bacterium
CGATCTCTTCCGCTTGCTCTTTCCCGCCAAGGGACCATGAGCAACCCCTGACACGCCGCCCGCACTCTTCTACGGCCGCACATCTTCATCGTCCTAACTTGCCTCACCTCCGCCCGCCGCCCCTATCTCACTGACCCATTACAATCGTCTGTCCGGGTGTCTGGGGCATGCCACAGACACCCGGACAGGAACTGCTTTGGCGTTGAAGAAGCATAACGAATGCAGGCCGGTCCGGTCGCGATCGTTCAGTCGGTCGCGTACGCCATCCTCCTATGCTAAAGCTATGGAGGACAAGTTGATTGGTTCGGCGTCGTAGTCGGAAGGAAGGATCGTCAAGCCAGGGCTCGGAGATACGTTTGCCGGGCAAATGCGGCGGCGGGCCGGTGGATGGGATCACGCGCACGCCCCGATCCCACAATCCCAGATGCCGCAGCATGCATTCGATCACCTTGCGGAACCGTCGATATTCGTCATGGCGTTGAGGGGCGTTCACGCCGCGCTCGCGTACCCCACTCTCGGCGGCCTCGGCGAGGCCGCCCTACCAGGTTTCCACACGTCACTGATCACGGCTCTGGTTACTTCACTTCCAGATCGAAGCTCTCCGAGTGGCTGTTGAACTCGGGGGCGTACATGCTCTGGATGCTGGCGATACCGGTCTGGTATTTGCCCTTGAGCTGGATGCGGACGCTGTACTCGAAGACATACACGCCCTTGGGCAGATAGTGGATGAAGAAGTGGCTCGCGGTGTCGCGGGTGCTTTCGTAGTACGCCAGCCCGTCCTGGAACTTGGTCTGGCTCAGCACATTCACCGGTTCGGTGCCGCTGCCGCGCTGGTCCTTGAGATGGACATATTCCATGTCGCGATCCACGCGCAACTCCAGACGCACGACCAGCTCGTCGCCGACCGCCAGCGAACCTTTGACCGGCTGCAGTACCTGGCCGGTCTTGGTGTTGTCCTTGCGGTAAAGCGTCTTCTTCAACTTCAGCGGCGTGCCTTCATAGGGCGTGACCTTGGTCATGTCCTCCAGGTATTGCCAGTACACACTGCCCCAACTGACGCCTTCGTCGGTTTTCTTCACTGTGACGCTGCCCATGGCCGGCTTGATCTCGCCGCGCACGAATTTCTTTTCGTAGAAGCCGGTGCCGGCCTCGACCTTTTCGGGCTTGATCGTCTCGCCGCCCAGACTGACCTCGACCAGCGCGTCGCTGGCGAGCAGGTTCCTGCCGCGCAAGAGCAACCCATAGACGGCGTCGGCGGTGGCCTTGGTGGTCTTCCAGTCCTGCGTCTGCTTCTGTTTCAGCAGCCAGACCTTGCAGTCCTCGACCGCCTGGGCGTCGCCCATGACCTCGTCGAAGGCCTCGATCATCAGCGCCTGCGTCTCGATCGGCGCGCGATACCACCACCAGCTCAGTTCGAGATCGCGCCAAAAAAGGCCCATCTCCTCGTTGCTGACCGAGCGCTCCTTGATGGATTTCATGATCGCGACCGGCGTCTCGGCATCGCCGAAGCGCTTCAGGGCGATGGCGAGATGGCCCTGCGATTGCCGGCAATCCAGCTTGAGCCAGAACTTGCGCGACTGCTGAAGGAAAAAGTCCAGGGCGTCCTGGCGATCTTTTGCGACCGGCATGTCCTTGAGGAAGAAACTGCGGCCGTACAGGTAGAATGCATCCGTGGAGCCCGGCACATAGTCCTCCGGGCGGGGCATTTTCAGAATGTCGTGGTAGCGCTTGTCCATCCAGCCGTCGAGCGCGTTCAAGGCCTTGAGCGCCGCACTCATGTCCACATTCTCCGCGCCAAGGTGCCGCAACCTTCCGAAGCCGGTCACGATGTAGAGCGTGATGTATTCATCGCCCCGGCAGCCGGGGAACCACGGCCACAAGCCGTCGCCGAGCTGCATCTGGGCCAGTTTGTCGAAGGCCCGCTTGGTCTCGGCGTCGAGCCGGGTGGCGTCGAACAGGATGCCGACGTTGCGGCGGGCCTGGCTTTCGTCGTTGCCCTGACGCAGCCACGGCGTTTCTTCGAGCATCACCGACTTAAGCTCCTGGTTCTTCTCCAACGGACTGTCGAGCGCCGGGGTGTTCTTCCAGAGGTCGAAGATGCGGCGGATTTTCGGATCGGCATTGGCAATGAAGCGCGCCAGCGCGTTGGCATAGAGCCGGTTGAAGGTCTGCTCGCTGCACTCGTAGGGATATTCCATCAGGTACGGCAGCGCCATCACCGCATACCAGGCCGGCTGGGAAACCATCTGCACCGTCAAGTTCTCGCTCTTCAACGTCCGCGAGCGGCCCGATTCCCGCAACTTGGCGAAGTCGAACTTCTTCGTCTGAATCCCGCGAATCGGCAGCGGCAGCGACTCGATCACCAGTATCCGCCGCGACAAGACCGGCAGATAGCCTTCCTCGCCGTCGCTAAGCCGGTCGGTCGCGCCGACGGCCTTGTAAGTCAGGAAATCGCAACCATCCGGAATCGACATCCGCCACGCGAACGACTTCGACTCCTTCGCCGGGATGTCGAACCCATATTCTGAATTCTGAATACCGAATTCTGAATTCAGCTCTTTCAGCGTCCGCGCATCGGCGAGCGTGAGCCTGACCTTGCCGGTCTGGCGGGCGGCCGACTGGTTGCTGACCTTGACGGTGAACTCGACGATGTCGCCCTCACGCACGAAGCGCGGCGGGTTCGGCTCGACCATCAGATCCTTGCTCGTAACGGCCTTGTCGGCGAGAAAGCCCGCGCGCAGTTCGCGATCATGGACAAAACTCATGAACTTCCACTCGGTCAACGCCTCCGGCATGCTGAACTCCATCTTCACCAAACCGTCCTTGTCGCTGAGCAGGTGCGGGAAGAAAAACGCCGTCTCGTTCAGATTCTTGCGAGCCGCGACCTTGTTCAGGTCCGGTTGCTGTGCTCTTCCGCCTGCCGCGACAAAGCCCGCGGCTTTTTCAGCGGGGCTTGCGGGCACGGCAAGTGCGGCGGGTGCACCGGCCGGCATCATCGCTGGCTCCTGCATACCGGCCATCGCATTCTTATCCTGTTCCACACCATCTACCGACATTTTATTAATAGACATCGTACGCCTGGAAACGCCGTAAGCGCGCATTCCTCCCCTGCCATTCTTTCCACCACGGGAGTAGCCGTAGCCCCAGAGGTTGGCGGTAATGTCGTTGGGGTAGTGCCGGTAACTCAGATCGGCATGCCGGGAATCGCTCCGCCAGCCGCCGATGACATGTTGGAAACTGACCGCGCCATTTTCAAATTGCGGGTAGACGCGGTTGTATTCGCGGCGGAAGACGTCGAAGCCTTGCATCCAGTCATGCGGCTGGTACTGGTCAAGCGATGCGTCGTACAGTCCGGCCACCATCTCGGCAACGGCGCCCTTGGCGTCATGGCCGGTTACAACTGCTGTCCAGGTCGCTTTCTTGCCCGGCTCCAACTTGGAGGTAAAGTGTTCCCATTTCACCGTCAAAGTCTTGTTCGACCACGGCACATCCACAACCCTGTTTTCAAGATAAGCGCGGTTCTCGCGGACATAGGTGACGCGCAGAGTGAACCCGCCGCGCAACTCTTCAGTGACGGCCTGTTCGATCAATTCCTGCGTCCGCTCGGCGGCGGTCCACCAGCCGCGCAGCAATTTGCCGCCCTGTTCCAATTCCACGTAGGCCCGCCCGGAGTCGTAGCCGGTGCCCCAAAGCGCGACAAAATTCGTGCCCGGCTCAACCGACCAGTTCGGCGCGGCCACGCGATTCGCCTGGCGGATCTTGTATTTCGGCGCTTTCAGATCCACAACCTGCACTGTATGCCGGGACGTGACCGCCTTGCCGAAGCGATCCTTCGTTTCCAGCATCGCACGGTAGATGCCGGCCTTGAGTTGAACCGGCATTTTCAGTTTGCCCGTGGCATCCGTCTTGAACGGCTGTTCGGCGACGACTTCCGACAGTTCCCAGGAGTCGGGATTGGCCGGATCGGTCTTCGGCTCGGCGTTCACGCCAAGATTGGCGCGGAACCACCAGTAATCGTAGTGAGAGGCCGCAAACTCGGCGCGCACAACCTTTTCCGGTTGCTTCAGCGCATGGATCTTCAAGATCCCGTCCGCGGCCTGTGGTTCGCCGTCGAGCGATTCCGTCTCGATGCTCCACTCCACCGCTTTGTCGGGCGTCTGCCATTCCCCGGCGTTGAGCGTGGTCTGCAACGCGGTGTAACCGGCCCGTACGCTCCGGCTGTCGGAGCGCGTTTCACCGGTCGAGTCGGTCACGTCGGCATAAACCTGGAAGGTGAATGTCGGCTCGGTCTTCTCCGGCGCCGAGAGGTCGGGCGCGGCCAGAAACGCGATCGTGAACGCGCCGTCGCTGCCGCTGGTCGCGGTGCCGTGGGCGATGTTCTGACTGTCGCCGTGGTTCGGCGGCATGCAATAGCGGCCCCACCAGCACCAGTCGGGGAACCGGACTTCGCGCACGACCCGCCACTTGATCTTCGCGCCGCCGATGGCCGCGCCGGTATAGGCGCTGGCCTTGCCGGGCACGGTCACCCCGGCGCCCAGTTTCGCCGCCTGCTTCGGCCGTGAAAGTTCGACCTGGAACTTCGGACGCTTGTATTCCTCGACATTGAAGGTGGCCGAGCCTTTGCCTGCGTGCCAGATGGTCATGCGGCCCATGACGCGATCACGAGGTGCGGTAAACACTCCATCGAATGAGCCGTAGTCATTGCTCTTATGTGTGGCGTGGGCAATCTCCTTGCCGTTCGAATCGCGGAACTCCACCACTATCTCCTCGCCGGCGATCGTTCCGTAATTATTCTTGGGGCGATTGTAGCGGTAGTGGATGCCCTTGTAGTAGATCGTCTGGCCGGGCCGGTAGAGCGCGCGGTCGGTGAAGAAGACCGTGGCGTGGTCCGCGGGATCGGCTCGCTCCCCGCCCATCCCGAACACGTTGTCGCTGGACACGGCCTGGTCGCCATTGCGGGCCAGCAACAGCAGTTGACGTCCGCCCTGGCTGGCGAAGCGGAACATGCCGTTCTCATCGGTTGTCGCCGCCGACTCTGGTTTGAGCCATCCCTCCCGGTCGCGCGCCCACGCGCGCACCGTCGCGCCCGTAATCGGTTCGCCGGTCAGCGCCTTGAGCACGAAGCCGTCGAGCGGGCCGCCATCCATGTGCGGGCGGACCACCAGCGCGAGGTCGCTGATCCAGACGATCGCGGCGGAAACCTGGTTGTTATCCTTGCCGAAATTCGCGTCGTGGCTGGCGAGGATTACATAGAAGCCCGGCTTAAGATTTTTGGGCGCCGGCATTTTTTCGGTGAGTTCGCGATAATCGGCGGTGGCCGGCAGGGTGGTCTTCCATTCGGCGGCCGCCTTGTTCTTGAGGAGTTCCCGACAGAACTTCTCGTCCAATCCGCCAAAGCCCCAGCGTTGCCCGGCAAGATACTTGTCGAAGTCGTACGGCACGGCCCGCAGGAAAACCTGGGACAAATTGCGATAGGTGACGTTGATCGCCGGCCAGGGCTCGTTCCAGACGCGCTCGGTGGCGATGCTGACCGATTTCGCCTCAATCTGCTGCAGCAGGTTGTAGCACCAGATGCCGCCCACGCTCTTTGGGTAAAGATCCGCGCCGCGCTTGGCGAGTTTGTGCGCCTCGGCTGGATCGCCTTCGCCGTTGAGCAGCGTCGCCCAGGCGAATAACGCGCGTGCCGAGATCTCGTGGTCCGCCCATTCGTCGCTATACCGTTTCAGCGCTGTTATGTAATTGTCGTTCTTTTCGGGACCCACTGCCATGTTGTTGCCCAGGCTGAGACGCCAGAGATCGGCGTCGGCAAAGGCCGTCTTGTCGGCGTCGTTGCGGTGGAACGCCAGCAGGTTCTGGAACAGCCGCACGGCCTTGTACCTGGGCGAATCGGACGCGGCGGCGTCCGGCTGCCATTTCAAAAACTGCGCGACCGTCCCGAAGACCGGGCTGTCGGCGGCAATCTCAAACTCGTCCTCGGCCTTGGCCGCGCCCTGTTCGCCGGCCTGGTAGAACTGCAGCGCCTCGTGGGCCAAAAAGTCGAAGACCGTGGGGCGATAGGTGTCGGGCATGGCGCCCTTTTCCAGCAGGTCATTGTAGTCGCTGACCGGCGTGGCCTTGAGCAGCTTTTCGTTGGCGAGCGCGACGGTGAAATGTTTGTCGATTTCGGCGAGGATGCGCGGCAGGTCCCAGGTGGTGAAATCCTTGCCAGGCGCCTCGGCAGTCGCGGTGCGCTGCTGGAAACGCCAGCGGTTCTGCTGGAAATACTGCCAGTACCAATGGGCGAGGATCGCCTCCATCATCGGCTTCATCTCCGCCGGCGCCTTGGCGATTTCGGCCTGCAAACGGACCACCTTTTCCTCCGGCTTGTTGCCCTGGATGTTGCCTTCGAGGGCGATCTTCATGCCGACCGCCTTGATCGCCTCCGCATAGCGTTTGTTTTGCAGGGCATCGGCCACGATCGGTTCGAGTTCCGCGATGGCCGTCTTAGGCAGGCCTTTGTCGATCGCCTGCTGGACCTTTTCCCAATTCGTGGCCGCCGCCGCTTGCATGGCCGACAGCGCTGCGATAATGGCGACTACGATTCTGGTTTTGTCGATTAACATGGCATATCACTCCTGATTCATGACATGGACTGGCCGCATTCGGGACAGAATTTAGCGCCCGGCGACACCTCGCTGGCGCACTTGGGACAACTGTTCTTGATGGCGAGTTTCTCGCCGCATTGTGGACAAAATTTTGCGCCCTTGGTTTCGGCTCCGCACTTGGGGCAGACCAGTTGCCGGTCGCGCTTGACGTCCATTTTCTTGCCCCGCGACACACCTTCCGCCGCGGCCTTTTCGCCGGCGCCGGACACCTCGCCGGCTGCGCGCGCGGCCTCGATTTCCACTTCCGCATTGGGGGCACACTTCAAGCAAAGGCCCTTATCCTTGTTCCAGCAGGGGTCGCAGACATACTCCGTACAGCGCGCACAGCGGTGGAAGTGCTTTTTGGCCTGTTCGATGGCGGCCAGGAAGGCGGCGTCGTGAGCGTTGCCGTAACCCGATTCCACTATGCTCTCAGCCACATTGCCCGCCGTGCCGATCGCTCCTCCCAGCAGGCCCGCAGCCTTGCTCAGCCAGCCCGAGGCGCGGCCGCTCCGAAAGGGCACGAACGAGGAGCGGAAGCGGTCGCCGCAACGCTCGCAGTTGAATTCGAACTGAAAACCCGCATTGGTGCCGGATTTAACCGACAGATCGTTGAAGTTGTTGCTGAATTGAATCTCGCTCATAAGCACTCCCCCACATTCAAGACGTTTGCCCACTCCTATTCCTTCAAACTTATAGGACAGGGCCTCTGGAGCGTCAAGCAAGATGGCGCGCCAAGAGTAATGGGTCGGTGACGTAGTGGAAGGGCACGGTAGGGCGCTCTCGCCGAGAGCGCCGTCTTTGATCTCGCTCAACCCTCCACCTGTTCGCATCCCACTCACGGCGGCCTCGGCGAGGCCGCCCTACCTTGTTTCTCCACGTCACTGACCCATTACCGCAAAGAGCAATTGGTCGGAAACGAAAGTATTTCCTAACAGTCTAACAGCCTTCAGCCTATCAACCTGCATCCTTTGGGATGCAACTGGCGCGGATGCTGGCGCGGGTGCTTGAATGTCGCCGGATTAAGCGTATAAGGATTCCTCTTCAGGTGCTTCGCAAACTCATCCCGGACGATCCCGGTCGTCCGGACTCAACGGGATGGTTCGATTTAATATGAAAAAAACGAAAATTGGTCTCGTCGGATGCGGAAATATCAGCGGCATATATTTCAAAACCTGCCAGGCCATGGAGGCGGTGGAGATCGTGGCCTGCGCCGACCTGATGGTCGAGCGCGCGGAAGCCAAGGCCGCGGAATTCAAAATCCCCAAGGCGTGTTCCGTGGACGAGATCATGAACGATCCCGCCATTGACATCATCCTGAACCTCACCATACCCGGCGCCCATGCCAAAGTCGCGCTGGCCGCCATCAAGGCCGGCAAACATGTTTACGGGGAAAAACCGCTGGCGACCAACCGGGCCGACGGGCTGAAAATACTGGACGCCGCCAAGCGGAAAAAAGTCCGCGTCGGCTCGGCGCCCGACACTTTTTTGGGCGGGGGCATCCAGACCTGCCGGAAGCTGATCGCCGACGGCTGGATCGGCGAACCGATCGGCGCCTCCGCCTTCATGACCTGCCATGGGCATGAAAGCTGGCACCCGGATCCCGAATTCTATTACAAGCGCGGCGGCGGGCCGATGCTCGACATGGGCCCCTACTATCTCACCGCATTGATCAACCTGATGGGGCCGGTAAAACGCGTCAGCGGAGCCGTACGAACGACCTTCCCCAGCCGCCTGATCACCAGCAAGCCCAAATCCGGGACCGTCATCAAGGTGGACACCCCCACCCACATCGCGGGCACAATGGAGTTCGCCAGTGGAGCCGTCGGCACAATCGTCACCAGTTTCGATGTCTGGGCCGCTCAACTGCCCCGCATCGAAATCTACGGAACCCTGGGATCATTGAGCGTTCCCGATCCCAACAACTTCGGCGGCACGGTCAAGATTTTCCGGCCTGGGCAAGCCGACTGGGCGGAAGTTCCGCTGGCTTACGGCTACGCGGAAAACAGCCGCGGGCTGGGCGTTGCCGAGATGGCCGCCGCCATCCGGTCCGGCCGACCCCACCGGGCGAGCGGCGAACTGGCTTATCATGTTCTGGACGTGATGCTGTCGTTCGAGGATGCCTGTACATCCGGAAGATATGTAACCCTGAAAAGCACCTGCAAACAACCGGCGCTCTTCCCGATCGGCTTGCGCCATGGGACGGTAGACCGCTGACTGACATGCAATTTTTGAAAGGAACAGAGCCATGAAGAAAGCACTGATGGTTTGGGGCGGATGGGACGGGCATGAGCCCCGTCAATGCGTGGAATTGTTGGCGCCGGTTTTAAAACACGAGGGCTTTGACGTGGAAATATCCACGACCCTCGACGCCTATCTCGACGAAGCCCGGATGAAGTCGCTCAGCCTGATCGTCCAGTGCTGGACGATGGGCACAATCACCAAAGAACAGGAAAAGGCCCTTTTGGCAACCGTCAAATCGGGAGTCGGCATGGCCGGCTGGCATGGCGGCATGTGCGATGCCTTCCGGCAAAATTGCGACTACCAGTTCATGACCGGCGGGCAATGGGTGGCCCATCCCGGCGGCATTGTGGATTACACCGTCAATATCACGAACAAAACCGATCCCATCACCAGGGGGTTGAACGATTTCAAGATGCATTCCGAGCATTATTACATGCACACCGATCCCGGCAACGAAGTGCTCGCCACCACCACCTTCACCGAAGGCTTTGACGCGCCCTGGGTGGTCGGGGCGGTGATGCCTCAAGTCTGGAAACGGAAATGGGGCGCGGGCCGGATTTTTTATTCGGCCCTCGGTCATACCGCCGTCGATTTCGAAACCCCAGAGGTAAAGGAAATCATGCGCCGGGGCATGCTCTGGGCCGCCCGTTAACCACAGCTCTGACCACAACCGAACATGAAAACCCCCAAAGATATCGCGGAAGTTTCAACGCGGCGGTCCCGTCGTCGCTGGCCGTGGATTGTGCTGGGATTATTCGCGCTGCTGCTATTGCTCGCAGGACTGGCGCCGCGGATTGCCTCCATCGGCACGGTCCGGAAGGCGCTGCTGGTCAGGATCAACGCCAAAATCGCCCCGGCCACGCTGGCGGTCGATGACTGGTCGCTGCGTTGGTTTGGTCCGCTGGCCGTCAGCGGTCTGCATTTCGCCGATCCCGGTCAGGGCGTGGACGCCAGGATCGCCCGGCTTGGCGTATCGAACTCCCTGGCCGCCATGCTGCGGAAGGGCAAATTGAATCTCGGAACGATCACCGTGAGCGAGCCGCACGTGTCGATGCGGCTGCCGGAAAAGCCGCCAAAAGCCGCGCCCGCAAATCCTTCCCCATCCGCGCAACCAGCCACCGGCGTCAAGCAACCCGCCGCGCCGCCGCTCTCGGATCTGTCCGTTAAACTGGTTGTGCAGGACGGACGCATCGAGATCGCCGGCACGGGCACCCCCGCATTCGTACTGGAACAGCTGGGCCTGACGGCGGAGATCAAGTCCCTGCGGGATCCCGTCTCCTTCGCCTTTACGACAGCCGTGCCGTGCGACGGCGAATCAGGAAAGGTGGCGCTGGAAGGCACGTTGCCGGGTCCGGAATACATCATGACGGGCGCCACCACGACAACCGATCGCCTGACGCTGGAACTGTCCAAACTGAACTTGCGGAGTCTGCGTCCCTTGCTGGAAAGCCTGACCGGCCAGTCATGGATTCGCAGCGGCCTGGCCAACGGCAAAGTCGCGCTGGATTACCGCGGAAAAAGTTCGCTGCAATTGAAAACTGACCTGACAGTGGCCGGGCTTTCCGTGGAGCCGCCCGGCAAACCGGTCTCGCCGCCCGGCGACGTGCGCGTGCAGGCCGAGTTGTCCTTTGCGGATGGCCGTCTGACCATCAGTCAGTTTTCATGCGCATCGCCGTGGCTGGGGGCCCAGGCCAGCGGGCAGTTCGCAGTTGCGCCGGATGCGAACGGCCGCCACACCGGCGGGATCGAGGCAAAACTGGAGGCCGATCTCGTCGCCCTCACGCGCGATTTTGGAAGCCTGCTGAAACTCAACGGCGACCTGCAGGTGGAAGGCGGCAAGGCCCGCATGGATCTGTCGCTCGCCGGGACGACCGAATCCGTGGAGGCAAAGGTCAGCCTCGCCACCGACGATCTGGCCGTACGCGCCGACAAACAGCTCTTTCTGCCGCGGCCGTCGCCTTCCATGAAGTTGCACCTTTTCTGGCCATACGCGCAGGCGCCGGAGGTACGCGAACTGCTGGTGGATCTTCCTTTTGCCAGACTCACCGGCAAGGGCCACTTGGATGATGCCTCGCTCCAGGCCAATATCAACCTCAGCGAGTTCTCCAAAACCTTCCGGAGTTTGACCACAAATTGTCCGGATATGCGGGGGACGATCGATTTGGACCTCAACAGCCACCGCGACGGCGAACGCATGGCGGCCTCGTTAAAGGTCAAGGCCAGCGAAGTGACGGCCGAAATGCAAACCGGCCGCCGCCTTGACATCGGCAGCGGACAAATGACCGCCTCGGCCAAAGTGCCGATGGTCAATGGCAGGCCTGTGCCCGAATTGTCGGATCTGCTCTTCGCGATCGAAAACGCGGCGGGCTCGATCTCCGGCGCGGTCGCCCGTTTCGTGCCGGCATCGAGCAACCGGCCGCCGCTGATCTCGGGCGGCCAATTGAAGATCGCCGTTGACCTGGAAGCGGCGCGCAGTTTCGCGGCGCCCTTCCTGACGAACCTGCCGCCGGACGCCGTGCTCAGCGGCAAGGCCCAAATGGAGGCGTCGCTTGAGGGAACGGACGAGTCCCTGGATGCCAGGGTCAACCTGACCACGGAGAGCCTCGCCTTGCGCTCCGGCAGGGCAGTGTTGGCGATGCAGCCTTCGCCGGCGCTGAAGTTGAACCTCTTCTGGCCATATGCAAAGTCGCCGGAGATACGCGAACTGCAGCTGGACCTGCCCTTTGCCAGGATTGGCGGCAAGGGACGGCTGGACGACGCCACGCTCAAGGCCAATGTTGATCTCGCCGCCTTTTCCCGGGACTTCCGGCGCGTGCTGACGAACTGTCCGGCCATGACAGGCACGATCGACATGGAGCTGACCAGTCATAAGGATGGCGACCGCATGGCCGCCGCGCTGCTGGTTACGATCGCAAACCTGACGGCGGAGTTGCGGCCGGGGCAGCGACTGACCCTCGACAGCGGCCGCTTAACCGCCTCGGCAAAGGCGCTGCTGGTCAAAGGCATGCCCGCGCCCGGGCTGTCGGACCTCGCCTTCGCCTTCGAAAGCGAGGCGGGTTCGATCTCCGGCGCGGCTGATCGCCTCGTCCCGCCGGCGGGCAACATCCCGCCGCTGATCGCGGGCGGCCGGATCAAGGCGGCGCTCGACCTGGAAAAGACGAGGGATTTCGCGGCTCCATTTTTGACGAACCTGCCGCCGGACAGCGTGCTGAAAGGCAAACTCACGCTCGATGCGCAATGCACGACCGACCTTCAGGGCGGAACCGTTTCTCTGAATGCCGCGCTCGACCAGTTCAGTTTCGCGAAGCCCGCCAACCAGCCCTTCCTGGAACCGCATGCGGAACTGGCCGTCAAGGCCGCGTTTTCCGCCGAGGCAAGCCGACTGACGCTGGACACACTTTCCCTCAAGACCTCGCTCGCGGAGATCAACGCCAGGGGCCGGATCGACGACTTCCAAAAACAAAGGCTGACCGATTTAAGCGGCACGCTGATGGTGGATTTCGATAAGCTGAATTTGCTGCTGCGCGCAAACGGCGCGGCAAATGCGACGATTGCCGGCAGACAGGCGCGGCCTTTTGTGTTCAAAGGGCCGCTGGGAGACAATCCCCGGACGCTGCTTGCGCAAACCCGGGCCGAGGCCGCCTTGTACCTGGCGTCGGCGGCCGGCTTTGGCTTGGCGGCAGGCCCGTCGGATATCGGCATGCAACTGAGCAATGGCGTGCTGCGCCTCAGCTATGCCCCCACCCTCAATCAGGGCACGCTTCAACTCACGCCCAGCATCGAAGCCACCGCCGATCCGATGGTGTTCTCGCTGCCACCCGGAGCGCGCGTGCTGCAGAATGCGCAACTTACGCAGGACATGCTGGACCAGGTTTTGGTGATGGTCCTGCCGTTGCTGCGCGGAAGCAGCGTCCTGGGCGGCTCGGTCGACCTGACCATGCTGAACTGCCGGGTGCCGCTGGGTGATACCCTCAAGCGCGACACGACTTTCAGCGCCCTGCTTACGCTGCGAAATGTGCGTTTGGCCCCCTCCGGCATCCTGGGCACGGTGTTCCAAATGGCCGGCCTGGGCGGCAAAGAGGTGACGATCCAGCAGCACGAATTGACGGCGGTATGCAAAGACGGCCGCATAACGCCTTCGCCGCTCGACCTGAATATCGCGGGCAATACCGTGAAGTTGACCGGCTCGGTCGGTCTGGATGGCACGCTCGCCTACACGGCGGAGGTGCCAATGGCGAAAAACCTGGTTGGCAAAGAAGCGGAGAAGTACCTGGAAGGCGTCACGATCAAAGTGCCCATCGCCGGCACGGTCAAATCCCCGACCATCAACCGCTCCGCCATGAACTCCGAGATCAAGCGGCTGATCGAGGAGGCGCTGAAGAAGGCCGCCGTCGCCAAGATGGGCGACCTGCTCAAAAACATCAAGTTTTAGCCGGTGTCCACGGCGCCCACCGTGACAACGTATGGTTTGATCCGCTTCCGCCACGCGGCGCTGTCATAGTGCCGGTCGATCCGCTCTCCGACCTCGTCCTCGAAGGGCAGCGTATAAGGAATCTCCGCCGTTTCGCGGTGGTTGATCTGATTGAGCACGATTTCGCGGGGAGTCATGTTTTCCTTTCCTCTTTGTCACGCAGGATCACGTCGCCCGGTCCGCGGCAGCAGGCGCCGCAGCGCTGGCAGTTGAAATTTGGGTTCGTCATTTTGTGAGCCAGATAGAGAGCGATTATAGGCTGGGATTCTGGTTTGCGCGAGGGACAAAAAAGACTTAAGGGACTGGAGGGACAAATCCCATTTGCATTTCGTCCCTCAAGTCCCTCAGGTCCCTGAAGTCCCTTATTATTCATCGCTCGCGCACTCATTAACCAAAACACCAAACCTGGCCCACTTTCCCGAACACCGAAAAGCGCGTCTGACGTTTGATTAACCGAAAAAATGTTGTATTCTCGGTCGCACGAAGAGGGTAGAAACGGATCAGCATCATGAACAAATCGTTGCGCTATCGGGAATCACTGCCGGATGCCCGGCGGATTGTGGTCAAAATCGGCAGCCGTGTGCTGGTGCAGCGCAAGGGGCGCCCGGAAATGCGCCGCATCCGGAGTCTGGTCGCGGACATCGCCAGACTGCACGCCGCAGGCGCCGAAATGGTGATCGTCACCTCGGGCGCCATCGGCACCGGCGTCGAGGCGCTGGGTATGCCGGGCCGTCCGAAGGCGCTGCCGGATTTGCAAATGGCGGCCGCGGTCGGACAGTGCCGGCTGATGGCGCGCTACGACGCGCTCTTCAATTCCAAGCGCATCAAGGTCGGTCAGGTTCTGCTGACGCATGAGGATTTCAACCACCGGCTGCGCATGACCAACGCGCACCGTACGATGGAGAACATGCTGCATCACCGCGTGATCCCGATCGTCAACGAGAACGACGTGGTGGCCGACGAGGAAATTCGCGCCGACATCAAGCTGGGCGACAACGACCGGTTGGCGGAACTGGTGGTAAAGCTGATCCGCGCCGACCTGCTGATCGTACTGACGACCGTGGACGGCTTGCGCGCGCCATCGGCCAACGGCCGCACGCGGCGGGTGCCGTACATCGAAAAGCTGGACCGACGGACGATGGCCCTGATTGACGCCCCGGTCGCCGGCCTCTCCACCGGCGGCATGGGTTCCAAGCTCAAGGCCGCCTATGCCGTGGCCAAGACCGGCTGCAATGTGGTGATCGCCGACGGCCGGCGGCCTGGCATCGTCGGCCGCGTCAAGAGCGGCGAAGATACCGGCACGTTGGTGCTGGCGGCGGTGAGCGATTGAAAGTGACCGACTATTAGCCAAGGTGTTCAGTGTTCGGTGTTCAGTGTTCTGAGGAGTAGGACCAATGAATGCAGTCATTAATATTTTGGATCAGAAACAAGGGCGAGAGAAAACCGCGCATTCTCTGAACACCGAACACTGAACACCCATTTAGCACCAATGAATTTACATGAATCCATGATAGCCCTGGGCGACCGGGCGGTGGCGGCGGCGCGGGCGCTGGCGGCGCTCGATACGCGGCGCAAGAACGCCATTTTACGCGGCATGGCCGACGCCATTGAAGCGCAGCGCGCGACGCTGCAGGCCGCCAATTCCCAGGATCTCGCTGCCGGCCACGTCGCCGGACTTTCGGCGGCCATGCTCGACCGTCTGACGCTAAGCGAGGCCCGCGTGGCGGCCATGGCGGACGGTCTGCGCGAGGTGGCGGCATTGCGCGACCCCGTCGGACGGGTCTTGCGGCGCACGAAGCGGCCCAATGGGCTCGTGATCGTCAAGCGCCGCGTCCCCATCGGCGTAATCGCCATCATCTACGAATCCCGCCCCAACGTCACGGCCGATGCCGCCGGACTCTGCCTCAAGGCGGGCAACGCGGTGATTCTGCGCGGCGGCAAGGAAGCGCTGCATTCCAATGGGGCGATCGTGGCCGCCATGCTGGCCGGCGGAACGCCGCAGGGGTTGCCCGCGGACGCCGTGCAGTGGATCGCCACGCCCGACCGCGACGCCGTGAAGGAACTGGTCCAGTTGGAAGGACGCGTGGATCTGGTCATGCCGCGCGGTGGCGAGAGTCTGATCCGCGCCGTCATGGCCCAGGCGCGCGTGCCGGTGATCAAACACTACAAGGGCGTCTGCCATACCTATGTCGACGCCGACGCCGATCTCAAGATGGCGCTCGCCATCGTCGAGAACGCCAAGTGCCAGCGGCCCGGAGTGTGCAATGCCATGGAAACGCTGCTCGTCCACCAGGATGTGGCGGCGCGCTTCCTGCCCATGGTCGCGCGGCGGCTGGGCGTGGAACGGCATGTGGAACTGCGCGGTGACGATGCCGCCCGCGCCATCGTGCCCGGCATGATCCCGGCCACCGGGGACGATTGGCACGCGGAATACCTGGACCTGATTCTGGCGGTGCGCGTGGTGCCTTCGCTGGAGGAGGCCGTGTCGCACATTCAGCGCTACGGGTCGGCCCATTCCGACGCGATCGTGACAAGCAATCAGGAAACAGCCGCGCGCTTCCTACGCGATGTGGATTCCGCCACCGTCTATGTCAACGCCTCCACCCGCTTTACCGACGGCGGCGAGTTCGGGATGGGCGCCGAAATCGGCATCAGCACCGACAAACTGCATGCCCGCGGGCCCATGGGCTTGGAAGAGCTCACGACTTACAAGTATCAGGTTACCGGCACCGGACAGATCAGGAAATGAGGCTCAAGAAATTTTTCGTAATCATAGTCTTAATCGTAATCCGAAAATTCCCATGACCACTGATCAAACACCTTTGCTGGAACTGCGCGACCTGCACACCTGGTTTCCCATTCAACGCGGACTGCTCAACCGCACAGTGGGCCAGGTATACGCGGTGGACGGCGTCTCCCTGGCGATCCAGGCCGGCGAAACGCTGGGGCTGGTCGGCGAGTCGGGTTGCGGCAAGACCACGCTTGGGCGCACCGTGATCGGGCTCGAAAAACCAACCAGCGGCACGCTCTTGCTGGCGGGGCTGGAAATCGGCGCCGACCGCACACGCGCGCAGCGCCGGCGGCTGCAGATGGTCTTCCAGGATCCCTTCGCCTCGCTCAATCCGCGGCTGACGGTGATCGACCTGCTCACCGAGGGCATGCTGGTCCACGGATTGATCAGCCGCGCGCAAACCCGCGAGGCGGCGCAGAGGCTCCTGGGGGAAGTCGGGCTGGACAACGACGCGCTGCATCGGTTTCCCCACGAATTCTCCGGCGGCCAGCGGCAGCGCATCAGCATCGCGCGCGCCCTGGCCCTGCAACCGGAGCTGGTGGTTTGCGACGAAGCAGTGAGCGCGCTCGACGTCTCGGTGCGCGCGCAGGTGCTCAACCTGCTGCTCAGTCTGCGCGCCCGCCACAACCTGGCCTACCTTTTCATATCGCACGATATCGCCGTCGTGCGGCACATCGCCCACCGCGTGGCGGTGATGTACCTGGGCGTGATCATGGAGGAGGGCGCCGCCGGATCGGTGCTCGACCGCCCGCTCCACCCCTACACCAGGGCGCTGCGCTCGGCCGTGCCCGAACCCTTCGCGGAACAAAAACAGCGCATGGTGTTGAATGGCGATGCGCCCTCCCCGGCGCACCCACCGCCCGGCTGCCGCTTCCATCCCCGTTGTCCATGGGCCGCGCCCGCCTGCCGGATCCAGGCGCCGGTGCTGGAAAATACGGACGATCCCGGCGACCCCATCCACCGTGTAGCCTGCCTGCGCTGGCGGGAAATCCAGGACCTTTGAGACTCTTTCGGATTGCACCGCGGCGTTCCCCCTGTTAAACACTTGGGTGTGTTCGACACAGGAGTTCAATAACCATGAGTTTTGTAACCATTCCTTGCACGAAATGCGGCTCCAAGCTGAAGATCAGGGAGCTGTATGCACGCAACCAAACGGAAATTCGCTGCGTAAAATGCGGCGCCAAGATCGCGATCACGCAAGATCCCCATGGCGGAAAACCATCCGCGACTCCCACCCCGCCCGCGCCGCTGCCACTCGACGCCAGGCCGCCAGTTGCTCCGGCCCCCGCGGCGCCGCTGCCCGTCGTGCCGCTCGCCGAGCCCGTCAAACCAGCCGCGGTGCTGCCGCTCCCGCCCGCGGCGGCCGTCGAAAATGCCCTGCCCACCGTCGTTTCGCACAGGCTGATGGTGATCAAACCGAGCAGCGGGCCAATCGTCGCGCCAGCGACGCCGCCCCACCTGCCGGTCGTGCCCGTCCCCCTGCCGCCCGCCGCCGTCCACATGGCCGTGCCGGTAGTTCCGAAAGTCATTGCCGTTCACCCGCCCGCGCCCGAGACGGCGCCGCGTCCCCCGCCGTCCGTGACGCCCATCCAGCCCGCCCCGATGGTGGTCGAACTTCAGGCCCGCGTCGTTAAACTGGAGGGCGAAGTGCAGGCGCTGCGGGAAATGTTGAATAAACGTCCCGCCGAAGTCGAAGCGCTCAATCAAAAAACGATGGATGGCCTCGGCGCCGATATCAACGATACGATCAACCTCTGGAAACAGGAACTGCTGGACGCCTCCAAGTTGGAACTGAACCGGGCCGAAAGCCTTGTCAAGGTTCTGCAAGCCCGCATCCAGCATCTACAGGACTGATTATTGCGACAACCGACCAACCCAGGAGTAATCCATGAATCTCACTCCCGAACAACAAAAGACCGTCGCCACATGGGTCGCAGAAGGCTGCACCCTGGCCGAAATTCAACGCCGTCTCAACGAACAGTTCTCACTGACCGTGCCGTACATGGAAACCCGCATGCTGCTGATCGACCTCGGACTGGAATTGAAAGACCAGCGCGCCAGCAGCGCGCCCGCGGTTTTTGCCGGGAAAGACCAGGCCGGCAATGCCGGCGCCCCACCCTTGCTGCCGGATGAAGACGACCTTGGCCCCGCGAACGCCGCCGGCGAGGCGGCGCCCGGCGGCGGAAAGGTCCGGGTCGAAGTGGACCGCCTGATGCGCCCGGGCACCGTCGTCAGCGGCTCGGTTACCTTCAGCGACGGCGTCACCGCCACCTGGGCGCTGGACCAGACGGGCCGCCTGGGGCTCGAAGCCAGCCGCAAGGGCTACCGTCCCAATGCCGAGGACATCCGCGACTTCCAGCTGGCGCTGCAGCGCGAACTGCAAAAAACCGGTTATTGAAATCATGACGGCCAAACCAATGCGTCTGCTGTCCGGCATTCAACCCTCCGGCAAACTGCACCTGGGCAACTACTTCGGCATGATGAAGCCGGCCATCGAGCTGCAGACCCATGGCGAGGCTTTTCTCTTCATCGCCAGCTACCACGCGCTGACCTCGGTCAGCGATCCCGCCGCGCTGCGGCGCAGCGTGCGCGACGTGGCGCTGGATTTCCTGGCCTGCGGCCTGGATGCGGAGCGCACCTGCTTCTTCCGCCAAAGCGATGTCCCGGAGGTCACGGAACTGGCCTGGCTGCTGTCGGTGATCACGCCCATGGGCCTGCTGGAACGCTGCCACTCCTACAAGGACAAGATCGCCAAGGGCATCGCCGCCAACCACGGACTCTTCGCCTACCCCGTGCTGATGGCCGCCGACATCCTGGCCTACCAGTCCACCCTCGTGCCGGTCGGCAGGGATCAGAAACAGCATCTGGAGGTTACGCGCGACATCGCGATCAAGTTCAACCAGCAGTTCGGCGAGGTCTTCACCGTCCCCGAAGGACACATCCCGGACGCGGTCGCCGTCGTGCCCGGCCTGGACGGGCAGAAGATGTCCAAGTCGTACAACAACACGATCGAACTCTTCGGGACCGAAAAGGAAACCCGCGCGCGCATCATGCGCATCGTGACCGACAGCAAACCTCTGGAGGACTCAAAGGATCCCGACACCTGCACGATCTTCTCGCTCTACAAGCTTTTTGCCTCCGAGTCCGAACGCGACGCCCTGGCCGCGCGCTACCGCGCCGGCGGCATGGGCTACGGCGAGGCCAAGAAGGCCCTTTTCGAAATCTTTTGGACGCGCTTCGCCCCCTTCCGCGCCCGGCGCGCGGAATTGGAGCAAAAACCCGCCTTCGTGGAGGCCGTCCTGCGGCGCGGCGCCGAACGCGCCCGCGCGGAGGCCGGCAAGACGCTTGCCGCCGCCCGCCGCGCCATGGGTCTCGATTAGCAAACAACGCCGAGGAATCCGCCGCCATGCCCCTGCCAGCCGACGAATACAAGGTCCAGCTCGAAGTCTTCGAGGGCCCCCTCGATTTGCTGCTCTACCTGATCAAGTCCGACGAGGTGGACATCTACGATATTCCGATCGAACAGATCACGCGCCAGTACATGGAATACCTGGGCGTCATGCGCATGCTCGACCTCAACATCGCCGGCGAGTTTCTGGTGATGGCCGCCACGCTGCTGATGATCAAGAGCCGCCTGCTGCTGCCCGTCGAGGAGCGCCCCTCGGAGGACGACGAGGAGGCCGACCCGCGCTGGGACCTGGTACGTCAACTGGTCGAATACAAAAAATTCAAGGAGGCCGCCCGCCACCTTGAACTGCGCGAAATGCGCCAGGGCAACACCTTCGCGCGCGGACTTGAACCGGCCGTGCCGGAGGATCCCGATCCGGGCCTGTCGCTGGGCGACGTCAGCCTTTTCGACCTGATTGCCGCGCTCAACACCTCGCTCAAGCGCCTCCAGGACAACGATTTCGGCGAGATCCATGACGACCGCTTCACCGTCTCGGACAAGATCGAACTCGTGCTGCGCAGCGTGCACGAAGCGCCGCGCGTTTCCTTCGCCTCGCTGCTCGCCGCCAGCGCCTCGCGTCCGGAAATCGTCTGCACCTTTTTAGCCTTGCTCGAACTGATCCGCCTGCGCCAGATCAAGGTGCGCCAGGACGGAGAATTCGGCGAGATCTGGATCGAAACCGCCACGCCGGAGGCGCTCACGCCGCCGCCGGTCACGGAAGGAGCCATCACCGCACCATGAGCGAATCAACCATCACCCTGCCCCAACTGGCAGGCGCCCTCGTTTTCGCCGCGCGCCATCCCCTGACGGCGCGCGCCATCCGCCACATTGTCGAGGAAACCGCCCAGACCAGCCCCGAAGTCAGCGCGCTTTTCCAGGGACTGAAAGACCAGGACGTCGTCACGGCCCTGGCCGCCCTGCAACAGAGCTGCCAGACCAGCGGCCTGGGCTTCGAACTGGTCGAGACGGCCGACGGCTACCGCTTTCAAAGCAGTCCCTGCTGCGGCCCGTGGTTGCGCCGCATGCTGGAGAGCGGCAAGCCCGCGCGCCTTTCCCGGCCCGCGCTCGAAACCCTGGCCATCATCGCCTACCGCCAGCCCGCAACCCGCGCCGAGATCGAAAACGTGCGCGGCGTGGCCGTGGATCATGTGCTGAGGCTGCTGATGGAACTGCAGCTCGTGCGCATCACCGGCCGCAGCGAACTGCCCGGCCGCCCCCTGCTCTACGGCACCACCCCCGCCTTCCTGGAACATTTCGGCCTGCGCGACGTGCATGAACTGCCCGGCGTCGAGGACCTGGCCCGCCTGGATGCCTCGCGCGCCGAAAAACTCAAGGAGGCCGGCGCCGAAGCCGCCGCCTCGGTTTCGTCCGAGGAAGAAGCGCCCCCGGAGCAGCAGACACCAGCGGAGGAAGCGTCGAAAGATACAGAATCACCGGCAAGTTGTGACTAATAAGGGTGTTCAGTGTTCGGTGTTCAGTTTTCGGGGAATACTACGAAACACGAAAGCCGCGAAACTAAAACAGAGTGTGTACTCAAGGAAAAGCATTTATTTATTGCAATTTCACTAAACTTCGATCATGAACACCGATTCACCGATTCACCGATTCACCGATTCACCGATTCACCGATTCACCGATTCACCGATTCACCGATTCACCGAGTAACTTCGGAGGACCCTAAAAATGAGCCTCGATAAAATGCGCGAACGCATCGACCTGATCGACGAAGATCTGCTGCGGTTGCTCAACGAGCGGATCCGCATCGCGGTGGACATCGGTCATTTGAAGCGCCAGACCGGCGGCGAGGTTTACGTGCCCGCGCGCGAAAAGGAAGTGCTCAAGCGGGTCGTCGAACGCAATCCCGGCCCGATGACCGCCGTGGCCGTCCAGTCCGTCTACCGCGAGATCATGTCGGCCGCCCTGGCGCTGGAAAAGCAGCTCAAGGTGGCTTTTTTGGGCCCGCCCGCGACCTTCACCCACCAGGCCGCGCGCAGCCGCTTCGGCGGCAGCGTCGAATACCACTCCTGCGAAACCATCGACGACGTTTTCGACGCCGTGCAGAAGGAGCAGGCCGACTACGGCGTGGTGCCCGTCGAGAATTCCACCGAAGGCGCCGTCAACATCACGCTCGACCGGCTGGGCGACACCACGCTGAAGATCTACGCGGAAATCTACCTGCCGATCTCCCTCTGCCTGCTGGCGCGTTGTCCGCGCGCCAGCATCAAGACCATCTATTCCAAAATGGAAGTTTTCGGACAGTGCCGCACCTGGCTGCAGCGGGAGATGTCCGGCATCGAGTGCAAGCCCGCCACCAGCACCACGCGCGCCGCCGAGCTGGCCGCCGTGGAGGAAAACACCGCCGCCATCGGCAGCCGCCTGGCGGGCGAACTCTACGGGCTGGACATGCTGGAGCCCAACATTCAGGATCTCGGCGGCAACACCACGCGCTTCCTGGTGCTGGGCCACCGCATCGGCGGCGCCACCGGCGACGACAAGACGTCGCTCTTTTTCGCCGTGCAGGACAAAGTCGGAGCGCTCTACAGCGCGCTGGAAGCCTTTCAGCACAACCATCTCAACATGAGCAAGATCGAATCCCGTCCCAGCCGCAACAAGGCCTGGGAGTATGTCTTTTTCGTGGACCTGGATGGCCACGCGGAAGACGACAACGTCAAATCCGCGCTCAAGGAAATGCGCGAACATTGCACTTTGCTGACAGTACTTGGCTCCTACCCGCGCGCCAGGGAACTATGAAGTTGAATATCCAACAGCCAGCACTCAACTCCCAATTTCCAAGAAAATACTGGGATGTTCAATTGGAGATTGGACATTCCTTGTTGGATATTGGTTATTCGGAGAGATAAGCCATGCCAACCTTCACCGATTTAGCCAATCCCTGGATCCGCGGCCTGAAGGTCTACGAACCCGGCCGCCCCATCGAAGAGGTGGCCCGCGAACTGGGTTTCGCGGACGCGTCGAGCATCGTCAAGATGGCCTCGAACGAAAACGCCCTCGGACCCTCGCCGCGCGCCGTGCGCGCCATGAAGGCCAGCGCGCGTCAGATGCACCTTTACCCCGACGGCAGCGCCTTCTACCTGCGCCAGGCGCTCGCCAAAAAGTTGCAGGTCCCGCCGGAGTACCTGGTCTGCGGTTGCGGCAGCAACGAATTGATCGAATTTTTGGGGCATGTCTTCCTCGACAAGGGCGCCAGCGCCGTGATGGCCGACCGGGCCTTCATCGTCTACAAGCTGATCGCCTCCATGTTCTGCGCCGAAGCCATTTCCGTGCCGATGCGGGAACTGACCCACGATCTTGACGCCATGCTGGCCGCGATCCGTCCCGATACGCGCCTGGTTTTCATCGCCAATCCCAACAATCCGACCGGCACCATGGTCAGCACCCCGGCGCTGGAGCGCTTCCTCGAACAGGCCCCGCCGCACGTGGTGGTGGTGGTGGACGAAGCCTACACCGAGTTGCTCCCGACGGCGCAGCAGCCCAACCTGCTGCGTTACGTGCGCGAAGGCCGCAAGCTGGTCGTGGCGCGCACCTTTTCGAAGGCCTATGGCCTGGCCGGTTTGCGCTGCGGCTATGCGATCGCCGTCCCCGAATGCATCCAGTTGATCAATCGCGTGCGCCAGCCCTTCAACCTGACCGCCATGACCCTCGCGGCCTGCGAGGCGGCGCTCGGCGACGAACGCCACCTGCGCCGCACACAAAAGATGGTGGCCGGCGGACTGCGTCAACTGGAGAGCGGACTGACCCGGCTGGGGCTGGAGTTCGTTCCCTCGGTGGTCAACTTCATGCTGGTTAAAACTGGCGCGGGCCGCGAGGTTACCAAACAACTGGAACGCGAAGGCGTGATCGTGAGGCCGGTGGACGGCTATGACCTGCCCGACTTCGTGCGCGTCAGCGTCGGCACCCAGCCCGAAAACGCCCGCTTCCTGACCGCCCTGGAAAAAGTCATGGCCGCGCGCCGCGGATAAAAATAAATGGATCGAACTGACCAGGCCGCGGTCATGCCTCGCGGCGTGACCAACGCCTATATTTTCCAGTTGTTCAATTCGTGCTCCTGGTCCTTGATCATCGGCACGCCCATGCTGCTGTTCCTCAAGGGCCTGGGCGCGCCAGCCGCCGTGCTGGGCGCGGCGCTGGCCATGACCCCGCTTTTCGCGGCGCTGCAGATCCCGGCGGCCGGCTATGTCGAAAAAATCGGCCACAAGAATTTCGTCGTGCGCGGCTGGGCGGCCCGCAGCATCTTCATCCTCGGCATCGCGGTAGTCGCGCTGCTGCCCGAGCGCGTTTCCCCGCATCTGAGGATTTCACTGACCATGCTGATGATGGGCTGTTTTGCGGCGGCGCGCGGCGTCTCCGTCTGCGGCCTGATGCCTTGGATCACGCAGATCGTGCCCGAACCCCTGCGCGGCGTTTTTATCGCCCGCGACGCCATGTGCATGTTTTTGGCGCTGACCGGCACCATGCTGCTCTCCAGTTGGTTCGTCGGCGCCTTCCCATCAGTCCGCGCCTTTGGATTCCTCTTCATCTTCAGTTACCTCTCCGCCCTGGCCAGCGTTGTGTTCCTGAGGCGCATTCCCGACATTCGCACCACGGAATCCCGTGTCAACAAGGTTCCGCCGCCCTGGAAGCAGATGATCTTCTACCCGCCCTTCTTCCGTTTTGTGCGTTTTAATGTAGTCTACAGTTTCTTTACGGCGGCCCTGGGCGTGATCTGGGTGCCTTTCATGAAGGACGGGCTGCATCTCTCCGAGAGTCTGATCCTGGTCCTCTCCTCCTATGCGTTCATCGTCTGCGCCGGCGTCTCGCTGATCACCGGTCCGATTTCCGACCGCACCGGCAGCCGCCCGCTGATGGCCTTTGCCAGCGCGCTGATCATGCTTTCTCAGATGGCCTGGATGCTGGTTGCGGCGGGCGTGCTGCCCTGCCGGACGCTGGCGCTTTTCATGATCGTGACCATCGGCTCGATCGGCTATCCGATCCTCGGCATGACCTCCACCCGCCTGCTGATGGGTTTGATCCCCGCCACCGGTCGCAGCCATTTTTTCGCCATCTCCAATGTCGCCGTCAGTCTGACGATGGGGGTGATGCCGATCGTCTGGGGTTTTGCGCTGGATGGACTTGGCCGGCTGATCGGCAACGGCTTCGCCTTCCTGCCCGGCTGGAGCTGGAACCGTTACAGCCTCTTTTATGCCATGATCCTGACCGGCACGCTCTCCGCCCAATTTTTGCGCCACCGCCTCGACGAACCGCGCGCCATGTCCACCGACGAATTTCTGCGCCTCCTACTCCACTCCCCCCTCCGCCTGCTCACCCGCGTCCTCACCCCATGGCGCAACTTCTTCCTCCCCGGCGGCGGCTGACGCCCATGAACATTAGCAAGCAGACAAGAGTTCACCACGAAGGTCACGAAGAACACGAAGGCCAGCTGGAACGCGAAGATTATTCATCCCTTGTTGAACTTCGCGGTAAATCATCGGAGACCACGAGGTCCAACACGAGTGGAACGGCACCGCTGCGTGCCAGTGCCTCCAGTTCGGCGAATGCATGCTGCGCCTGGAGTTCCGGCTCTCCGGTGAGAAGGCGCAGAACCACCGACGTGTCCAACCCCACTTTCACCGGCCTCGCCCTTCCGAGGCAGGCAGGATGGACTCTTGGGCGCGGCCTTGGGCGATACTGCGACGGATGGAGGTCAAGGCATGGCGGTTTACCCGCTGGGCGTACTTGCGCGCGGCGCCAAACCATGCGGGCACCGGCCGACTCTGCACAAGGACCGGTTTGTCGGACGGCAAAGCATCCACTTCCCCCAGCCAACCCTGAAACAGATACATCACGACTTCGCGCACAGGTTGCCCCGCCATGGCACTCTTCGCTTTGACGCGCCACAAATCAATAGCCGACGGTCTCGAGGCACTCGATTGGTTTTGCGATCTCCTCGCTGATGAACAGCTCGCACCCGATCTTCTGGAAGATGGAGCCCGGAACGGCGGGCGTGACGGGGCCATGCGTGATCAGTCGCGAAGTCATGCGTTGCCAGGACGAGAACGTGCCCATCGTGGTCAGCCCGTGGAACTCGAAGCGGCGTTTCGCGTTGAGGACGTCCTTCGGACCGATCGTCGCCGCCTTCGGCGGGACGTTCGCGATATCGCCGGAACAGCCGAACACGCCGTGCAGCGAGTTCTGCGCGATCGTCAGCGGATGCAAGGTCACGATCTTCGCGGGCTGTTCGAGATATTCCTCGATCGTCTCGACGTTCGTGTACTCGGGGCAGGGATCGATAAACGCGATATGACCCGCCCAACCGGGACCGCTGTAGCACGTATCAACGCCGCCGTCGGTGCTGTCGGTGATGATCTTCGTGTAGTCATTGATGTTCGCGGTCGTCGGATAGTGGATGTTCTTAAGTTTCGGACGCAGTTTCGGATCGATCATGGTGACGAAATACTTGAAAAACGAATACGAGAAGCCGGCGCGGTAATCGAGCGGCGCGACGTTGCCGTCCTGGTCCGCCCACTCATCCATTGTGCAGCAGATAAGGTTGCGGCAGTTGATGCGGTTGACGTTGATGAGTTTGGCAATTGGGACATAGGTGTCTGGATTCGGGTTGCCGCAGATCATCGAGAATGGCTTGTCGAATTTGTCGGAAGCCACGATGTTCGCGTACATATCGGCGATCTCAATCGCGCCGATGTTGAGGGTGATATGGATGTGGAAATCGGGATTCGGATGCTTGACGATCTCTGCCGGCGTCATACCCCGCAACTTTTCGAGAACCTTCTGATCCTGGAACGGGACCCAGGGAGCCGCTTTGAATGTGAATGCCATTGCTATTTACTCCTGTTGTTAAGATGCTTGATGATTCAAGAGATAAGAAATTGCTTTTTGGCCGGGGCGGGGTGCGAGTGCCGCAGAAACCATCCCAAACGACTGAACGAGTGCTTTCACAGGGGGCATGACACTAAACGGGCGGCGGAATGTCAAGCGTTGGGTTGAAGTGTGTTTACGGGAGTTCGGCATCCGGGCGTACTGATGGCGGTCTACCATTTCAAGTCTATCAATTGGAACTCGGCTTCGTTGAGCGTCCTGTCGCGTTCATCGCCGGTTTGAGTCCTGGACTTGTCGATCAGGATCACCGACTTGAGGATCATCAGGCCCTTGTAGATTTCTGTTTTGAAGCTGCTCTGCGGGGCGTACCTGTCGATGACCGAGAGCGCATTGTCGCTGCGTCCGCTGTCGCGCAGATAGGTTGCGAAGGAATACAGCACTTTTCCGTATCGCTCGGACTGGTCGTCAGGCAGACGCAGGGAATGCGCTTTCGTGAAGAATACCTCGTACTTCCAGACCATTGCCGCAAGATCGTTGGATGCGTTCATCGATGGAAGCGAGGCGATTTGCCTGACAAGGTTCGTGCCGGCTGGCGCCGCAACGGTATTTGTATCGCCGCTTGCCGCCGCAACCAGCAGCCCGAAGCTCATCAAAGCCATGCCGGCTATTCTCATTCTGCTCCCAATTGCTACCTTGCGAATCAGGATTATCGCATATTTCTGCATGTTTGCGTTCTCCGGAAAGAAATGCCCAAGTACAACCGCCAATTCCCGCGCTAGACGGGGCGACGGGGGGCGAAGTTTCTTTGGGCGACCGAGTTTGCCCGGCGGCTTCGCACATGGTTGCGCAATTCGCCCAGCGAGGCCTGCGTCACATTTCTGACCATCTGTTTCAACCGCTTGTACGCCTGTGTCCATGCTTCCACATCCTTGACCCGATCCAAGGGCACATAAACGGCATGGGTCTTACCCTTGACCTTGAAGGTCAGCCGATGGGCCACATGGCGGCAGTCTTTACGCGGCACTCTGACTAGTGTTCCTTCGATAAACGGGCCGATACTGGCGATCTGCCGCAAGACCGCCTCGCGCCGCGTCACGAACCGATTCTTCAGGGAGTTTATGGCTTTCACGATTGGAATGTACTAATACGTGCCAATTATTGCAACAAAAAAATCGCCTGCGACAACTATTTTGCCGCAGGCTCTCGCCACGCCGCCCGCCAGCCGCTTCCCGGCCGTCTATTCAGCCTCACCGAGATGGTTCAACAGGTGCGACGAATTCGTTTTCTGAAGAACTGAGCAATCGCATTCATGGCGGCGGAGCGCCGGTGAGTCGGTGAATCGTGGGGCAGTGAGCCCTACATGTTTAAGGTTTTTTGGAGTTTTTCCAATGCGGTCTTGCGTTTGCCTTTTTCCATCCTTCCGATGTTCTGGAGTTTCCATTGCAGAGCCGGGAGTTCGCGCAGATGTGCGATGCCAAGCGCGTCCCATTCCGGTTCGCCACGTTTGATGGACACCAGGAATCGCTTCTCGTCTGCGTCGAGGTTCTTACGAATCTCGGTCACAAGTCGTTCTCGCGTCTCGCACAGGGCCGCAACCGGGACTTCTTCGCGGGTCATGCCGGCGAATTCCCCCGCATAAACCTTCGCAATGTCTTTGAACTGCGGGTCGAGCAATTCGTGCATCGGACGGTCGTGTGAAGCCAGGTAGACCACGAAGGCCCGCCGGAGTTGAGGCGTCAGTCCCTCGTTTGCGAATAGAAGGCGCATGTCGTACAGATCCCGCGGGTGTTGCCGGTCCAGCGCGGCGCACATTTTGCCGCCGTAGAGGTCGGCCAGAGACAGTGTTGGCGCGGACACGAACAATGCGAAGAGGACCTGCGCCGCAGTGCATAGATCGCGCGTTTCCGGCGGGTACACACTGCCGCGCAGAACCAGATTTGCCTCCACCTTGATTTGAACATTGTCCAGTGAGACCGCAAGTTTCGTGGCCGTCCCGCGTGTCCGGCCGACCTGCACGCGGGCACCAGGGATGCGGTGCGTTACGTCATTCGCAATGGTCTCCAACGCATGATTGATGTCGTCCAACGCCTGCTCGCGTCCGGCCAGTGGCAGATAGGTCAGGTCGATGTCCACCGACAGTCTGGGCATGGACCGAAGGAAGAGGTTGATGGCGGTTCCGCCTTTGAGCGCGAAGCATGGATGCTTGCCGATTTCGGGGATGCATTGAAGCAGTAACTTTGCCTGCCGAACGTAGACTGGATCAAACATGGGCAGCACCCTCCTGCTTCGGAACGGTGATCCGGTATTTTGGGTCATACCTTCCGCCTCGATACAGAGATCGCTTGCCTTTCCCAAGGTCCAGGCGCTCCACCGAAAGGCGTTTGTGCCATGGGTGCCCAGCCGACTCCGCCGCCCAGAGGAAAAGCCGTTTGACTTTGACCGAACGGCAGGCTTCCAGCAGGTTCTGCAGGACCTGCGGGCGCAGCGTATTCAAGCCGCTCATGAGATCAACCGCGTGGTCGATTGCGTCGTTGGTGATGGCCAGGTGCAGCACTTCCAGAATCGCGCGTTCGGGCGCGGCGATCCGGATCGAGAACTCACCTCGCTTGACCTCCGTGAATCCCGCCGGCTTGGATGCAGTGAAGAGTTTCGGGTTGTGGTGTTGGAGTCGCACACCCCATGCGTGCCGGGTGAACCAGGCGGGCAGTCGTTCCCGGCGATCACTGAAGAGACTGACCACCACGTTGTCACCCATGGGCAGGTACTGGCCCAATCCGTTCAGCGACAATGCAGTATCCCCACCCGCGTAAACGCTCAGTTCCAATTGAGTTTGGAGTGCGTACAATGCTCCGAACCAGTCAACAACGTCGCCAGCACGGAGAAAGGCACCGTGGCCCATTGGTTTGATCCATCCGGATGCGGCATAGCGTCTGGCTAACTGTCGGTATACCCCGTGCGTCTTCAGCCACGAGCCCGCCGCCACCGTGCCCTTGGGCCACTGTTGCAGCAATTGGTTTATTTTGGACTTCATTTTGACCACTCTGGGGTTACATCTGTGCAAACGAACCGCACTAAACTGCCATTGAAGTTTGACTTCGTGCCACTAATGTACACTCTGGGGTTACAAAAGCAACCTAAAAGCGAACCGCGCTCGATATTCACCGATGAACGAGGGAAAGCGGAAAGACGGTGAGTCGGTGGGTCGGTGGGCGGGGGGGAGCCGGAGGTCGGAGGTCAGAGGTCGGAGGTCAGAGAAGATTCCGGATCCGGAGTGGCGTTTTGCCGGACTGGTCCACGGCGGGGTTGAGACGATCACGACGGCCGGCGGGAAAGTGATGCTCGACGCGGCGGTGTCGTATCGCACTGCCGCGGGCGAGATTTCCACGGTGAAGGAAAGTTTCGTTTTCGACTGGGCGTCGATCCCCCTGGCGTTCACCTGGTACATTCCACCGGCCGGCGACGGCAAGAACTGCTGCGGCATCGCGGCGCTGTTCCACGATTGGTTGTACTGCCACCGGCGCATCGGCGGTCGTCCGGTGACACGATCGGAATGCGACGGCCTCTTCCTTGAGATCATGCTTTACGTCGGCGTGACCGCCTGGCTCGCGCATGCGATGTGGGCGGCGGTACAAGCGGGCGGTTGGCTGCCGTGGTGGCGGCGGGCGGACAAGGACATTATTCCGTAGGACGCCGACGTCACCCGCGCATGGTACGGTTGGTTCAAGGGGGCGGACCATGTTCATCAGTCTGCCTGGATCAGGGTGAGAAACGCCCGATTTTCACTGCGCCGTGTTCAAACTTTTCATCCATATCACGGTTCGCCCAGCAACACCGCAAGAAACAATTGCCTCTTTTTTATGTGTCGTCGGGGTTCTTCCCGGGTGACGGAAAATTTTTGCGTGTGTTTGTGTGTGTGAATTGGTCGCCAAGTAGCCCCCTTGTAGCGTCTTGTCGCGCTTTCACGGAAAAACGTGAAAACGCAATAATCGCCAATAAAACCGGGGTATTTTCAAATGGAAGGGTGGTGGGCGCTAGAGGACTCGAACCTCCGACCCCCACCATGTCAAGGTGGTGCTCTAACCAACTGAGCTAAGCGCCCGTCCGCGTGCGGGGCGTACTCTAGGGGTTCGACCGCATGGTTGTCAATTCCGCCTTTCGTTGTATACTCCGCCCCACAGGAACCACGTCATGCCAAACAACAATCGCCATTGTCGCCACACAGCCATTTATCCGGGCACCTTCGATCCCGTGACGCTCGGTCACGAGGATCTGGTGCGGCGGGCGGCCTTGATTTTCGACCAACTGACCGTGGCCGTGGTGGCGCACTCGCGCAAACAGACCATGTTCACGCTGGAAGAGCGGATGCAGATGATGCAGGAAACGCTGCGCGACATCCCGAACGTGGTGGTCAGGCCGTTCGACGGCCTTTTGGTGGACTACGTGCATTCGCTGGGCGCGCATGTCATCGTGCGTGGATTGCGCGCCTTTTCCGATTTCGAGTACGAGTTCCAGATGGCCCTCACCAACCGCGCCCTGGCCCCGGACATCGAAACGCTCTTCCTGATGCCGCAGGAGCAGTACAGTTACATCAGTTCCAGCACCGTGCGGGAAGTGATGGAAGCCGGCGCCGAAATGGTGCGCTTCGTGCCGCAGCCGGTGCTGCGGTATATAGAGGCTAGAAGACTGAAGTCTGAGTAGAGCGGAGATTGAACAGTAAACAGTGAACAGTGGGAACACCGGACACCTCTTCCTTCAGCCTAAACAACCTATATAAAGTGTTCCATGCGTATCATCCCCGCCCAACTGCCGGAAGACGGCCTGCGTCTGACCGGCAAGGAGCCGGCCGATCTTGAAGAGATCCACGACGACGTGGAGATCGACAAGGTCAACCCGGTCAATTACGACGTGCTGGCGCAGCTGGTCAGCGGACACCTGCTGGTCCGCGGCGCTTTGAAGACGCGGGCGCGCCTGATTTGCGCGCGTTGCGGGCAGGTTTTCAGCCATACCGTGACCGAGCCGGATTTCATTGCCGAACGGGAGGTGGCCGACCCTCATCAACCCGTGGACTTGACATCGGAGGTCAGGGAAAGTATTTTGCTGGCTCTGCCGACGCAACCGTTGTGCCGTGCAACATGCCGTGGACTGTGTCCGCGGTGTGGAAGCAACCTCAATCGGGAAGCGTGTCGATGTCCGCCGGTCACGGCGCCCCGAGGGGGGGCGTTCGACGGGTTGGCACTGCAGTAAAGAGGAAGGGAACTATGGCGGTACCTAAACGGAGAAAGTCCAAGATGCGCATCCGCATGCGGAAGTCGCATCACGTACACCCTGTGCCAACGCTCAAGAACTGTCCGCAATGCGGCGCTCCGCAGTTGCCGCACCGGGTCTGCCTCGCCTGTGGAACCTACAAGGGACGACAAGTGTTGACCGTCGAGGTCAAGTAACTGTCTCCTGGCCGCACGATGCGCATCGCCGTTGATGCAATGGGGGGGGATTTCGCCCCGCTGGAAATCGTCGCAGGCGCCGTGCAAGCCGCGAACCTTCTTCCGGCGGTCGAGCGTATTTTCCTGATCGGCAACCAGGCCGCCATCGAGAGCGAATTGCGCCGCCACGGCACGATTTCGCCCAAGATCGAGCTTCGCCATGCCTCCGAAACCGTTGGCATGGACGAGTCGCCCGCCCTGGCCATCCGCCGCAAGCGCGATAATTCGATCAGCCGGGCGGTGGACATGGTCAAGGCCGGCGCGGCCGACGCGGCGCTTTCGGCCGGCAATACCGGGGCCATGGTCGTCGCCGCCACGCTTAAACTTCGCACCCTTCAGGGGGTCAGCCGCCCCGCGATCGCCACGGTCATGCCCACCCAGGACCGGCCTGTGCTGCTGCTGGACGCCGGCGCCAACGCCATGTGCGACGCCGGTCTGCTGCTGCAATTCGCGCTGATGGGCTCCATCTATTCCCACGAGGTGCTGGGCCAGGCCAAGCCGGTGGTCGGACTGCTCAGCATCGGTGGCGAGGAAACCAAGGGCAACGACACCACGCTGGGAGCTTTTCCGCTATTGAAAGCCGCCGATGAAAAGGGCTTGATCGTTTTTCGCGGCAATGTCGAAGGCCACGACATTTTCCGCGGCGAAACGGATGTGATCGTCTGCGACGGCTTTACCGGCAACGTGGTGCTGAAAACCAGCGAAAGCGCCTCGCGCGCCATCAGTTACTGGATGAAACGGGAGTTCACCGCCAGTCTGCCACGCAAGGCCGGCGCGCTGCTGTTGCGCGGGGCCTTTGCATCATTGAAGCGCCGCATGGATCCCGACCTGTACGGCGGCGCGCCGCTGCTTGGGGTGAACGGCGTTTGCATCATCTCGCACGGCGCCTCGCGCGCCAAATCCATCTACCACGCCATCCGCGTGGCCAGTGAAGCCGTAGGCCACCAAGTCAACGATCGAATGGTGAACGCCATTGGAAAGGCCAGTACCATCTTATGAAAGACGCCATTGCCCATCCCGCACAGCCGATGCCGCGCGCCGTCATCGCCGGTGTGGGCGCCTATACCCCTGAACAGGTGCTGACGAACGCCGACTTGGAGAAGCTGGTCAATACCACCGACGAGTGGATTGTCTCGCGCAGCGGCATCCACGAGCGGCATATCGCAGGCGAAAAAGTGGCCACCTCGGACCTCAGCGTCGAGGCCGCGCGCCGCGCCCTGGCGGCGGCCGGCGTGGCGGCCGCGGCCGTGGATATGATCATCGTCGCCACCGTCACCCCCGACATGCCCTTCCCCAACACGGCCTGCCTGGTCCAGCGCAAGATCGGCGCCGTGAATGCGACCTGCTTCGACCTGGAGGCCGCCTGCACAGGCTTCCTCTTCGCCATGGAAACCGCCCGCCAATACATCCGCACCGGGGCCATCCGCACGGCGCTGATCATCGGCGCCGAGAAGTTGAGCAGCGTCACCGACTGGCAGGACCGCGCCACCTGCGTGCTGTTCGGCGACGGCGCCGGCGCCGTGGTGCTGCAGGCCGGGGCGGCGGACGGCGCGCGCGGCATCGTGAACACCGTGACCGGCTCGGACGGCTCGCTGGCGGACCTGCTGCAAATCCCCGCCGGGGGCAGTCGCCTGCCGGCCTCGCATGCGACCGTGGACGGGCGGCTGCACTACATGAAGATGAACGGCCGCGAGGTTTTCAAACATGCCGTGCGCTCCATGAGCGACGCCGTGCTGCGGGTGCTGGCCGGCGCCGGACTGACCCTGGCGGATGTCGATATCATCGTGCCCCACCAGGCCAACCTGCGCATCATCCATGCGATTTCCGACAAACTCGGCGTGCCGCTGGAGAAATTCTTCGTCAACCTGGACCGTTACGGCAACATGTCGGCCGCCTCGATTCCCGTGGCCCTCGAAGAGGCCGTGCGGACGGGCCGCGTGCACTCCGGGCAGACGGTCGTAATGGTGGCCTTCGGCGGCGGCTTCACCTGGGGCGCGACCGTGATGAAGTGGTGAGGATAGGCTGAAGGTGGATAGACTGAAGGCTGAAGGGGGAGAGGCTGAAGGCTGTTAGAGCAAGGCTGCTTCGAGCAGCAGCATGGGAGAAATGAACATGAAAGCAAACGCCATACTTTTCGCCGGGCAGGGGGCGCAATTCGTCGGCATGGGCAAGGACCTGGCCGCGGCCGTGCCGGCCTGCGGGACGCTTTTCGAACGCGCCAATGCCGTGCTGGGCTTCGATCTCGCCAAACTCTGCTTCGAGGGACCGATCGAGACCCTGACCCGCTCGGACAACTGCCAGCCCGCCATTTTTGTCGCCAGTCTGGCATGTTACACCGCTTTGCGGCAGCGGCTACCGGATTGCGCGCCCGCGGGCGCCGCGGGACTGAGCCTGGGCGAGTGGACCGCGCTGCATGCGGCGGGGGTGCTCTCGTTCGAGGACACGTTGAAGATCCTGCGGGCGCGCGGCCAGTACATGCAGAGCGCCTGCGACGAACAGGCCGGCGGCATGGTCAGCGTGATGGGCCTGACAATGCCGGAACTGGAAAAAATTTGCGCCGCGGCCAATGTCCAGATCGCCAACCTCAATTCCCCGGAGCAAACCGTGCTTTCGGGCCCCAAGGCGGGCATTGCCGAGGCCGAAACCCTGGCCAAGGCGGCCGGCGCCAAGCGGACGGTCGTGCTCAACGTCGCCGGCGCCTTTCATTCGCGCCTGATGGCCTCTGCCGCCGCGCGACTGAAGGAACTGCTGGCCGCGATTACCTTCGCCGCGCCGCGCTTTCCGGTCATGTCCAACGCCACCGGACGCCCGCACGGCGCGCCCGAGGAAATCCGCGCCCGCATGGTGGACCAGGTGACGGGCTCCGTGCAGTGGGTTTCCGATATTCAGTCTTTCCATGCCCAGGGCGTGGCGACCTACATCGAATGCGGCCCCGGCAAGATACTGAGCGGCCTGGTGAAACGTATTGACAATAACGCTACAATCTATAGCATTCAGGATCAAGCGACACTCGACAAGACGGTCGCCGCTCTTTCGCGAATTTGACAAGCGGAAGATTTTTGACAGAGGGAAGGAATCCAACCCATGGGTGTTTTGGACGGCAAAATTGCGTTGATTACAGGCGCCTCGCGCGGCATCGGCCGAGCCATCGCCGAAACCCTGGCCCGCGAGGGCGCCGACCTGGCGCTTTGCGACCTCCAGATCGACTGGCTGGCCGACACGGCCGCCGCCGTGCGCGCGCTTGGGCGGCGCGCCGAGTGTTTTGCCGTGAACGTCAGCCAGGCCGCGGACGTGGAAGCCGGCGTGAACGCGGCCGTACAGGCTCTGGGCCGCATCGACATCCTGGTCAACAATGCCGGGATCACCAAGGACGGTTTCCTGGCCCGCATGAGCGAAGCGGATTGGGATGCCGTGATCGACGTCAACCTGAAGGGCACCTTCCTCTTTTCCAAAGCCGTGGGCAAAATCATGATGCGCCAGCGCGGCGGGGCCATCGTCAACATCGCCTCAATTATTGGCTTGATTGGCAACGCCGGACAATGCAATTATGCGGCCTCGAAAGCCGGTGTGATTGCATTGACCAAGTCGGTCGCCAAGGAATTGGCCGGCCGGGGAGTCCGCGCAAACGCCGTCGCGCCGGGATTCATTGAAACCCGCATGACCGAGGTGCTTTCGGCCGAGGTCAGGCAAAAGATGTTGGATGCCATCCCCATGGGCCGTTTTGGCACGCCACAGGATGTGGCCGATGTGGTGCTGTTTCTGGCGAGCGATGCCTCGTCGTATGTAACAGGCCATGTCGTGACGGTAAGTGGCGGCATGGTGATGTAGGCGGACACGTAACGACCAAGCAAGGAGAGACAACATGGCACTGGAAGACAAAGTTAAGGAAATCATTATTGAGCAGCTCGACGTCAACGCGGAGCAGGTGACGCCCCAGGCCAAGTTCATCGAAGATCTCGGCGCGGATTCCCTGGATCAGGTGGAACTTGTGATGGCGTTTGAAGAGAAATTCGGCGCCGAGATTCCCGACGACGAAGCCGAAAAGCTGACGAGCGTTGGCGCCGTCATCGAGTACCTGAAGGGCAAGGGTCTCGACAAGAAGGATTAATCCGGAAGGTTTGCCTACGACCGGGGGGGATGCTGGTCATCCCCCGCTTTTTTTTGCTGATCTAACGGCGTTTTTCATTTCCTTCTCTTACGGGGTAATGCTATGAGTGCACAAAAAGTGGTCATCACCGGCATGGGCGTCGTATCGCCATTGGGCTGCGACCTCGATTCGTTCTGGAAGAAGCTGTGCAACGGAGAGTCGGGCATCAGGGCGATCTCGCTCTTCGACGCCGCGGCCATGGACGCCCGCATTGCCGGCGAGGTTGTCGGCTTCGATGTGGACAAGTTCGTCTCCAAGAAGGAACAGCGCCGCATGGACCCGTTCTGCCACTTCGCGCTGGCAGCGGCCAAGATGGCGGTGGACGATTCCGGGATAAATTTCGGCACCGAGGACCTGACGCGCTGCGGAACCATCGTCGGCTCGGGCATCGGCGGCCTGCAGACGCTGGAAATACAGCACAAGACCCTGCTGGAACGCGGACCCTCCCGCTGCTCCCCCTTCATGATCCCGCAGATGATCATCAACATGGCCTCCGGCCTGATCGCCATCGCGCATCACCTGAAAGGCCCGAATTTTTCCGTGGTGACCGCCTGCGCCAGTTCCACACACTGCATCGGCGAGGCAATGCGCATCTTGCAGCGCGGCGAGGCCGATGTGATAGTCGCCGGCGGCACGGAAGCCACCGTCTGCCCGCTGGGCATCGCGGGCTTTTGCGCCATGCATGCGCTCAGCACCCGCAATGACGAACCGACCAAGGCCTGCCGCCCCTTCGACGCCAATCGCGACGGCTTCATCATGGGCGAAGGCGCGGGCATATTGGTGCTCGAAACGCTGGAACACGCCAGCAAGCGCGGCGCCAAGATCTACGCCGAGGTCGCCGGTTACGGCGCCACCTGCGACGCCAATCACATCACCGCCCCGGTTGAAGGCGGCGAAGGGGCCGCCCGGGCCATGGCCCTGGCCATGCGCGACGGCGGGCTGACGCCGGAGGATGTGGACTACGTGAACGCCCACGGCACCAGCACAAAGCTCAACGACATGACCGAGACCGCCGCCATCAAGGGCGCCCTCGGGAACGAACGCGCGCACAAGATCATGGTCGGATCGAGTAAGTCCATGACCGGACACATGCTCGGCGCCGCGGGCGCGATAGAAGCGATCGTCTGCGCCCTGACCATGAAGCATGGCATCGTCACGCCCACGATCAACTACGAGACTCCCGATCCGCAGTGTGACCTCGACTACGTACCGAACACCGCGCGCACAGCCAAGGTCCGGGCCTGTCTCAACAACTCGCTGGGCTTCGGCGGCCACAACGCCACGCTCTTGCTGAAGTCGATGTAGCCGCGCGCCGCCGCGGGCGGCGGCGGCGGAGCGAGGCTTGCAGCGGAGTATTGTCAGCGGCGGGCGCGGGGCGGCAGGCGTACGCGCAGCGCGGGGCGGCGGCCCTGCCAGCCGACTTTCACCTGGACCGGACCTAGGCGCGTCATGACCGTGCCTTCCACCCTGTCGAGCGGCGGACAGCGCAGCGGCTTTACCAGGATGCGTCCGCGCGCGTCCGGCGGATTGACCCCCAGCACGTAGCGGCCGAAGAAGTACATCGGCCAACTGCCCCAGGCATGGCATTCGCTGCGGCATGGCTCATAAGTTTCCGGCCAGGTCGTACTGCCGGCGGCCAGCGCCTCGCGGAACGGTTCGAGCAGGCGCCATAACCCGGCCCCCCACCCTGCGCGCGCCACGGCCTCGGCCAGATAGAAGCGGAAGTAAAGCGTGGCCTGCCGCAGTTCCAGGCCCGGCATGCCTTCGATGGCCCCTCGCAGCGCGGCGCGCGCGTCGGCGCCGCGCATGACGCCCGCCAGCACGCCCAGCGCCTGGGCATGCTGGCTGAATTCGCGGTTGCGGCGGTCGGCGGCCGCTGGCACGTCGCGCAGCAGCCGCAGGCGCGGATCCCAAAAGAGGCGGCGGATGCGCCGCCGCAGTGCGTCCGCCTCGGCGCGCCAGGACCGCCCCTGCGGCGTACCGGCGCACAGCCGCGCGGCGGCATCCAGCGCGAGCAGGTGGAAGAGGTTGATCAGGCTGCTGGGTGGACCCGGAGGAACGCCTTGATCCCAGACTTCGTGAACCCAGTCCACGAACGGCCAGTAGGGCAGCGTGCCAAGCAGTCCGGTGCGCGGATCGCGGTAGCGCGCCGTCCAGCGCAGGATGTCGGCCACGCCGTCAAGCAGCGGCGCGACGAAATCACGGTCGCCGGTGTTGACGAGGAAATCTTCCAGCGTCAGAATATATATCAGGCTGAAGGTTGGGATGATCTGCATCTCCGTGGTCGGGCCGCGGCTTTGCGTCAGGCCTTCGCAGACACGGCTGTTGTCGAAGGCGGTCAGCGCCTGGCGCGCGAGGGCTTCGTCGCCGGTCGCCATGTGCGTGACCAGCATTTGTATGCGCGTGTCGCCGATGTACTGGAGCTGCTCGTAGAACGGGCAGTCCATGAAGGTCTCCCAGGTGCAGCAGCGGATCGTACGCCAGCTCACCTCCATCAGTTTGCGCACCGCGGCGGCGTGCGCGCCCGGCGCGGCAATCTTCTGCCGCAGTTTCCAGGGATAGCCCGTGACGCGCATTCCGACAGCGCGCAACAGCGCGCCCTCCGGTCCGGCCTCGATGCCCACCCGCAGAAAGCGAAAACTGTGCCAGTGAATGGGCTCGAAAAGATGGGTTTTGGCGCAAGCGCCCATATCGAGGCGGTCGTGCGGTCCCTTCAATTCGAATCCGGCGGCCAGACGGTGCGATTTTTGGACGCCGCCCGGCGCCGCACGCGTCAGCACCTCGGCATAAGCAACCGTCGCATGCGCGCCGCGGCCGCGCAGCGAGATTTGCGGGTAGGCGCAGACCATCCCGCCGGCGTCGAAAAGCAGATCGAGGCGTCCGCGCGGCGGAATATGGATTGGGAAGCGCGGCGCGGCGGCGCGTTCGGGCGCGCCGGCCGGCGCCATGCGAACGAAGGCGCGCGGCGTCTCGGCCATCTGCGGCAGGACACGCGGCACCAGCCAGTGATCGTCGCTGGCAAAGGGCGGAAAGCCCTTCGGCTGGGGCGTGGAAAGTTCGACGGCGGGCGCCCAGCCCTTCGACGAAGGCCGCGCCCGCAGCCAGTCCGCCGGCCAGTCGTCGGCGCGGTGCCGCTCCGTGGCGCCCAGCCCCGAAATCCCTTCCGGCGTTGTGAGCGGCGCGATGGCGCGACTGGCGAAGGCGCGCCAGGCGCAGCCGGTCCCGGCCCGGCCGAGCAAAACTCCGCGGCGGTCGTAAAAGCCCGCCAGCACGAGCAGGCCGGGGTGGTCGCCATGAACCTCGGCGAGCATCTGTTCCGGCCGGCCGCCGACGTAATACACCTGCGCCCAGAGCCGCAGGGCGCGCAGGCCGCGCAGCGGCAATTCGTAGGGATCGAGCGCGGTGTGCATCATGTCGCCGCGCGCGGGACCGCGGCCGAGGCGGGCGGGGCCGCGTCCGCTGTCCGCGTAAAGCACGTAGCGATTGTCGGCGCAGACGAAAAGACGCGTCGTGACCGCGCCGCGCGGAACACGCAGAAGACCGTGAAAGAAGCCTAAGTCGCTGCGACCGGCGCGCGGCTTCCCATGCCAGATCCACTTGCCAGCGCTCCGCAATCCCAGCCAGTCGTCATGCATCTCGTTTCTCCATATGGCGGGCGCCGCACCGGCGCACGCGCACTGGTGGGATCATAGGGGCGCATGCGGCATTCGTCAAATATGCCCCGATCGCCGGGCGGGATGTCATCGCAGCTTCAATCCAGATCGCGCGCCTCCAGATCGCCTTCGTCGAGTCCAAGGTAATGACCCAGCTCGTGCAGGTAGGTGCGGCTCACTTCGTCCCTGAAATCCTTTTCGCAATGGTCGGTGTAGTCCCAAAGACTGACCAGAAAGAGCAGAATCTGCGGCGGCAGGTCGCCCCCATCGCTCTCGCCTTCGGCGTAGCAGTTGCCTACGAAAAGCCCAAGCAGGTCGGGATCTAGTTTGTCGTCGTCCACCATCTCCTGCGTCGGAAAGGGTTCGTAGGTGACGGGAATAGCGCGCGCCTTGTCGCGCAGATCGGCCGGCAGGCGCCGTACCAGCGCCTCGACCTCCTGATCGGCGGCGGTCTGCAAGCGCTGCCACAACTGACGATCTCGATGGTCTGTTCCCATGCTGCCTCAGGCAACACAATAATAGCGGGAAAATAGCTTTGACCCAGAGTACACCGATGACAGGCATCTTGACAAGGCGTAGCGGCGTTGGGGACAATTCCCCGAACGCGTCGCATGAACGCGATACCGAACGGAGCTACGCATGACGACGGTTCAGGCCGCGATTCTGGGATTAGTGCAGGGGGTGACGGAGTTTTTGCCGGTCAGCAGTTCGGGCCACTTGGTGCTGGTCCAGCAGTTCATGGGTCTGAAGGACCGTTCGGTCGTAAGTTTCGACGTGCTGCTGCATCTCGGCACGCTGGCGGCGGTAATGGCGGTTTTCGGGGCGGACCTCTGGGCGCTGCTGAAACGTCCATGGCAGCGCCTGACCGTGCTGCTGCTGGCGTCGTTCGTGCCCACGGCGATCATCGCCCTGGCGCTCAAGGACTGGATCGAAGAACTCTTCGCATCCGGCAAGACGCTGGGCATCGAGTTCATAATCAGCGGACTGGTGTTGTGGCTGGCCATCCGTGTGAAGGCCGGGCGCAAGGGCTTGGACCGCATGACGGTTGGCGACGGCGCCGTGATTGGCGTGCTCCAAGGCGTGGCGATTCTACCGGCAGTATCCCGCTCCGGGATGACCATCGCCGGAGCGCTTTTCCGGGGACTCGATCGCGAGACCGCGGCGCGCTATTCGTTCCTGGCCTCGATTCCCGTGATAGCCGCTGCGGCAGCCTTTGACCTGCTGAAACTGATCAAAGCGCACGAAGCGGCGCAGGTGGTCAGCGCCCCCTATCTGGTCGGCACCGCCGTGGCGGCCGTTTCGGGCTTTTTGGCCGTGCGCTGGATGGTGCGGCTGATCGTGCGCGGAGCGCTCACGGGGTTTGTCTATTACCTGCTGGGGCTGGGAGCGCTGGTGATAGCGCTGCAGGTGAGCGGAAAGTTGTAGGGAGGTGTTACGCACCGCTCCGGGCCGCGGTCAACGCCTCGGGGAGCGGACAGTCGGCGCAGGCGGTGTGGGCGTTGAGGCAGAAGTCCTGAAAGATTTGCACGAGGCCCTGCTGGCGCAGTCCGGTATGGTGAAGCGCGGGATTGTGGTCGCGCCCGAACAACCGGAAGGCGGTTTCGCGGGCGAGGTGATGATCGTCTTCGGCCGGCAGTTGGCCCAACTTATCCGGCGTGGCGAGTTCCGGGTAGCCTTGCGTCATCAGGAACGGCACCAGGGCATTCAGCAGCAGCGCCGCGGCGCGGCCCGCGCCCACAAGCGCGGCGGGATGCGGGAGCGGCTTGCCGCCGAAGCCCGCGCGGCGCGACCAGAAGGGCGCGTTGTCGCCGGCGTCATCCAGCCGTGCGAGCAGTCCGGTGGCCCATGTCGCCGGGGCGCCGGACAACAGGCCGGGCAGCGCTTCGGGCCAGGCCCCGGCTCCGGTGAAGAGTGGAAGCACGGCCATCAAGCGGCGTAGCGGATGGTTGAGCGGGCGCAAGTTATGCAGCGTCCACAACTCCCTTGGCAACACACGGCTCTGCCAGTGCGCCTGGATTTTCCACCAGTAGTTCCAAACATCGCGCAGAAAGCGGCGGGCTTCCTCATCCCAGGCCGCCTGGGGTTTGGAGGGCAGCAGCCCGGCGACGCCGGCGAGCAGGGCGTAACCGGCCAGCTGGCCATGACTGGCAACCGTCTCCCGCAGAGTGGCCAGCGGTACGGTCTGGGCCAGGCGGCGGCATGGCAGCTCATTCTGCTTGTAACCCAGGCCCGCCAGCACCTCTTCGTAAAGCGTCTGCCCTGGGCCGTGGCCGGCGCAAAGCGCGGCCAGGCGGTCGGCTTTGCGACGCAGGCGTTCTTCGCCGGCGCGGTCGAGCAGAGCTGCGCCGGCGCCGGCAGGCAGTCCCAGCAGCGCCACGGCGCAGGGCGGACGCGGGGCCGGCGCGGCATAGGGGTAGGCTGTCAGATCCAGAGCCTCGAAGCAAAACGTTGGATTGGCCAGCACGGTGTCGCGCAGCGCTATTTCCAGCGCGCCTGCTGGGAGGGCGGAGGCTGGCATGCGGCCGGGATACCAGGTGACGCTGGCCACGACGCGGCGGTAGCGGGGGTCGCCGCTATGGCCATGGCGGACCCAGTCGGCGGGATGGCGGTGCAACTCCACGTCGCCACGCACCTGGCGGCGGCCGGGCAGCACCCGCAGGGTGGCGTCAAGAAAGTCCGGCCCGGCCTCCAGATTCCAACGGCCCGGATCGAGCACTTCTACGCTTTGATCGTCCTGGGCGGTGAGTACGGCGGGACGGTGAGTGGCGTCGAACCAGATGACGCGCAAATGGCGTTCGGTGAATGACTCGGCGGCAGGATCCCAGACGGCGCCGGGCGGCTCGCCCACGGCCGCCGGCCACAATCCACACCACCCGAGTTGCGTCAGGTCCATGGCGCCTCCTACTCTTCTCCCATAATCAATAAGTGAAACTGCTGCGCCCGATCACCTCGCGCAGGATCGAGGTCGGCGGCACACCGCGGTCGGAGAGCGGCAGGATGGGGAAAAGCAGCGCGGTCAGCCGGCGCGACGCGGCATACTCCGGCACGTCGGGCTTGATTTGCATCAGGAACGGTTCGACGATCGGTTTGAGCACGGCCAGTTCGTAGTCCAGCGCCGAATTGAACATGACATCGGCGTTTTCCTGGAAGGGAAAGACCCAGCGCGCCTCGCCGCGGCGAACGGAAGGCCACATGCGCAGCGTGTCGAGCACGCTGTGCTTGCGGTACTGGTGGTCGCGCACGATGCGGCGCAAGAGGCGGTTGTCGGTGGTCGAAATCCGGTTATGCGAATCCAGGCTTAGCTGGGTCAGGGCGCTCACATAGACGTGGAACTTGCAGGCGTCGGGCACGCCGGAGGTCAGCAACGGATTGAGCGCATGGATGCCCTCCACGATCAGCGGCTGGTCGGGTTCGATGGAAAGTTTGGTGTCGCGCAGCGCGCTGGCGTGGGTCTCGAAGTTGAAGCGCGGCAGCGCCACATTGTTGCCGGACAATAGGTCGTTGATCTGGCGGTTGAAAAGCGGCAGATCGAGCGCCTCGATATGTTCGAAGTCGAACTCGCCCGACTCGTCGCGCGGGGTGCGGTCGCGGACGACGAAATAGTCGTCCAGCGAGATCGTCACGGGCCGCAGTCCGGCGACGCGCAACTGGATCGCCAGCCGCTTGGCGAAGGTGGTCTTGCCGGACGAAGTGGGTCCGGAGATCAGGATCACGCGCACCCCGCTGCCGCGGGCGGCGATGTCGTCGGCAATGCGCGCGATTTTTTTCTCGTGCAGGGCCTCGGCGATTTTGATGAAGTCGGAGATGCCGCCATCGGCGATCAATTCGTTCATGCGTCCGACGGTCTCAACGCCCAAAATACGGCCCCATGCCTCGCGTTCCTGAAAAACCTGGAAGAGTTTGGGGCGGTCCTGAAAAGGCGCGACCTTCAATCCATCGCCCTTCTGCGGCATCAGCAGCAGGAAGCCCGGCGGATATGGATGCAACGCGAAGGCCGACAGCGCGCCGGTCGAGGGCGCGAGCGGCTGGAGCGGCATGTCGTAGAAGCCCCCGCAATCATGCAGCGTCAGGCGCGGCGCGTTGCGAAAACGCAGCAGCCGGAGTTTGTCCGTCTGGCCCGCCTTCTCGAAGCACCGCACGGCCTCCGCGAACGAGACCCTGCGGCGCGTGATCGGCAGGTCGCGCGCCACCTCGGCACGCATGCTGGTCTCGATCTGCCGCAGTTCGTCGTCCAAAACCGGCTCGTGGGCGCCCGCGGCGCCGCGCGTGAGCGTGCAGTAGACCCCGTCGCCCATGGTGTAGTTGACGGACAGGTCGGCGCCGGGAAACAACTCGTTGACCACCTTGGCGAGCAGAAATCCGAGCGACCGTTCGTAGACCGCGGCGCCCTCGACGGAGCGCATGTCGATCGGACGGACAACGCTTTCGACATCCAGCAGGGTCTGGAGACCGACCAGGTCGTTATTGACCAGCGCGGCGATCCAGGGCAACCCGTCGGGCGCGGCAACTCCGCGAACGGCCTCGGCGACCGTGGAATAGGCGGGCAATTCGCGCGGCGGCAGATCTACCACGGTAATCGGCACGGTGTTCATGACTGAAACCTTACTTCGTACTTGTCGAATATTGAGGGCGCGCTATAATCAACTTTTTCGACGGTGGGTATAGCTCAATTGGTAGAGCGCCAGATTGTGGTTCTGGATGTCGCGGGTTCGAACCCCGTTACCCACCCCATTTTCAGCCTGCGGCGTCGTCGCGGCGCGTTCACGTTCCTGCTTGATGCGTGCGGCCATGGCTGCGTAACCCGGCGTCCCTTCAGCCCAGCGCAAGGCCTGCTCGGCGAGGTCCAGGCGCCGCGCGTTCAGCGCCATGTCCGCCAGGATCAAGTGATTATCGGGCTCCCAGAATTCCCACTCCACGTAGTCTTGCCAGGCGGCCAGCCCCTGCGCGGGATCTTCGCGCGCCAGCTGCTGCGCGTGCATCCAGCGCATCGAGCGTTGATAGGGATTCACAATCAGCGCCCGGTCGCACCAGAGCCGCGCCTGCTCGCGCATCGCGTTCCGGGCCTCGCCGGTGGTCCGTCCGGCGCAATCCCAGGCCCGGCGCGCCGCGTGTTCGCAAACGTTGTAGTTCCCCTCATCGATATCGTGGGCGGAATCGAGGGCCGCCAGGGCGGCGGAATCGTCATCGCGCAGCGAGCCGTACTTGGCCTGGTAATACAAGCACTGGGATCGCGACATCACCGCCGCATGCACCGTCAGGAACAGCAGCACCGGCAGAAAGCAGACGGCGATCGCGACCCCCAGCGTGCGCTCCGAACGAGGCTTATGCATGGGCGTCATCGTGGACCTCCTTCCGCCGTCGCGGCCCGTCACCAGCTGCGTTTGGGAACGCTGATGATATCGCCGGGAACGATCGGCACGTCCTTGTCGCGGCCCTCCTCGACCCGCCGGGCATTGATCGAGATGATCTTGTCGCCCCTGATGATTTTGACGGAGGTGGGATCGGCGAAGTCCGTGTAACGCCCGGCCCGCGCCAGCGCCTGCATAAAGGACAGATCGCGATTCAGCGCATATGGTCCGGGCCGCACGACCTCGCCCGTCACGGAATATTCCTGTTCGGGAGGAACAACCGTGGCCGAGACCACGCGGTAGATTTGGGCGTCAATGTAAGCCTTTTCGATCAGACGTCCGGCTTCGGCGCTTGAATAGCCTGCCACCTTGACCATGCTCAACAGCGGAAGGTTGATGCTGCCGGTCTCATCCACGACCATGCGCAGGCTGTCGGGCTGAGGTATCGCGCGCAACTGGACCTCGATGCGATCGCCTGGTTTCAGCAAACGCGAGGCAATCGATTCCTTGCTGCTGGTTATGTTGGTCGCGGACGCGGCGGAATTGGCGACCGCGCGGTTCTGCGCCGCGGCCTCCGAAGCCACAACCGGCGCCGCGCCGGGCGGCACAAAAGCCACCGAAGGCCGGGCCCGTTGCGGCTCGCTGGCACACCCCGCCAGCAGCATCGCCGCGACCGTCAGCGTCGAAAGTCCCCATCTCCTCATGCCTGCGCAGTCCTTTCCACATCCGCCGTCTTCTGCGACGCGCGAGCCTGTCCCGCCGCCGCCGGCGGCTCCTCGTCCCTGCCTTTAGAGGATGGCGCCTGATAGTAACCGTAGCGGGACGAATTATAATAGGAGGAATAATCGCGCGAGGCGTTGAGGTTGTTGAGCACAACGCCCAGACAGGGTGTGCCAAGGTTTTCGATCATGGCCTTGGCCCGTGCGGCCATGGCGCGCGGATAGCCGCGGTGTTTCACGATCAAGATCACGCCGTCCACCACACTGCAGACGATCGAGGCGTCGCTGACGCCGATGATCGGCGCGGAGTCGAAGATGATCAGATCGTACTTCGGCTTGAGTTCGTCGATCAAAGTCCGTATCCGCTGACTGTTCAGCAAGCCCTGGGTTGCGGACAAGGGACGGCCGCTGAGGATGAAATCCACGCCCGGCGCGCGCGGGCTGCGCCGCGTCGCCGCCTCCACCGTGACCGTGCCCTGCAGCAGGTCGGAGAAGCCGGGACGCGCATCGGCCTTGAAAAGTTTATGCTGCGAAGGACGGCGCAGGTCCGCATCCACCAGCAAAACCTTCTGCCCCAACTGGCCGCAGACGAAGGCCAGATTGAAGGTGGTCAGCGATTTCCCCTCCCCGGCCCCGCCGCTGGTCATGCAGAGGGTCTTGCCGCCGGCGAAACGCTTGGAAAACTGAATGTTCATGCGCAGCACACGATAGGCTTCGCCATGCCCGGTCTCCGTCTTCTCGTCGGGCAGCGGCTGAACCTTTTGCGGAACGACTCCGAATATCGGCGCCTTTATATACTGTTCGAACTCTTCGAGTTCCTTGACCGAGGTATCCATGTACTCGATGAAAAAGACCACGCCAATGCCGCAGAACAATCCGAACACGACGCTCAGGACGATGTTCAGCGGCACGCGGGGGCTGACCGGATGGTTGATTTCCGGCACCTCGGCGGTGGCCACCACCTCGACTGGCGTACGCGGCAAATCCAATTCGATGCGTTCCTGCAGGAGCCGCTTCTCCAGCGTATCCCGCAGTTCCCGCTGCCGCTCCAATTCGGCCTGAAGCTTGACGAACGGCATGTAGCGATCGCTCTGCGCCGAGATTTCCGTGACCTGGGCCGCCTTGAGGTCCTTCTCGGATGCGGCCAGCTGGCTTTCGGCGATCGCATATTCCGTCTGCAGTCCAGTCACGATGCCCTTCACGGTCTCGTCCATCTTCTGGTGCAGTCCCTCGACCACCTGCTCCTGCCGGATCACATCCGGATGGCGGGCGCCCAGCGTTTCCTTCAAGCGCCGATACATCGTTTCCGCCTCCACCACCGCGTCGCGAATGGAGGAAAGCATGGGATCGCGCACGATCAGCGCCGCGGCGTAGAGCAGTTCGGAACCATGCAGCCTTTGCAGTTCGTCCAGCCGCGTCTTGCGATCCAGCATGTTGTTCCGCGCCTGGATGCGCGCGCCCTCCAACTGCTGGACGCGAATCGTATCCAGCGACGCCGCCGTGTTACGCCCTGTGCCCATGGCATCGAAAGAACTGATGCTGAGATCCTTGCGGAGTTTCTCAAGCTTGAGCTCGGTATCCACAACCCGCTTCTGTTCGGCGCGGAACGCGCCCTCAAGGGCCGCCAGCCCGCGCTCGGATTCGTCGCGCAACGATTTCATGCGATGATCGCGGTAGACGGCGGCGATTTCGTTGACGATGCGCGCCGCATCCTGCCGGGCAATTTCCGGCGAACTGTGGCGCGTGCTCCTGTAAACGCGCAGCTCGATCAGGTTGGTGTCGCGATACTGCTGCACCTTCATCGATTGTTCGAGTTCGTCGGCTGCCTCCTGCGGAGTATAGGGACTGCCGTCGTCCGCGTACATGCGCCCGAAGTGTTCCTGAAGTTTGAGGTTGCCGATCACGTCGTAAAGGATCGGGCGCGACTGGATGATCTCGAACTGGGTGCGCAGGAAATAAGGGTCGTAATTCCAGCCCATGCTCATGTTTTGCTGCGACTTGACCATCTGGAACGGCGGCACGTCCGGATTGTTGTCGCGCACGGCGATGCGGGTGGCGGCCATGTAGGTGCGCGGCATCATGATCGTCACAACCACGCCGGTCAGAATCACGAACAGGGAGACCGCGATCATGATCTCCTTGCGTCCCATCAGCACCCGCCAGTAATCGAGCAGGTGCCCCCCCTCGTGTTGAAGATCGTCCATGATTAACTCCAGCCCTCCCTCAAAATAAATGGTGAGGCCGCAAAGGCCTCACCATGACAAGCGCAGATCACGCCCCGCGGATGCAAGGGTTGGCGCAGGCCAAAACCGACGCCGGTCACCCCGTTCCGTTTACAACTGTCCCGTAAACGAAAGATCGACCATGTTGTGGGAATAGGACTCGCGCACGTCCGAATCCCAGCTCTGATATCGATACCCGGCCCCGCAGGAGAAGTTGCGGTTGATCCGGTAGGTGGCGTTCAAGCCCACGTCGGTCATGCGATCATGCCCGCCGGGCAAATCCACGTGCGAGGTGCTGCTCGCTTCCGCGGGGTAGAAACTGTCCGTATATTGTCCAAAGACCGAGAGCATCAGATCGCGCGTCAGATCGTGATCCACGGCCACGCGGAAGGTCGACATCTCCTGAATCGAATACGGCAGCACGTACGGCATGTAAAAACCGTGTTCAAGCAGCAGGCGCAGGCGTGTCGGGGATGTGCCGCCCAGCGTTGTCTCAAGACGCGCCAGCCAGCCGCCTTTCGAACCGATGCTGCTGTCGTCGTAAACGGCTTCCTGATACCCAGCCGTGATCCGGCCCGTGAAATCCGGAGTGAAAATCTTTTCCAACCCGCCGGCGAAGGTGTAGGCCGTCGAACCACGGTCCTGGTTCGTGCTGGCGTTCTTGTATATCGACGCACCCAACTGTCCAAAGGCATTCAACCCCGGCGTCACCGTGTGCCCGACTTCCAGCGTACTGTCGTACATATCCTCGTCCCATTCGTCGGCGACCGCCTGCTCCGTGTACCGCTTCAGATTGTAAGAGGCATCCAACCGGCCATAGGACACGCGCGAGGGGGTCACGTCCAAGCTTCCATAGAGGCGATTGCCAATATAGGTGTTGTTCTGGCGCTGCGCGACGCCGCCCTCCGTGACGGCCGGATCGTCGGTATAAGCGAATATATCGCCGGCCTTGAACCCCACCAGCGGACTGAACTGCCGCGCCACGGTCAATCCAGCCGATTGGTACCACTCTTCGCGATTCTGCGCGTTGCCGTCCGCGACCGAGCGCGGATTGCTGCGCCAGGTGTAGGAAGGTTCGTAAAACAGGCGCAGGAAGGTCTCGTCGAGGTTGTACAACAAGGTCGCCCGCGGCCGTACGATCAGGTCCAGATCGCTTTGGGGGTTGTCCTTGAGGGCGTCGCGATTGTCGTCGTAATGCGCCGCGACGGTCAGCGAGAGTATCCAACGTTCCGTATCCGCCACCGGCTGATCCCGGTCGAGCGCCGGGGTCGGCTGGCCCCGATTGGCATTCTGCGCAAAGGCTCCCGCCGCCATGAAGACACATCCTGCGCTCAAACTCATCCACCACACAGCCAAGGTTTTTTTTGTCATTGCGTATTTCCTCCGCCCGCTTGATTTACAGATCGATGATTCGTGTGTCGAACAAAAAAGCCGGTTCCGCAGGCCGGCCTCAGCGTTTGCCGACCGGCGTCGGCGTCGGTTGAGGTCCCGGGATCGTGGTCGTGGTTGTCGTTGTGGTGGTAGTAGTAGTTGTTGTTGTGGTGGTGGTCGTGGTCGTCGTGCCGGGCGGCACAATCACGTTTACGATCGTTTCCGACTTGCCGTTCGGCTTCGGAATCGTCACGGTGACGGTGACAACACCGCCGACGGTAACCGCCGAGTAGGTGCTGCCGGCCGGCAACGTGATCGTTTTCGCAGGCTGTCCGTTCTTGCCGGGCACCACCATCTGAACCGAACCCTTGGTGACTTCGACCTTGATCTGGGAGTGATCGGCATTGGCCGTTACGAGCAGCGTCGTGTCGTTCTGGACCAGTAGTTCGTTATTGGGGGCCAGGGAGACCACAACGGAGGATTTTTTTCCAGTCTGGAACACTGTGCCGTAAGGATAGACCCCGCCTTCCTGGGCGGCGACGAATTCGTCCGAGCCCGGCAACTTGACCAGGCATTCACCCGTGATATGCTTCACGGTAATATTATTCGTTGCGGTCGCGGCGACCGCATTAACCGTACTGCCCAGAAACAGCACGGCAACCACTGCAATAGCCAGCATGGAACTCGTTTTTTTCATGACGCTCCTTCTTAAGTTTTCGGACACCACAAACCTATACGGATAAGTTGCGCTTTTGAATGCACGCATGTCAACACGTTTTTTTGCACGTTTTTTGGGCGCACAAGCCCTTGTCAGAAGCAGGGGATATGGAAGCGGGAAAGGCTGGAATGGTAAGAATTTCCAAATAGCCCGGGTCCCCACCCCGTATTGGGCGCTGTATTGCGCGCTTGGGGGGACGGGCGCGGACGTGCTAGCATGCCCGGCCACGGAGGGGGATGGATCGCAATGAACAACTTGCATGCAACGGCGGCGGTGGATCCCAAGGCGCGGCTGGGCGCGGATGTCGTGATCGGGCCGTACTCGGTCGTCGAAGGCGACGTGGAAATAGGCGACGGCTGCGAGATCGGCCCGCATGTGGTATTGCGCCGTTATACGACACTGGGCCCGGCTTGCCGCGTGCATGCCGGAGCGGTGCTGGGCGAACCGGCCCAGGATCTCGGCTTCAAGGACGCGCCCACCTATGTGCGCATCGGACGCGGCTGCACCATCCGCGAAGGCGTGACCATCCACCGCGCGACAAAGCCGGAAACCGCCACCGAAGTGGGCGACGGCGTCTTCCTGATGGTGCAAAGCCACATCGCGCATGACGTGCATGTCGGCGCGCACACGATCATCGCCAACGCCACGCTGCTCGGCGGCCATGTCCATGTCGGCGAACGGGTCTTTCTCAGCGCCCACGTGCTGGTCCACCAGTTCGTCCGCATCGGACGGCTGGCGATGGTGGCGGGCGCGTCGGGGCTTTCGCAGGACGTTCCGCCCTTCTGCACCACACGGCCGATGACCGTCAATACCCTGCTGGGGGTCAACCGAATCGGCCTCAAGCGAGCCGGACTGACGCCCGGGCAACGCAACGAAGTCAAGCGGGCCTTCGATCTGCTCTACTGTTCCGGCCTCAACGCCGTCCAGGCCGTGGAAAAAATTCGCGCCCAGGCGCTGGCCGGACCAGGCGAGGAACTGGCGGCCTTTGTCGCCGCCTCCCGACGCGGCTGCTGCCAGTTGCGCGCCGACCGCGCCGCCATCACCAGCGACACGGATGGATTCTGATCCGGTTGTCTATTTATCCATCCTCCGTATTTTAAAAATATTTTAGATTGACAGAAAATCCGTGTGAATTATCATGTCGGCTCATTACAATCAGGAGGTCAGAATGGCAGTCATAAATTTTGGCGGAGTGAAGGAATCGGTCGTAACGCGCAAGGAATTCACGCTGGCCAGAGCCCGCAAGGTGCTGGCGAAGGAAACCCTGGCGATCATTGGCTACGGCGTGCAGGGTCCCGCGCAGTCGCTCAACTTGAAGGAAAACGGTTTTCGCGTCATTATCGGCCAGGATCCCGCCTTCAAGCGCGACTGGGAGCGCGCCCTGCAGGACGGCTGGGTGCCAGGCAAAACGCTGTTCGATATTCCAGAGGCGGTGCGCCGCGGTACGATCGTTCAGATGCTCGTTTCGGATGCCGCCCAAAGGAGCATCTGGCCCGTCGTCAAGGCCAACCTGAAGAAGGGGGATGCGCTCTATTTTTCGCACGGTTTCTCGATCGTCTACAAGGACCAGACCAAGATCGTCCCGCCCAAGAACGTGGACGTGATTCTGGTCGCCCCGAAGGGCTCGGGCACCTCCGTGCGCCGCAACTTCCTCTCCGGCGCCGGCATCAACTCCAGTTTCGCCGTCGGCCATGATGCAACCGGCCGCGCGCGGGAACGCTGCCTGGCCGTCGGAATCGGCATCGGCTCGGGCTACCTTTTCCCGACCACCTTCGAGAAGGAAGTGCATAGCGATCTCACCGGCGAGCGCGGCGTGCTGATGGGCGCGCTGGCGGGCATGATGGAGGCCCAGTACGATGTGCTGCGCAAGAACGGCCACTCGCCCTCCGAGGCCTTCAACGAGACATCCGAGGAACTGACCCAAAGTCTGATCCGGCTGGTGGACGAGAACGGCATGGACTGGATGTACAAGAACTGCTCGGCCACCGCCCAACACGGCGCGCTCAAGTGGCGCCCGATCTTCAAGAAGGCCAATCTGCCGGTCTTCAAGAAACTCTACGCCTCGGTCATGAAAGGCATCGAGACGCGCGAAGTGCTGCGCGACTGCGGCCGCAAGGACTATCAAAAGCTGCTCGGAGCCAAGCTCGACGGACTGGGCCAGTCGGAAATGTGGCGGGCGGGCGCCGCCGTGCGCGCGCTGCGTCCCCGCGAGCAGGCCAAGGCGAGATCGGGCACCGCCAAGGGAACCGGCGGACGCTTGTCCAACTAAGGCTGGTACTATTTCGAAAGCGCGCGGCGGACTTCGCAGACCCGGGCCAGGAAGGCCTGCACGCCGGGTTCGTCGCCCGCCGCGATTTGCTCCCGCACGGCGCCGAGCGCCTGCGTGAACCGGTCCAGCGCGGCCAGCACCGCCGCGCGGTTGGTGAAGACCACGTCGCGCCACATCTCCGCTGAACCCGCCGCCACGCGCGTCGTATCGCGGAAACCCGAGCCGCAGAACGAAACGCTCTCCGCGTCAGGATTCGCTCCCAGCACGGCTTCGACCAGCGCCGCCGCCGCCAGATGCGGCAGATGACTGGTCCGTGCCACCAGCCGGTCGTGCGTGTCCGGATCCATCACGCGCACCGATCCGCCGACGTTCCACCAGAGGCGGCAGACACGCTCGACCGCCTCGGGATTGGCCGCCGCCGGCGGCGTCACCGCCACCATCGCACCCTCGTACAGCCCCGCCCGCGCCGCCTCCAGCCCGCTGCGTTCGGAACCGGCCATCGGATGACTGCCCACAAAAGTCGCGCGCCCGTCGGGCCAGCATCCCGCCAGGCCGCGCATGATCTCGCCCTTGGTGCTGCCGACATCGGTCACCACGGCGCCGTCGGCCACGGCCGCGGCACAGGCCTTCACAAGCGGCGCAATGAAGGAAATCGGCGTGCCCACCACAACCAGCTCCGCGCCGCGTACGGCCTCTTCGGGCGTGCCGGCCGTCCCTGTGACGGCCCCAGCCGCCAGGGCCGCCGACGCCGTCTCCGGCCGCCGCGCCCAGCCAATCACCTCGCGCGCCACGCCGCGCCGGCGCAACGCCAGCCCGAGCGATCCGCCCATCAACCCCAAACCCAAAATCGTCACCCGCTGAAAGGCCGCTTGCATGCCGACACACTAGCGGGAAGACGGGAGGACCGCAAGCGGGAGGTTCGACTTATTTCATTTGAATCCGGCGCAGCCGCCCCTATCATGTACGGATATGCCAGCGCCATCCGCTCCGCCCACGATCGTCCCCTCGCCCGCCACCGGCGGCCGCCTCTGGCGCTTTGACAGCCTGCCTTCGACCAACCAGTGGGCCCGTGAAAACAACGCGTCGCTGCAGCCTGGCGACGTGATCGCAACGCAGCACCAGACCGCCGGACGCGGACGCTTCGATCGGCCGTGGTTCGCGGCACCTGGCGCCAGCCTTGCCCTGAGTCTCGTACTGGATGGCGTCGCCCTTGCCGGCGTGGCGCCCAATCTGGCCCAGGCCGCCGCCCTCGGCGTGCGGCGCACACTGGCGCGGGCAGGCATCGCGGCCCTGCTGCAGTGGCCCAATGACATCCTGGTGGAAAACCGGAAAATCGCCGGATTGCTGGCCGAAAGCACGGACGCTGGACGCCGCATCGTGCTCGGATTGGGATTGAACGTAAACGTCCCGGCGGCGACGCTCAAGAGCGTGATCCCCGAGCGGCCGGCGACTTCGATGGCGGTCGAAACCGGACTGGCCTTCGATCTGGAAGCCGTTCAGGCGGAGGTCCTTGAATCGGTAGTCCGCGCCCTGCGGGAACTTCAAGCCGGCGGCTTCGCCGCCCTGGCGCCCGAGTGGGCTGCGCACGACGCGCTCAGCGGACGCAGCCTGCGCCTGGCTCTCAACGAGACGCAGACCGTGGAAGGACGTTACGCGGGAGTGGACGAACTGGGACGCCTGTGCCTGACGGACAAACAGGGAAAAAACACCGCCTTCTGGGCCGGTGAAGTGCAAAGATTGCTCTGATCAAAACCGCTTGTCCCTCTTCACTCGCGCCGCCTTCCTGCGCTCGTGCTACGTAGCGAAGCGCTACTTCGCAGAGTAGCAGCAGGTGGCGTGCCTGTCGCGAAACAGTCTCTTCAAACCTATACATGACAGGCACGCCACCGCGCGCAGCGCGACGGCTACGACGACCAACATCAACGCGAACGTCGGTTTCTCAGATCAGGCGCAATCCCTAAAAGCCTTCAGCCTTCAGCCTAAACAACCTGTCTTTCCTACCGCACCACGTCGCCGCTGCCAGGCAGGTTCGCAACTTCCATCGTACCCGGCGCGCTCTGCATGGCCGACTTGGCGGTCGGAAGCTCTTCCTTCGCGGCAACAGCCTTCGCGGGCTTAACCTGCGCCACAACCACCGCCGCTACCGCCACTGGCTTCGGTTGAACCGCCGCCACGGAGATAACTTTCGGGGTGGCCTGCTCTACCTTGACCGCCGCCACCTGCGATGTCTGCACGTTGTTTTTCTGTACGACCATGTGAACGGCCAGCGCAATCACCACCACCATCATCGTCATCTGAAAAACCATTCTCGCGATCATAAGCACGCTCCTCTCCGCAATCAATTCCCCACCGCAAGATCTATTATGGGACTCCACCGAATAAATGTCAACAAGTTCTATCTAATTTCCAAGTTTTCACTTCGTCGGTTGGAAATTGAGTGTTGGTTTCAGCGTTCGGGTTACGCCCCCAACAGCTCGATCATCTTCTCGTAGTTCCGCATGGCCAGCGATGACAGCACGCGACCGTAGGGGCAGGCGGAGGGCATTAGCACGAAGCCGCGGCCGGAGCCGGACGTGCCTTCACCCAGGGCGCGGCGGACTTTTTCGGCAAATTGCGGGGTCGGCAGGTTTTCGATGTCGCTGGCCTCGATGTTGCCGAAGAGCACCAGGTTCTTCCCGTAGTTCTTGCGGACGTACGCCAGTTCGACATCGCCCTGCGGCGGCGGCTCGATCGGGTCCAGACCATCCGGACCCATGGCGGCGATGTCGTCCAGGATCGCCCGCAGGTTGCCGTGGGAGTGGACGCGCGCGTAGCCGCCGTATCGCTGGATCGAGCGGATCATGGGCGATACATAGCGGCAGACATATTCGCGGAAAAGCGCAGGCGGGAGGAACGGCGGCGAGGCATACTCGGGCCCGACGATGCGCCAGAGCCGGCCGGGCAGGGCCCTGGCAATCGCCTCGGTCTGCGGTAGCACCGTGGCCGCAAACCGATCGAGCAGCCGGCGGAACAGGTCCGGCTCCGTCATGGCGATCACTGTGTACTCAGCCATGTCGAACAGCGCGGCGGCATGGCAGAGCGGATCCGCCGTATCGATCATCACGATGCCGGCGTCGCCCAGTCTGGCCTCCACATCCAGCACGCTCGACGGATTCACGCGGACGATGTCGGCGGCGGGCGCGGGGAGCGCGAGATAGGCCGTGAGATCATCCACATCCTTGAGCAGATGCTCCTCGGTCCAGGTGGTGTTGACATCGCGGTCGCGGCGGAAGCGCACGGTAAGGGTGCGACGACCGGCCGCGATGGTACGGGTGGTGAAGTGGCTCTCTTCCGTATGGCGGGTTTGCTCCCGGGTGCGCGTTGCCATCGGATCCGGCGCGGCGCCGTCGAAAGCGACGCCGCGCATGACAATGCAATCCGTGTGGTTGTGCGCCAGGTCGATCAGCGGGCGCCACGACGGATGCGAATAGATGTTGAACGGGTCGGGATCGCCGGGCGCTTCCGTCCAGCCGTTGATTTCGTAGAACGAAACCGGCGGACGATCCACAGGTTCGCCCCGCATGGTGGCCAGCAGGCGTTCGCGTCGCGTCATGGACGAGTGCTCCAAAAACAACCATGGACTTTGGACATTAACTTGTTCAACCCGTCTTCCGGCGCGGACTTCACCCATACATCCCGCCATGTCCCGTGTCTACTTGCGATCGCTTACCATTTGAACCCGATGGCGTCCACGAACGCCTTGGCCAGGATCATGTGTCCGACTTGGTTGGGGTGTATACGATCCCAGGCCAACGTGCCGGGATATTGCGCCTTCAAAGCCTTGTCGATGGCGGCCTGGGTATCGACCAGAACGGTGCGATACTCACGGGCGAGTTTCTTCATCACCGCGCCATACTTGTCCATGGTTGCGCGCATGGGGTCCTTCAAATTCGATTCGATATAATACGGTGTGACGAGAATCAACCCCTTCGTCATTGGCTGCGTGGTCTGGATCAAATGGCGCAGGGTGTCTTCGTATTCCCGGAGCAGGACATGACACTCTGGCTGCAACGGCAGGTCGTACTGACGCCATACGTCGTTGATGCCGATCATGACCAGTTTCGAGCCTTTTTGCAGTCGCATGACGCAGCCTTTCGCTAGGGATGCACAAAACGACGTAAACCATACCAAACCGCCGCGCTGGCGGCAAATCGGTCACCGAGGTGTAAATGCCATTTTGGAATGATTCTTCTTCAGATGGAAGGCCAGTGGGACGGCGAAGGACTGCGGTCCGCCGGATGCGTTACAAGATCTTTTAACGGCGCAAGGCTTTGATAATCAAGGCGTTAAGGCATTCAGAAACTGCCTTTCGGAGAAGATTTCCAGCGGGAGAGCGAGAGCGGGGTCACTTATGGGTATTTGAGTTCGACGCTGATGTCCCGTAAAATCGCCGCCGCCGGGACCAGGTAATGGTGGAATTGAACCGGATGGACCGTTTCTTCACGGCGGATTTCATTGGGGCCGCCCAAGGTCAGAAGAGAACTGCCGCTGCCGCTGATGAATCGCACAGCCACTGTGTGTTTTCCCCTGGCCAGCTCCACGGAAACGACATGGTTGGTGAGCCAGTAGGGGGAGGTTCCGTTTCCTTGGTGGTCCGTTGTGGTAAGAATCATCTTCCCGTCCAGCCATGCTTGAAGCCACCAGTCCGCCCCCATCCCGAGGGTTGCGGTCATCTCCTCGGCGGCATAGAAAGGCAAAAAGACATAGACAGTCCTTCCAATCTGGTTCCCTCCAAAAAGTGTCGAGAAATCAAACCGGTTTTCCGGCGTGTCCAGGGTCAGGGGCTTCAAACGGCGTCCTCCAGCCTCAATTTCGGACGGAATGGTTCTAAGCGCTTCCTCCGGCAAGATCGGGTCATCCTTGCACAGAGGGCCAAAGACCTGCCATTGCGCCGGCCAATCAAGGTTCCCGGAAATGACTGGCGGATGATCCTTGGCCAGGTCTTGAAACAACACGCCCTTCGCCCCCTGCGAAACGGCGATCTCAAAGCAGTTGATTCCGCACCGCATCAAAAGGGGCGGCACTTCATATTCCAATTGGCTGCCGGTCAGGACGCCGTTCTCCAGCGCCGCGCCATTCAAAGTGACCGCCGCCTCATCGGGTCGGTCTATCCCGTTGATGTCCACGCGGCAACTGATTGTAGGCTTCCGCTTCTGATTCTTGGCAGACAAGGCTTTGTCGCAGACCGTCAGATCAAGCACGACAGGTTTCCCGGCTGAGAAAAAAATGGGGCGGTCCGGGGTCAGGGTTTGGATGTTCTGGAAACGCCGGCCATTCCCGAGCCATCCGTCAGGGTCGCGGTTCCGCCAGGTTAGGAAATACAGCTTATCCAGCCGCTGGAGTTTTTCTGGATCGCCCAGCTCCCGCCAATGCGGGAGCTGCGGGTCAAAAAGATTGAACAAGTAGATCCCGTCCGCGCCAGCCTGCCACGCCTGCAAGGCGCGGGCCCGGTAACTCGCCAGCGAAGATCGTTGCGTATCATCGGGGACCGTCGCGTTGCTGAGGCAGGGATACACCGGGATCCCATAGCGATGCCCTAACTGGATGATGTAATCCCAAGGATTCAGCCTGAAATAGCAGGTGGCGGACATTATGTCAAACAAACCCTCGGACAACCACTTATCCAGTTCAATGCCGATTTCCCGGCAGTATTCAACCGAGTCATTCACGCGGATGGATATCAGAAGGGGTTTGCCGCGCTCCTGCCCTGCCTTTTCAGTCATGTTCCGGATGCTCCGCATGAAGGCGGTCATGATGGTTCTGTGCTTGTCGGGCAGTTGCTCGCCCAACGCATGCGGCTTGAAGAAAACCGGGTGACGCAGGAAATCGAGTTCGATGCCGTCAATGTCGTAGTGGTCGCAGACATCCTTGATAATTGAAAACACCTTTTCCCGGACTTCTTCCCGTTCGTAATCAAGGCCAGACCAGACGCCGACCGGCAACTTTGCCCCGCGCTCCGCCAGCAGGCAGTCCATGTGCTCTTTTTTCCAGGGGGAAAACGATCCTTTTCCCCACCAGTCATAGGAACCGTCGTGCGTGTCGTTCACGCGCATGGACCAGAACACTTCCATGCCGTGTTGGCGGGCAAAATCGCTCATCAGGTGTAGCGTGTCTTTCCCTGCGCTTGCTGGAACGCTCTTGCCCGGACAGACCGGGGCGCCGGGAACGTTAAAGTAATTACTGTGAAGATCAAAACTACCGGTGTAGTAAAAAATCGCGTCCACCTGCGATCCGGCCAGCGCCGTGGTTCTCAAATCAAGAAAAGACTCCAGTGGTTCCCCGGGCTTGACGCCGAGTACATCATCGCCGTCGTTATTGAAAATGATCCTCCGTTTCCGATGGGCCAATTCCCAGCGGGCCCGATGGAAAGCTTGGTTTGTTTCCACGATGAAGAGCCGCCGCTTACCGAAAAATGAACATCGTTCCTCTGGTCACGTATTCGTAGCAGCCCATATCCACGATGCCGGAGATGGGGTCAATGCGCCGCTGGCCGTCCAAATCCGTCGCGCCAGTCATCCACCAAAGCTGGTTCGTTCCGGTGTTGATGCAGGGCGAAGTGGCTTTCAAATGGAAATCCTGCCCCGCAAAATTCACAAAGGCCGGCCAATTGGTCACGACGCCGGAGCCAATCACAACCGTGGCGCCCAGATTGGTTGGGAACGTGCAGGAGTTGGTAACATAACTGAGAGTCGTGCCGTTCAACACCATATTCTCAGGGGTTGCACCAGTGAAATTGGAATAAACGATCGTATTATATAAATTATAACGATAATTATTCCCATCACGCGCATAGATGCCACCACCGCCATATGTTGACTTGTTGCTGACGATGGTGCAATTGTAAAGTTCCCCCAACCCGCTAGAGCTCGCATTCATCATCCCCATCCCTCCACCGTAACCTGCAGACACGTTATTATAAATCAGGCAATTCACTATAGTTAGCGTCGAACCCACTTCGAACGCAATGCCACCACCGCCAGAAGTGGAGTTCGCATAAACTTTGGTTTTATTGCCCCTGATGATACAGTTTTGGATAATGTTCTTAGTGCCACGGCCATAGTACATGCCTCCCGCGATCCCCCCGTTTGCCGAATTACTTTCAATAAGACAATTGGTGAGCATTAAAATCCCATCCGTATAAGATGTAAGAAATAGCCCACCCCCCGTATCCGCGCTGTTATTGCGGACCGTACAGTTATTTACGATACAACCAAAAGCCTTAGTGCCACCAAACCCATACACCCCGCCACCAGAGACCCCGGCTCTGTTATCGCTGATCACACAGTTCTGTAACACACCGGTCCAGATATTGGGAACGAAATAGATCCCGCCCCCATTGGTAGCGGCCCAGCAATTGGAAATGGTAAAACCATCGATGACGAACGGATAAGACGTGGCCGCGGCATAAACAATCGCGATGCCCCGATTGGTGCCGGAGCCGTCAATGCTCACGCTCGCCGGCACTCCATTGGAACTGCGCAGGGTCAGGGGTTTGTCGATGTACACCACGTTGGTGCCGCTGTAATTCCTGGCATTGGGCGGCGCGGTATAATGCCCGGCGCCGACCCATACCGTCGCCGGATAATTGATATCTTCCATATCCACCGCATCCTGGATATTGCTCGCGGCCACCGACCAGTTGGTATAGGGAATGACGGGTGTCTGTCCGTTTTGCGCGACGTAATAACCGGTCAGCGCTCCAGAAGAGGTCTCGTAGGCGCCCATGTCCGGCAGGTTGTTTGCGCTGACCCGCGGCTGACCCGCCAGATCGGTCGCGCCGCTCATCCAGGAGGACAGTGTGATCCCCGCATCGACCCCGGGAGACCAGGGCCACAGCCGATAGTCGCCGCCGGCATAATTCATGTACGCTAGATTTGCGACGGCGATGTTGCCGGAACACGCCGGATGCGTAAAATTGTTGGTGCTGGCGAAACAGCAATTAGTGAAGACCGCGTTTGAAGATACATTGTCCGAACTGTAAGACGAACCAGAATCGGCAACCACATTAACTGCTACGCACAAGAGCTTACTCCCATTGTTAGCATAATGTAACTGCTCAGGTAGCCGCCCCAAAGCGGGCGGCCACCTGAGAGTGAATGGCGGTGCGTCCGAACCCGGCGCGTGGGCGAGGCTCACGAGGTGTTGACCGCCGGCACAAAGGGGTTGCCGAGGAACACGCGTTGCAAG
>CAIYGI010000147.1 GCA_903925685.1 uncultured bacterium
CTACCTGAGGGAACAGAAGCGGTACGACGAGGCGCTTGACGTTCTGAACAGGATGCAGGCTACCCGCGGCGGTCAATCTTACAATCGGGGCAATTGGCAGCAGGAGCAAGATATCGCCATCGGGATGACGCTCGCCGAGGCTGGAAGGACCGAAGAGGCCATCGCCGCCTACCGGCAGAGCGGTGACGATAAATATCATGACATTGCCCTCACCAGCCAGGCCTGTTTCGCCATGGGTGACCTCCTCGTCAAAGCCGGCAAGACCGAAGAGGCCCGCGCCGTCTACAACACGCTCATCGCCTCCGAAAAATGCGGCGCGGCCATCAAAGAGAAGGCGAAAACGGCGTTGGGAAAACTCGGAAAGCCGGTGGAGTGATCAAGGCTTGAATCTGAAGCAAAGGACAGGATATTTTTACTCTGTGTTCAAGGTGTCGAGCGTCAAGGTGTACGTGAAGCGGCTGCCGAACGGTCTGTTATCGGTAGCACTAACTGGAGACTCATATGTTTCGTTACAAGGACATGCCGGTTCTGGCGAGTGAGGCTGCAATCCGAAAAGCTGCGGGGGTGACGGTGGAAATCGGCCCGCCGCGGATCGTGGTCACCAAGGATAACGCGCCGGACGAGGGGAACTTCACCTCGCCCCGTTTACAACGATTCGGCCAGTCTGTTTATATGAACTGGAATTTCGACTGGGATGTGTGTGACGCCGACAGGCCTTCCAAGCCTAACGGTCGCGTAACCCATGACGGCGGTCTGACGTGGGAAAAGCAGACGGTTCTTATGCCATCGGGTGCCAAATACCAAACCGGTGAACGTGAAATCACCGCCTGGTCCTCGGATGCCTTCGAAATCCCAGGCCAACCCGGAGTGTACAAAATCCCCACCTGGCGTTCGCCCGACCTGGGCCAGACATGGACGGGTCACACCTGGACGACCGTGGAGTATCCCGGAACCAAAGGATTGGACACCTACAATCCTCCCGAAGAATATCGCAAAAAGGACGGCAACTACATCCGCGGGGGCGTGAAATCCGCCCCGCCTGCGTATCTTTTGCCATTTTTTCGCGAGGTGTCGCGGTTGCGGGGGGGCAGTCTTGACCCACAAGTCACCGATGCCGACGGAATTCTGTACAGTATGGTCTATGCCCGTTATCTCAAGGACACCGCCGGTATCCAGGATTGGGACCGCGAGTACTGGCAACGCCTGAACTGGTATCGCTGCGCGGTGCTCATGCAGGTGTCGCGTGACCATGGCCGCACCTGGACCTTCGGCGGCGTGCCGGTGGACGGGTCGGACTACGAGCCGCGCTTGGGCATCAAACCCGGCGGTTCCCAGTACGACGAAGATTCGTTTGTGGTCAATTCTGATAATCAAATCGGAGCCGGCTATAAGGGTCGGGTGGATTTTGCGCCCGCCGATGGTTTCAGCGAACCCTCTCTGGTCATCTTCCCGGACGGCGAAATGCTCTGCGCCCTGCGCACGGGCAGCGGCAAGCCGCTGTACTGCGTTCGCAGTCACGACCGGGGCCGCACTTGGACCCGTGCCGAACTCTTGTCGCCAAGGTACATCCATCCCATCTGCGGGATACGTCCCACATTGGTGTTGCTCAAGAACGGCATCCTGGCACTATGCACCGGCCGACCTGACTGCACCGTCCATTTCTCGAAGGACCGGGGTCAAACCTGGTTCCTGAGCGAAACGCTGTTCGCCACCCCTGGGATCAGTTGGGACGGGGTTTATTCGGGGAGTCACCAAAACTGCTCCATGATCGCGGTGGACGACAACACGCTGCTCTATGTGCATGACGCCTTGCGTTCGGACCCTACCGCGCCCAACGCCTGGCTGCGGGCGGCTGGACATGGACTCGTCATTACGCGAAGAATACAGGTCAATGCCTGATGTTGGCGAAAAAACGGATGATCGGAAGGCATTACCATGAAGAACGAAATGAAACCCGAAACGAGAGTCGAAAAAGCGGAATTCTCCCTGCCGGATGAGTGGCAGGTGATCGGGCCTGTCGAGAAAGACCGGCCGTTATCGCCCGAATGGCTCACGCAAATTCCCGAGTCGCTGGTGGCGTTCGGCGAGAAGCGCGCGCCCAAGAAAGTGAAGGCGGAAAACGGGCGTCTGGATCTGGGTCCGGTTCTGCCCGGAACCGGATTAGGCCGGAGCGCCCTGGTTTACATCCCGTTCACGTCGGACCGCCGCCAGTCCGTGATGTTCGGCTTTGGCGCCGAATGGTGGCTCGACGCGTACCTGGATGGCGAGCGTGTGGTGGACACGCTGGCGGACGGCAACTGTTGGGGCCCGCCGAGTGTGGCCGATCACCTTAAGATCGTGGGTTTGGAGAAGGGCCGGCATCTGCTGGCCCTTCGATGCACAAGCGGAATCGCGTCTGCCGTACTGTGCGCCGCCTGTTCCAATGACATGGATACGGTGTGTGTCGTCCTGGCGCGAACGATTTCGACTCGCGCCATCCTGTCCTTGACCTCAATGCAAAGCCGGGCGTTATTACAAGAACTGCTCGGTGGAAAAGCGAAAGAGTATTAAACCTAAAAAGGTGTTTAGGCTGTAGGCATTTAGACTGTTAGGTTGAGAATGAATGAGTTACGCAGAAAACGGCAGTCTCCCAAATGGGGGCACCTTGAAATTTCGTAACTCGTTGGCGACCATAGCTAATAGCCTAACAGTCTAACAGTCTACTTACCTTTTCAGGTTAAAGGAGTACCGTTAATGTCCACATCATCGAATGCGAAGCCCGGCCAACCGGTGCGGGTGTCGAACTCCCATCAGGGTCTGTTGAGCAACCGGCCGGTTCAGGGTTTTCCCGGCCATCTGATCGGTCATTACATCTGGGACAAGCAACTGTCGGACCGCTTCCTGGTGTTCCGCAAGCGCTTTGAATGCGACAAAGCGCCCGAGCGGGCGCTGCTGCACATCGTCGCCGCCCACAAATACCAGCTCTTCGTGAACGGGGAGTACGTCGGTCGCGGACCCTGCCGCAACGTGCATCCCGATTGGACGCGGTACGACACGCATGACATCGCCGTCCGCCTTCGTTCAGGTGCGAACAGCATTGTGGTTCTGGCCTTTGTCTCAGTGAAGAGTGTCGGGTTCTATCCCAATCATTGGTCTACGCATCGCACCGGCGGCCTGTTCGTCCAGGCGGAGCTGTTCCAGGGCGACCAGTGCGCCGTGGTCGCCACCGATAACACCTGGCGGGTGAAGCGGCCGGAGCGCTATCGCCGTGACATCATTCTGACGGCAAACGGCTATCAGGACATTCCTTTCGAATACGTCGAGGCGAACAAGGATCCCGGCGACTGGGTGAAGACCGACTTCGACGACCGCGAATGGGAGATGGCCTTCATCCGGACAAAAACCGGCGGCGCTGACGGCGACTTCATTCAGTGCCTGGAGCCGCGTCCCACGCCGCTTTTGCGTGAACGCGGACTGATTCCGACGGCGATTTTGCAAACCGGCGAGATCGACTCTGCCGTCGTGGCGCAATTCAATGACATTGCCCGGTTCGGCGAGCTGGAGGTGGCCAAGCGTCTGTGGTATTCCCCGCTGCAGCCCTTGGAACGGGCCTCCATTACGGATCCCGACAACCTGCTCCGCGAGCCGGGCGAGGGCGTCGTCCTTCGGAGTCACGTCACCGAAGGCGGAGCGACGCGGGATCCTGTCGTTATTCTCGATTTTGGCCGCCCGGTGATGGGAATGCCGGAATTGATTTTTGAGACGGAGCCGGGCACGGTGGTGGAGATTGCCTACGCCGAAAGCATGCGGGATGGGAAGGTACAATTTTATTTCGACCATGCGAGTAAAGCGAGGCGTCTTGCCGACCGCTACGTGGCCGGGGTGGGTAGGCAGACGTGGAGAATTTTCGAGCCGCGCATGGCCATCCGTTATCTACAGGTGGTGTTCCGGACGGGCGGGCGTCCCGTCCGCCTGCTGTCCGCCCGGTTCGTGGCCCAGGAATATCCGGTGGAGGAGCGCGGGCGGTTCGAGTGTTCGGACGAGACGCTGACGCGCCTCTGGCAGGCATCGGTGAACACGGCATTCCTGACGCTGGAAGATGTCGTGCTTGACGATCCAATACGTGAGAGAGGCTACTATTTAGTTTCGGGGGATGCGGGGGAGACTCATAAGACAATATATGTCGCCTATGGCGATCTGGCCATCACCGAAACGCATTTCACCGATTCGGCCAGAGATCAGGATGCCGATGGTAATTGGCCGGGGTGTATAATGATTACACATGATTGCTGCATCCCAATCGGCGCACTCTTGTTCCCGCCTGTAATTTTGCAGCGGCACTGGCACTTCGGCAAAGCGGGATTTCTCGAAGCGCAATACCCTGTCATCAGCCGCCTGCTGGGTTGGTTTGAACGCCAAAGCGACACCGACGGGCTGCTTTACAATTCGCCGGGCACAAGATGGTTTGACTGGGCTGACACGGAGATGAACGGCGCGAATTTGGAAATCAACGCCCTGCACGTTAAAGCGCTCGTGGACGCAGCGGTCATCGCCGACGAATTGGGAAAGACGAATGAGGCCGGGGAGTGGCGGCAACGGGCGGATCGGATCTGCGAGGCCATTCGGCGGCAGCATTGGGACGAGACCAACGGCTGCTTCCGCGACAGCGTTGTCGATGGACGTCAAGCCAGGCAAATCACGGAATTGTCCAACGCCATGGCCTTGCTGTTTGGCATTGCCTCGGAAAGCCAGGCGGCGCGCGTGGCGGAAAACCTGGTCGGCTGGACGAAATTGCCGGCGACGCCGGACACTAACACGGGTTTACGCAGTGTTGCCACCATTCTGGAGAATGGCTTGAAGATCTCCCGTGTGACGCCGGTAGGTGTATGGTATGTCATCGACGCCCTGATGCTGGCCGGAAGGGAGGCCGAGGCATGGGCCTATCTCTCCACGCGCTACAAAAAAGTGCTTGAAGGGGATGCCCCTCGTTTCCTCCCCGAATCATGGGCCACCCTGCAACAGGGGGCTCTGAATATTTCGACATCCATTCATCCATGCGGAGTGGGTGCCGCGTTTCTGCTGTCCTGTCAGGCGCTGGGAGTGCAGCCGCTGGAGCCGGGCTTCAAGCGCGCCCGGATCGAGCCGCAGATCGGTAACTTGACCTGGGCCAAAGGCGTCTTTCCCTCCGCGCGGGGCGACATCGCGGTGGCCTGGAAACGCGACGGCGCGAAGTTCGAGCTTGAGGTCGCGTTGCCGGAGGGACTGGACTGCGAACTCGTGGTCCCGGTTCTGGACGGATCGAAGACGGTCATCCATAACGGCGCGTCCCGGGCCGTGACCGGCGCCGGCCGGGCAGTCATCAGCGTCAACGGCGGAAAACACACCGTGGTTAGCGGGCGGTAACGCCGGATGAAAATCCGGGCGGGAGGTAAAACAAGAAAAAAGTGTCGGGAAAGGGTTCGTCGGGATGGCAGGAATGCCATTTCGGGTTATCAGGCAACAAAAACAGCACTTCGGTGCAAAACACAGGAGAAACGATTATGAGCTACATGGGAAGCAAGAGAGAAAAGATGAAAATTCTGGTTATTGTCGCGCATCCGCATGACTTCACCCATTGCTCCGGGACCTGCGGCGTTCATACGAAGCTGGGGGATGAGGTTACGGTTGTGACGCTCATGAGTGGCGCGCAAATGCACAACGAAAAATATCATGACGAGCTCATGAAGCCGGAGAAGGACAGAGATCCCGCGATCATCAATTTCCCCGTAAAGGAATATGAGAAGAAGAAGGAACAGGAATTCAAGGATGCCGTCGCTTTGTTTGGCGTAACCGATATTCGTATTTTGCACGCGCCCGAGCCTTTCCGCTTATATAAAGCCCCCGAATATGGCGAGGAGTTAGGCAAAATTATTTTAGATGTGCGCCCCGATATTCTCATTACCCAAAGCCCGTATTATGACGGCAATCTGGTAGGGCGAAACAACATGGCAAACGGGATGCTGGACGACCATTCACAGACGTCCTTTGCCGTGCATGAGGGGCTGCATTATGCGGCAAAACCGAATTATAAAACGAAAGCTGTTCCACACAGAGTGGCGCTTATCTTATACATGGGTATTTATTTCAACCGTGACCAGGTGGATTTTTATATTGATGTAACCGATTGGCTGGAGCAAAGAGTCAAGTCTGAAGCGGCATTTACCACGCAGGGGCATACCTACGAGTTTGCAAGAAGACGCATTGAAACGGTCGTTGGCGGTTCGGGCTTTTGGTCCAAGACGCCATATTCCGAGGGCTTTGTGCGCGCAACCTACGAGGTGTTCGACAGTATTCCCATTTCGGAAACAAGCATCAAACGCGCCCGAGAGGGCAGTTCCAAAATGATTCAACGCATCGAAGGCAAAAAAACCTAAGCGGCGTGCAAGAAAATGCCCTAAAACACGATAATTGACATTGTGAAGGACAAACCGATCGCGTTGGATCTGGACGCCGCCATTGCCAACATCCGGCGGCAGGGCGCGCCGCGCCGCGTCTTTCTGTTCGAACACGGCTTCGAGCCGGGAATCAAACAGGAGTTGTGCATGCGCTTCGATCTCTGTGCCGGACTGGACGAGCGTGCGGCGGATTTCGCGTTAGCCCGCGACATCCGCCTGCATCGCTTCCTGGGGCAGGAGTTCATCCGGGTTTTCCCCTCCGGCATCGTATGGCAAGGGCTGCCCATCAGCACGACGGCCGCGCCGCCCGCCCATGGGCCGATTCGCTCCTGGCGGGATTTCGAGACCTATCCCTGGCCCAGGCTGCAGGACGTGGATTTTACGGGCATCGAGTGGCTTGAGCGCAACCTGCCCGACAATATGGCGATGTGGGCCATGACGTACCTGTTCCAGCAGGTGTCTAATCTGCTGGGGTTCGAGCCGTTATGCCTGCTGCTCTATGAAGACCGGGAACTGGTGCGGGCCGTGACCGAGAAGGTTGGGAATTTCTATGTTGAGTTCACCGACCGCTTTTGCCAATACGGCCGCGCCGGCGCCATTAACGTGGGCGACGACATGGGCCACAAGGCCGGAACGTTCGTCGCGCCGGGGGATTTGCGCGACATATTCCTTCCCTGGCACCGGCGGATCATCGCCACCGCCCAGGGGCACGGCAAACTGGGCTTCTTCCATGTCTGCGGCCAGGTCGAAGCGATCATGGACGATTTGATCGACACCGTCGGCATCGATGCCAAACATTCCACACAGGACGTCGTCGAAACCATACAGCGGAGCAAGGAGCGCTGGGGCCGGCGCGTGGCCCTGCTGGGCGGTGTGGATATCGATTTCATTACCCGCGCCCAGCCGGATCAGGTAAGGAACTACGCTCGGCTGATCCTGGATGCCTGTGCCGGCGACGGCGGGTTCGCTCTGGGACTCGGCAACTGGGTGGCCGATTCGATTCCGATAGAAAACTACCTGGCTGTCCAGGCGGCGGCCCGTGAATATATGTGAGGGGGAAGGAAAAATGAATAAGATGGACTTAAAGAAACTCAGCATCGGTTCCTGGTGTCAGATCGGGCATCCGGCCAATGCGGAAATATTGGCGAAGGCCGGATTTTCCTGGCTGGCGCTCGATTGCGAACATGGCGAGGCCGGGGATTCCGACATCGGCAATTTCTGTCGCGCGGTGCGGCCGTTCGACTGCATACCTCTGATCCGGGTCAAGGAAAACTCCGTCATGGCGATCCGCCGCGCGTTGGATCTCGGCGCCGCCGGGGTGATTGTGCCATTGATCGAGACTCCCGCTGAGGCGGAACAGGCAGTAAGAGCCGCGCATTATCCGCCGCGTGGCGTTCGCGGCTTTGCCTGGCAGCGCGCCAACAACTGGGGGAGTGAATTCGACGCTTATGCGAATGAGTTTAAGCCCGTGGTGATCGCGATGATTGAAAGAAAGGCTGCGGTTGAGCGGATCGATGGCATCATGGCGGTGGAGGGAGTGGATGGCTGTTTCATCGGGCCCTACGACATGAGCGGGTCGTATGGCATTCCGGGTCAGACCGGACATCGAATCGTTCAGGACGCCTGTCTAAAAGTCGCGGAGTCTTGCCGCAATCGCAACAAGGCAGCCGGCCAGCATATCGTCACACCCACGCATGAAGCCGTGGAACTTGCGATCCGGCAAGGATTCACGTTCCTGGCCCTGGGGATGGATTCCTATTTTCTTGGCAACGGCGCCCGTCAAACATTGGAGATGTTAAAATCATGAAAGTCGTCGTGACGGAACCGGAATACAAGAAGGCCTTGTCGGTTTTCCAGAACACCGAAGAGTTCCAATGCGTTCCGGCGCCATCGGACGAGGTGGGGCTCGCCGCTAGGATTCGTGAAACAGATGCTAAATTCGCCGTCGTGGGAGTCAATAAATACAGCCGTGAACTTTATGACGCCATTCCCACGGGGGGCGTCATCGTGCGCTTCGGCGTGGGGCATGACGGGGTGGACAAGACATTGGCAAAATCCAAAGGCATCTTGTGCTGCAACACGCCTGGGGTTCTGGACGATTCGGTGGCGGAATGCGCCGTGGGGTTGATGTTGGTTTCCGCCAGACATCTTGGCGCATGTTCCGCCGCCAATAAGGCCGGAGTCTGGAATCCCTGCATGGGCGCCGAACTGGCGCAAAAGACCCTGGCTGTCATCGGGTGCGGCCATATCGGGCGGAAAGTCGCGAAAATCGCAAAATACGGACTAGGGATGAAGACCGTCGGTTTCGATATGGCGGAGCCTAAAGACGCAAGTGAGTTTGATGAATTCACATTCGATTTCAACCATGCCGTGAAAAATGCCGATGTCGTCTCGCTCCATATCCCCGGCAATCCTGCGACACGGGACTTCATAAATCAGGACAGGCTGAAAATGATGAAGCGTTCGGTCATCCTCGTCAACACGGCGCGGGGCAGCATACTGGACGAAGACGCCCTCTTCGACGCGCTCCAGTCCGGCAGCATCGCCGGGGCGGCTCTGGACGTCTTCAAGACCGAACCCTACGCGCCGCAAGATCCAGAGAAGGATTTGCGCGCCCTCGCCGGCATCGTCATGACACCCCATATAGGCAGCAGCACTGTTGACGCCTGTGAACGCATGGCCAGGGCGGCATTGAGGAATATCGCATTGGCAACACAGGGAAGAATAAACGAGATGCATCTTGTAACTGAATAAGGCTGTATAGCATAGTCTTGCAAGCACAAACAGCAGGGCAAACGCATCATCATAATGAGCGCAGATCTGCAATCCGAAAACCGCAGGCTGACAAGTAATGGGCGCGAATTCGTTGACGCAGAGGCAAAGAAAGCCTTCTTGAGCGCCTTTTGCAAAACTCCCACAAGAACGGACGGGACGGAGCCCGTCCCTCCAGAAGGCAAGGCTGATCCGCAACGATTCGCAGATGTGCCCGTTCCTCGTGGTTAAGGTAATAGGAGAAGAGCGATGAGACATGGAATAGCGATATTGGGGATCGGCGCGGCGCTGCTCGTGGTGGCCGCCGGAGGCGCGGCGCTGGGAAAGCAGAATCAGAAGGACGCCGAAGTCCGGGCGGCGCCGCTGACCCTGGTGGACAAAGGGCTGAGTCTGGCGCCGATCATCGTGGTCTCGAACGCGCCGCCAATGACCCGGAAGGTGGCGGATGAACTGGCCGCGGATATCGAGAAGGTCGGCGGCGCGAAGCCGCGGGTCA
>CAIYGI010000148.1 GCA_903925685.1 uncultured bacterium
CATCCTCGGCACCGCTCGCCGCCAAAGCCAACCCATCATCCCTTTCCTCTTCGCCCTCTTCACTGCCGATATCGCCACCGCCCAAGCCGCCCTCTACGCCGACTCATCTTAAACCTCTGAAAAAAGGGCTAAACTGTTACGCTCGGCGCAAAGTCTGCCCTGACGCAAGGACCTACAGCCCTTGACCCGCCGCCCGAATGGGCATACGCTACACCCATGCTGACACATATACGCAATCGTGCCCTTAAGCGTATTTGTCTTGTCTCTCTGTGCATGACCAGCGGGTGTGCCACGCCACCCGCTATGGAAGTTCCTTCCACAACGTGGTTGGCTGAATCCGTTCCCGAAGTTCATCCTGCCGTGACAGTAAGCACGAACCGGCCGAGTCTTACGGAAATGTTGCAGTCATATGATTTTGAAACCCGATCAAAGATGAATTACCACAACGAACCAGACGATGAGTCAGTGTCGCCATCAATGGTCGGAGGAGGAGGAGGATGGCCCGAAGCATGTGTGCAAATGATCGGATGGGTAATAGGCGAGATGATACGAGATCCTGAAAAGTGATTGAAGTTCAACTTAACCAGCGTCAACTTAACTACGTGCCGACACCCCGCGCAAGGACTTGCCGCCCTTGACCCGCCGCTTGACAGCGCACTGATAAAGTCTACGCTGCCCACATTGCTGCTAACGCGCCAGCAATACCGCTCAGGTCTAAAATAAGTTGGGCACCACCACCATGATTGCATTTGAAGTCAGACTAAATGGTAAGAACATTTGCAGAGCCGGCGCCGAGGATTTGGCTGTTTTGAGCACGATTATCTCGGCGTGCGGCAAACTTGGCAAAAAGACGGTTCCTGCGAGACCAGAGGAGACGGGCGGTGAGGTGCATTATTCAGTTGGCGGACTTACGTCACGTCCAGACCCGAACAAAAACGTTCACGTGAGATGGAAGTCGATTGCTCCTCTGAAGGTAGGCGATGTTCTTCGGGTCAAAGTTCTCGAGACAGAAAAGGTTGATCGTGCTCAATCCAGAATCAAAGCAAAATCGAGACGTGCCTAACAAACCACTTCAGGTGCCGCAGTGGCGCGCGCCTGAACGCCAGAGAACAGTCCGAGATGAACAACCGATGAATGCAGGACGCGCAGTATGTTATGTGTGGGCATTAGGAACAGTTCTGCTCGGATTTTCCATGTTCCTTGTCGGTCCCTATATGCGCCAGAAATATCATTCGTGCGGCGGACCGGTCATCGAAACCATTATTGTTTTAATCGGTACACTCTGGCTGGTTGCAATCTTTTCGTCCAAACGGAAGACCGTTGATGCCAGCGCAGATTCAAAGAAAAAAGTGAAAGCACGCAGGATTGCCATAACACTACTTGTGTTGGGCGGAACCGTCGGAAGCATTTTGCTCATTTCGCATGTCCGAAAAGTAAGAGACCGGAATACATGTCTCAATAATATGCGCCAAATAACATCAGGGATATGGGGCACTGGCCTGGCGATGAGTATTTCCAACGGAGCAGTAGTCCCAGTGGAGGAAGTGGTGCCATATCTTAAGAACGGATTGCCGAAGTGTCCGTCAGGCGGCACGCTACACGATACCCGTGATGGGCGATGAGGCGAAATGTTCAGTGCATGGCGCGTTGAAGCGCGCGGGGGCACGTCTCGACATTCGACAAATGAAAATGGCATCGGGCTTTAGAAATGCAAACGTAGAAATGAAATGTCGAATGTCGAGACGTGACCCCACTTGGCGCTTGGCGAGGGCTAAACTGTTACACCCCACTTGGCGAAGGCTGGGCATCTGGAACGTTGGCTCAAAAAGACCCTTGCAAACGATGCCTTGTTAATGCATATTGATCTGCATGAGAACAACACTCAATATAAACGATCAGATTTTACGCAAAGCCGAAGAAATCACGGGAATCAAAGAGAAAACCGCGCTGGTGCGAATGGGGCTTGAAGCGCTTGTCTCGACCGAAAGCGCCAAGCGCCTCGCCTGTCTCGGCGGGACAGAAAGAAATCTCACCCGGATTCCACGGCGACGACCTTAGGAATTCTCATGGTACTAGTGGACACATCGATCTGGGTCGATCATTTCCGACACAAGGTTACCCTTCTGGAAGACTTGTTAATCTCAGGTGAAGCAGCTATCCACCAATTCATTATTGGAGAGCTGGCCTGCGGCAACATCCGAAACCGAAAAGAGATTCTGGCGCTGCTGTGCGCCTTGCCAACGTTGAAGACGGCCAGTCATGCGGAAGCTTTGCATCTTGTCGAAGCCCGCGGTCTTCACGGAAAGGGAATCGGATGGGTGGAGATCAATCTTCTGGCCTCAGCTTTGTTATGCAACACACCTCTCTGGACTAGAGACAAAAGACTCCACGATGCCGCCAAAACTCTGGGGATCTCAGAGAAGAAATAAGCCAGGCACACGCCGTCAGTCCCCGTTATTCGTCGTCGGATTGTCCACCGTCCGCCGCACAGCCGTAACGGGGACGGGGTCATGACATTTTCCTGATCACGCCGCTGATCACGCCCTCCACAATCAGCGTCTGCCTGGGCCGGATTGCGGCATATTTTTTGTTGGCGGGTTCAAGGCGCACGCCGGCGCCGTCCTTGAAGAAATATTTCATGGTCCAGGCCCCGTCCACGCAGGCGATCACGATATCACCATTGCGCGCCTCCCGCCCGCGTTCCACCAGCACCACATCGCCCGGCATGATCCCGGCCTCCCGCATCGAGTCGCCGTCCACCCGCAGCATGAAGGTGGCCTCCGGCCGCTCGATCAGGTATTCGTCCAGGCTGATGGTGTCCAGCAGCGACTCTTCGGCGGGCGATGGAAATCCCGCCGCCACGTTGCCCAACAGCCGCAGCGGGCGGGCCTCGCGACGCGGGGGGGGCGACCAGCCGGCCCGTGGCCGTCCGGCCCAGCACGCCCGCCTGCACAAACCCCCGGGCCATCGCCGCGGCCGTGTTCTTCGATCGCACCCCAAACAACGCGCACAACTCATCCAGCGTCGGGGCGCGCCCATTGCGCCGGATGTAACCGTTGAGGACCGGGATGCGCGCGCCAAGCTTGGATTTGTTCGCCATGGCGGCATGGTAGTACTTTTGTTCTGTGTTGCGCAACTGGAATCGTTTATCATTTCACCCATGGACTCCCTCTATCTGGACTGCACGCTGCTGCATGTGGACGCCGACGGTTTTTTCGCCTCGGTCGAACAGGCGCTCGATCCCGCCCTGCGCGGCCGTCCGGTCGTGACCGGCGCCGAGCGCGGCATCATCGCCGCCGCCAGTTACGAGGCCAAGGCTTGCGGCATCGGCCGGAGCATGCAGTTGCACGAAGCCAGACGCCTGTGTCCCGACCTGGTGGTCCTGCCGTCCGATTACGAATCCTACAGCCTTTACTCCAGGCGCCTTTTCGAAATTCTGCGCCGCTTCACGCCGCTGGTGGAGGAATACTCGATCGACGAGGCTTTCGCCGATCTGTCGGGGTGCGGCGAACTGCTGGAGCGCCCGCTGGAAGAGATCGCGGCGCGACTGCGGCATCTTGTCGCCGCCGAACTGGGACTCACCGTCTCGGTCGGCATCAGCCTGACCAAGACGCTCGCCAAACTCTGCTCGAAGTTCCGGAAACCGGACGGCCAGACCATTGTGCGCCGCGAACATCTCCCGTTCCTGCTGAAACGCGCGCCCATCGCCAAAGTCTGGGGCATCGGCCCCGCCAGCGCCATGAAACTCCAGTCCCGCGGAATCGCGACCGCCTACGATTTCACGCGGACGGACGAAGCCGAAATAGTGCGCCTCTTGCACAAACCCGGCCACGAGACCTGGCGCGAGCTGCGGGGCCGGCGCGTGTTTCCGGTCGAATTATGCGCCCGGCAGCGTTACGACAGCATGCTCAAGGGACACACCTTCTCGCCGCCCAGCGCCGATCCCCGAATCGTTTTTTCGGAAGCCCTGCGCAACCTGGGCGCCGTGCTGGCCAAACTGCGCCGCCATGCCCATCTGGCGCGGGAACTCGGGCTCTCGCTGCGTCTCAAGGACTATACCTGCCAAAACGCCAGCGCGCGCCTGCCCTGCCCTTCCTGCCACGACCGCGACTCCACCCCCGTCCTGCGGGCGCTTTTCGAAACGCTCTTCAGCTCCGGCCAAACATACCGATCCACTATGGTCTGGCTCGGCGAGCTGATCGCGGAACGCCAGCGCCAGCTCGACCTTTTCGAGGATACGCCGCAACGCCGCGCCTGCGCCGAACTGGACCGCGCCGTCGACCGGCTCAACGGACGTTACGGCCGGAATACAATCGCCCCGGCAACGCTGTTGGATGGAAAACTGAAACCCTTTCATCCCCGCGACGCCGCGCCCCGACGCTACGATGCCCTGTTGCCCGGCGAGCGCGCCCGGCATCTCGCCATTCCGCGCCTTACGCTTGCCAATCCGGTGTGACGTGAGTGCGGGTCGAAGCGCGGTCAAACTATCCATAATGCGCGCCGGGGTAGAGAATGTTCAGCGCGCAGGTAAAAAGCGGGCTGAAAAGCGGACCAAAGAGCTTCCAGGCTATGAGCAAGCCGATCCAGCCGAAGGCCGGATTGCGGACCAGGCGGCGGAATCCTGTGGCGGTCGCCTCGTTCATCAGCAGCGTCACGGCCCCGCTGCCGTCGAGCGGCGGAAGCGGCAGTAGATTCAGCAGGGCCAGCATCAGGTTGAGCGAGAAGAGCATGCTGAGGAACATGGCGAGGCCGGCCCATGGTCCACCGCTCCAGGCCGCCACGGCGACATGCGTCATGCCGGCCGAGGACGGCGACTCCAGGGCGCCGGCGGCGACACCGATGCGGATGACCACGCCGGCCAGGACGGCGATCGCCAGGTTGGCGAGCGGTCCGGCCAGCGACATGAGCGCCGCGCGGCGCGGATGGCGGTCGGCCCAGAGCGGATCGTAGGGCGCGCTGGCGTAGCCGAAGGGCCACTGGATCAGGAAGAGGGAGATCAGCGGCAGCAGTACCATGCCGACTGGTTCACGGCGGATGTGCGGCAGAGGGTCGAGCGAGACTTGACCGCCATGATAGGCGGTCCAGTCTCCGCCGCGCTTGGCGCACCAGGCATGCGCCGCCTCGTGCGCAGTGACCGAGAAAAGAAAGGCCACGTACCATGTCACGGCTTCGACTATGCTTTCCATGAAGCTGTAGTAAACCGAAGGCAGAGGCAAAGTCAAGTTCAGGCCTGGTTCATCTGGGCGCGGAGCCTGGAACTCAGATCGTCTTCGCGCAGGGCCTGCAGCAGATTGTCCAGGTCGCCTTCGATCACCCGGTTCAAGCTGTAGAGCGTCAGGTTGATGCGGTGATCGGTCAGCCGGTTCTGGGGAAAGTTATAGGTGCGGATCTTTTCGCTGCGGTCGCCGGTGCGAATCTGGTCGCGGCGGGCCACCCCGCCCTTTTCCATTTCTTCGCGCCGGCGTTGATCGAGCAGGCGCGCCTTAAGCACGGCCATGGCCTTTTCCTTGTTCTGCCGCTGCGAACGCTCGTCCTGGCTTTGCGCCACCAGTCCCGTCGGCAGATGCGTCACGCGCACGGCCGAATAGGTTGTGTTCACGCTTTGCCCGCCGGGCCCGGACGAGCAAAAGATGTCGATCCGCAGTTCTTCCGCCGGGATCGCGATCTCGTCCACTTCCTCGGCCTCGGGCAGCACGGCCACCGTCGCGGCGGAGGTGTGGATGCGGCCCGCCGCCTCGGTCACGGGCACGCGCTGGACGCGGTGTACGCCGCCCTCGTAACGCAGCACGCCATAGGCGCCAACGCCCTGGATCATGGCCACGACTTCCTTGTAGCCGCCGCGATCGGAGGCGGCCGCATCCACCAGGTTCACCTTCCAACCGCGCCGCTCGGCGTAGCGGGTGTACATGCGAAAAAGATCGCCGGCAAAAAGTCCCGCCTCTTCGCCGCCGGTTCCGGCGCGGATTTCCAGGATGGCATTGCGGGTCTCGACCGGATCGGGCGGCAGCAGGGCAATCATCAACTCCCGCGCCAGCGCCGGCACGCGCGGTTCGAGCGCCGCAATCTCGTCCGCCGCCAGGCTCTTGAGCCCGGCGTCGGCATTCGCGTCGTCCGCCAGTTCGCGCGCCGCGGCCAGATCCTGTTCGGCCTTGACGAATTCGCCGGCCTTCGCCAGGGCCCGCCGCAAATGGGCATGCTCCAGCACCACCGCCTTGAAACGGGCGGGATTGGACGGCGTGGCCGGATCGGCCAGCTGCATCTCCAGCACCGCCACCCGCGCATTCAACTGGTCGATATAGGCGCGGTCAATCATATTTGGACACAATAAGGGCCAGGCGCGTCCATCAAGGACACCCTGGCCCGCTGCGAAAGCGCTAAGCCTTCTTGGCGTATTTACGACGGAACTGTTCCACGCGTCCGGCCGTGTCCAGCATCGTGGCACGGCCCGTGTAAGCCGGGTGACAGGCGGAACAGGCGGTTACGTGCATCTTCTTAACCGTCGAACGAATGTTGTACGTGGCCCCGCAAACGCAGGTGACCGCCGCATCGCCGTACTCAGGATGGCCTTCCTTCTTCATCGTGTCCTCATCTGTATGCTGCGTTGAAAAAGCGAGTATAGCGTTGCCGGCCTGCAAAGACAAGCGCGTTTTCATTTAAAGCAAATGCTGGCCGCCATCGACATACAGCACCTGCCCGGTGACGCTCTCCATCCGCACGAGGGCCAGCACCGCTTCCGCCACCTGCGCCGCGGTCGGACGCGCTCCGAGCGGTATGACGCCCGCCTTTTCGCGCAACCAGGACTCGCCCTTTCCCGGCGGCGGCAGCACCGGCCCCGGCGCCACGGCGTTCACGCGGATCAGCGGCGCCAATTCCAGGGCTGCCAGGCGCGTAAATTCCGCCAGCGCCATTTTGGTCAGGGTGTAAACGCAGGCGCCGGGTTGATTGGCTGCAATACGACGGTCGAGCAGGTTAATCACCACCCCGCGCCCGCCCTGGTTCGCAAAAGCGCTGGTCAATCCGAAGGGCGCAAAGAGATTCGTGCCGAACTCGGCCGCCAGCGCCGCCGGCGTGGTCTCGCGCAGGGGAAAGCGGGAATAGCGCGCGGCATTGTTCACCACAATGTCCAGCCGCCCCGCCAGGCGCCGCGCCCGCCGCAGCAGGCGCGCTCCATCCGCCGCTCCGTTCAGCGCGCCCCTCACCACCCAGGCCCGACCGCCCGCCGCCCGTACGGCCGCCGCGAGAACGCGCGCCTCGGTTGCGGAACTGCGATAGTGGATCGCAACGCCGCACCCCCGCGCGGCCAGCGCTTCCACGATCGCCCGTCCGATGCGCACGGCGCCACCTGTCACCAACGCCACCCGGCCTGTCAATTCCATCTGCGAACCCCCGCGCTCTCAGTCATGCACCCTACACCGGCGCCGTTACCGAACCCCGCCAATGCAGTTTCTGGCGCAAGACGTCGAACCAACTGTATCCCGGCAAGTGCAGGAAGCGCACGCTCTGCGCGCTCTTTTTCACGACCACTTCGTCGCCAGCCCTCAGGGTACGTGCGACCTGTCCGTCGGTCGTGCAATAGACATCGCCCGATGCGACCGACACAATCACACGAATGATCGAACAATCCGGCACCACCAGCGGGCGCGCGCTCAGGGTATGCGTGCAAATCCCCGTCACCGCCAATGCCGGGGCATTCGGCGTCAAGACCGGACCGCCGGCCGAAAGCGAATGGCCCGTGCTGCCGGTGGGTGTCGCCACTATCAGCCCGTCGCCCGTAATCTCCCCCATCGGTTCATCGTCCACCTGCACGCTCAGCGTGATCACGCGCCGCGTGCCAGTGGTCAATGCCACCTCGTTAAGCGCCCGGAACGCTGCCAGCGGCTCTCCGCCGCGCCGCGCCATGACATCGAGCACCGTCCTGGTGGAAGTCGTAACTGCATCCTGGCGCAGGCAGTCCAGCGCGCGTTCCATGTCCGCCTCGGCCACGCTGGTCATGAAGCCCAGGCCGCCGATGTTCACGCCCATCAGCGGCACATCGAGCCCGTTCAACTCGCGCACCGCGCGCAGCATGGTGCCGTCCCCGCCCAACACGACAATTGCGTCCAGTTTGGCGAGACTGGCCGCATCGAGCACGCCAAGGGACGGATCGGCGCCCCGCAAGCGGCGCGTCGGCTCGTTAGCCAGCAGCCTGAAGCCTCGCGCCGATGCGCAGTCGCATAGCCGCGCCAAGGCCTCCGCGGCGCGCGGTTTCCGGTCGTTGGCCATCAGTCCAATGCATTTCATGACGTCTTCACCTCTTCACCTGCCAGTAGGCCAGATATTCGATATTGCCCGCCGGCCCATGGACCGGACAGTCCATCCCGTCCCGCCATTCCAGCGGCAGCCGCGCCGCCAGGGTCGAGCGCACACGCTCGATCGTCGCAAGGCGCACGGCTTCGTCCCGCACCACCCCGCCCCGCCCCACTTCCGCGCGCCCGGCTTCGAATTGCGGCTTGATCAGCGTCACCAGCCCCGCCCCCGGCGGCAGCACCGATGTTACCGCGGGCAAAACCAGGGTCAAGGAGATGAACGATACATCCACCACGCCGAAAGACGGCGGTTCCGGAAAAAGCGCCGGATCGAGCTGGCGGGCGTTGATCCCCTCATGCACAACGACGCGCGGGTCCTGACGCAACCGCCAGTCCAGTTGCCCATGGCCGACGTCCACCGCATATACGCGCGCTGCGCCATGTTGCAGCAGACAATCGGTAAAGCCGCCCGTCGAGGCGCCCACGTCCAGACAAATCAAACCGCGCACATCCAGGCCAAAGCGTGCGAAGGCCGCCTCCAGCTTATCGCCGCCGCGCCCAACGAAGCGCGGCGCCGCGGCGACTTCGATCGCGACATCCCCGGCGTAACCCTGCCCCGCCTTGAGCGCGGGCTGTCCATTGACCAGCACCGCGCCCGCCAGAATCAAGCGCTGCGCCTGTTCACGGCTCGGCGCCAGCCCGCGCGCCGCTACAAGAATATCCAAACGCTGTTTCTTTTGCGCCATGAAGAGCGGAACGCTACTTCGAGGCCTTGACTACCGTGCCAGCGGCGGGCGCCTTGCTGCCTTCCACGACGTCGCAGTAGGAAACCTTGTCGAGAACCTTGGCAACCTTCAGCTTGCCGATCAGCTTGCCTTCCTCTTTCCCGAGCAGTTCGCCGGTGGAGGGATCGGTCAACGCCTGGCCCTCGGTGGCCATGACGAGCGCCTGGCCAGTCTCGACGCCGAACTCGGAGCCGCGGTTGATGATGACCTGGCCTCCGTCGGTAACCTTGACAACGTTGCCCTCGAAGGGGAATTCTTCCATTTTCTTGGCGATGAACACGACCGCCTGGTTGATGCAGTCCTGGGCCGCCTGTCCGAGCGGGGTTTTCTTGAAGCCGCCCAGTTCGGTGCTCACACCCGCCACGCTGACGCCGACGTTGACGCCCGAGTGGCTGGCCTTGCCGACGATGCGCTCCTTGGCCACGATCTCGCTGGTGGTGGTGTCGATCAGTTTGACGATCACCGTCACCTGGGCCTTCTCGCTCTTGCCGCCGAGACTGATGCCGCGGATGCTGATGCCGCCGCCGCCGCCCGATTGGGACTCCTCGACCTCGGTCACGGCCCCGGTGCCAATGTAGCGCGCCGGGCGGATTTTACCGGTCTGCGCCACATCCTTGGCCTTGGCCGCGCGGCCGCTGGCGACCAGATCCTGCTCGGCGATCACGTCTTTCAATTTTTCGCGCTCGACAATCACAAAGCGGCCGGAATCGAACAACGCCGATTCAAGCATGATGGAGAGGTTGTTGCCGATCTCCCATTGTCCGTGCCAGCCGGCCTGATTCTCGAACTCCTTGCAGCCGATGGCCTTCTTGAGCCCCTTGTATTCGCCGAGGTTCATCTTGGCGTTGCCGGATTCGGTCTCCGTCGTCGCCTTGCCAAACAACGCCCAGCCGTTGCCGGCGCCCGACGCCACCAGAACCGTGATCAGAAGAATGCCCATCCGTTTGTTCATCGCGCTACTCCTCGCGTGTGTGGTTAGCTTGTGCCTGCCCATCCATTGAACAGGGTTACGGTTAAAGTAAGCAACGGTTCCTTGAACGTCAAACTCTTTTCTCGAAGCAGCTTTCCAAATTTCCAACCCTCCCATGAAAATCCGTTGCGGCGCGGAGGATTTTCATGGGAGCAGTGAATGGATAGTGTTGCACGGGGCATGGCGATTAGTATACTCTTGGTGCATATTTAACGGGTCGGCGATGAGGAGTTCGACTTGGTCGTACTCGACCAAGACCGGCGACAAGCGGCAGTGATCGAGGTCAAGCGGAGCGCAAAACCAGTACACGGCGCGCAGTTGCTGGCTGCCAAAAAACTTGCCGAAAAAACTTGTTGCATCCCGGACATGATTTGATATTATCATCCTGCGTATGGGATGAGTCGCCTAGCGTCTCATGTTGGGGCTTTCAGCCCTGAACCCCAGTCGCTGTAAATTCCGTGTTGACATAATTTCCGCGAGTGGTGCAAAATTACAGAATAAAGATGCGAGGGCGTGACGGTGCAATGCCTTTTGACTCTCGGACATGGGCGACGTGGGCGTTTTTGGAGGTTGTGGATTACTGTCACGGACGGTATAACTCCGCCCGTTTTTTGAGCGTGGCAAGGCGAAAGTTACGTGGTATGGCAAAGGAGCAGCGAGGATGAAACTCCATGGCTGGCGGGACGTTCTGACAAGTGATTTCCCTTCGGCGAAACCGGTTACGCAGAAGACGGTTGACCTCGTATTGAAAGAAGGCCGACGCTTTCGGGGCAGCATGCGCGTATCCACGGGGCGGATTTGGACCGACCGGGATTTCGAACAGTTCCGGGCAAAGGTTCTGAACACGCCGCTTCCGTGAGGTTTGGGCATGCTATCGAACCCGGCGCATAGCGTCACCTCTCCGTACGCTGACCAGTGGACGCGGCTTGTCGAAATCCACAATCACGCCAAGTGTGTTTTCCTTTGCGCGGAAGAGTTCGACCCGGAGTTTCTGGACTTCGTTCAGCCGGTCATGGAGTTGCGGAACGGGTTCGAGCATATCATTCGGGCGAAAGCGTCTGAATTGGGGCTGAATGGCGAAGCGGACGCCAAGCTGCCAGACTACATTCCCCAATCCTTCGACAAGGCCATTGGTCACGAGTACCGGGCTTTCTTCGACGCCGCCGATTGGTTCAGCGTGTGCATTCGGGATCGGATCACGAAGACGCTTGAACACTACTCGCACGAGTGCATCGCGGCGGTTCTGCCGGAGTATTATCCGAAACTGCGCCCGCGCATAGATCAGACGTGCTGGGAAATCGCGTCAATCCGTGGGGCCAAGGACATTGCCAAAGGCAAGGACCTACTGGTGGAAGTCGCCAAGTATCGGGCGGCAATTGACGAATTGCTCGGCATCTACGAACAGATTGAGAATAGCATTCCGGCATTTGTTGTCTGGCGGCGTGAACACCCGCTGAACGCTGAAGACGATATTCGGAACCAAATCACGAGGGCTCTGGCCCCTTACTCACAAGAATGCATCACGGCCGTGATACCGGACTACTATCCGAAGTTGCGAACGAGAATTGAGAAGACGTGCCGGGAAATTGCCGAGTTGCGGAAAGCAAAGGCCAGGGACTTACTGACCGAAGATGCCCAGTACAAAGCGTCCATTGATGAACTGCAAGCGGTCCATGAACAGATTCAAGACAGTGTTCCGGCACTGGTGGATTGGAAGCAGAAGAGTCGTTGGGAGGCAGTCAAGGTCTGGGTGGCTGGCGCCTTCATTGGCGGAATCTTGATAACCGTTATCGGCGCTTTGATTCTCGTGAAGTTGGGCCTTGTGAAGCCTTGACTCCTATTTTCTGCCCCACCGGCGCACCGTGGCCCGCGACGGGCGTTGGGTTCGGACCACTTGGACAATTGCTCTGATGACCCTTGATCCGTATCGCCCCTACCAGGGCATGCCGGTCATGTATTCGAGAATTGTCTCCGTATTCTCGTTGTCCGCAGCGTCGCGGTATTCATCCGCCTTTTGTCCCGACTGCTTCACTTTCGTTGCTCCAATGGTTGGTTGTCCATCGTCGTTCGCCTTGCGGCGTTCAAGGCGAGCAACTTCTCAAGGATCCGGTCGTCGTCCATGTCTGCCGGCCAGTCGTAGGCGGCGAAGACGGCAGTGTCGAGGTGGGCGTCGGCGAGCCAGGTTGGGCGGGCGCCGATCCTCAGGCGAACGCTAACACGTCCATGTTCACATGCCGTGTCGGGCGATTTACGCCATGGACCATGCGGCGAATGCTTTCGGTGGTTTGCCGGTCGAACGTGGCATCGCCGCAACGGTCGCATCCTCGGGCGGGAACGCCCTCCACCATCACGAGATGGTCTTCGATGTTAAAGACTTCCTCCACCTGCTTTCGGCGAAAGGTCGCATTTCCGCACACATCGCAATTGTTCATGGATACCGACGAATCGCCTGCCACTCCGTTGTTTACGCAAGTACGAGATCGCGTACATGCGCGATCTCCTGATGACGCGCCGGCCGAACTTGATGGGCGGACAACGTCACGACGGCAAGCGTCTCGCCATCGAGCGCCGTGAACTCGACCTCATATCCAACTCCACCTTCGTGAACGAGAACGACCGTGCCCAGATCCCCCTTGGTCATCCCCTTCTCGGGCAGGTCAACACTTAAGACCACATCATCCAGTTCTTTAATCATGTTTCTACCCTCCGCAACGGGTGAGCCGTCACGAACCGTGGCGTCCAGCCGTCTGTATCAATAAACCATACGGATCGGACATTCAAGTTCAAACCACTTGGAGCACGCATTGGGCCATCAACCACAAAGTGAATGCCGAACTCGGTCTGCTCCTGCTCACACACATCGTTTTCCATCGCGTGGCGACGCAGAGCCTTTTCCATTTCCTGCCATTGATTCGCCGAAAACCCGTAGGCGCTGAAGAACTTTGCCTTGCTCTTGCCCGCCCGATGGGTCGGGGAAAGAAGATAGTTTACAATCTTGGCTGCGGATACCACGGCTTTTTCTGCTCCCGGCAGTCTCATTGCGTCTCCTCCGTGTCTGCACTCACGGCCTTCATGTTCAGCGCAAGCAGGTTTTCAAGAATCTGGGCTTCTGGAAGGGTTGCCGGCCAGTTGTAGGCGGCGGCGACGGCGTTGTCGAGGCGGGCGTGGGCGTCGGCGAGCCATGTGGGGCGGGCGTTGTAGAGTGCCGTTAGGGTGCGCGGTTTCTTGTTGCTGGGGTCTGTGCCTGCAAGCCAGATGTCACGTTTTTCGACGAGGGCGCGGGCTGCGTCGGCAATCGCTGAGTAGCGCGGATCGGTCTTCGGTTCCTGACCCGGCGGCCACGGCATCGGGAAGGTCTCGAAACTGGTCGTCGGCGTGTAGCGGCAGCCGCTCTCCTCCTCGCGCAGTTGCGTGCCTTGCGCGCGTGACCATATCTCGTGGATTCGCGAATGCAGAATGCCGAAGAAATAGTCGTCGTCACGGGCGAAAACCAATGTTCCCTGATTACAGAGATACGCCGGATCTATCCATACGAAAATACGATGCTTAGAGACGGCCGGCGTGGCGATGTAACGCGCAAATCCTTTCAGAGCGGAACGCATTTCAGGTCTGGGCCGCGCATATTGCCACCAGCACCCGCGGTAATCATCGCGGCGGGTTTGACGTGTTGGCAATACCACTCTTTTCACATATTCAAACGGCGCTTCGTATAGCGAGGCTTCCTCAATCGACATAAGAGCAAAATCGATCGTCGAACAGCCCCGCGAACCGCGAACAAGGTCCACAGCGCTCGCAACGGGCCGCACCACGTCCGAGTTCGGGCGATTGTTGGGATTGCCTGTGGCGGACAACATGGATCGCGCCGTGTCCCCATCAATGTCGAACGGGGCTTTGGGCGATGGCCCCATGAAGCAAATCCCGGTATTTTCCTTCAAGACTGTGGCGGTCGTGATGTCGGCGGAAGCGGTCAAGTCGGGATTGATCCGGGACACTGGTTGTCCGTCGAGAATGTGGCTTTCGTCTGCGCCACCACCGAACGCGACAAGGCTGACGTGGACGGTCGCGCCATCCAGAATCCAATCTCTGTCCGAGATCGCCCAGAAGATGTCCCCGGTTTTCCTGATGCGTTTCAAAACTTCCCGATTTGCGCCGCCGCGTATGCCTTGGGTGGCGAGCAGGCCGGCGCGTTTGCATCCGCCTTTCTCGATGTGGGCGCGGGCCTTTTCAAACCAATAGCAGCACAGATCGGCAAACGCCGGAACCCTGCCGGCGTATTGGCGGAAGAGGGCGTCAACGTAAGCGTCGCCAAGTTCCTGCCGGATGCGGTTCCCGCCGAGAAACGGCGGATTGCCGACAACGAAGTCCACCTTTGGCCAGTCGGGGTCTTTCGGGTTCGCCGGATCGGACAGGTCAAGGATGGCGTCGCGGCACTGGAAGTTGCCTTCCATTGCGCGCAGGATGGGATCCTGCGGCGAGCCGAAACCGTTGAACCGAATCCACTGCAACCAGCCAATCCAGACGGTCATCTGCGCCAAGTCATGAGCGTAGGGGTTAATCTCGATGCCGTAGAGTTGCCACGGGCCGACCATGGGCAGAAAGGAGCCGAGTCCTTTCTCCATGGAATAGACGATGACCGTCTTTTCGAGGTCTTTCAGCTCCTGCAAGGTCACGTAAAGAAAATTGCCGGAACCGCATGCCGGATCGAGAACTTTCACCGTCTGAAGTCGGAATAGAAACTGATAAAGCATGCTTTCCGCCTCGCCTTTCGCCTTGCGTAGCGCGGATTCCGTCAGTGGCTTGACCGGGACAGTGCCCGGTTTCTTCTTGCCCGTGGTGAGCACGCTCTCCACGATCTGGCGGACCTCGGCCCATTCCTTGCGAAACGGTTGCATCACAACCGCATCGACCAGTATTTTAATTTCTTCTTTGCCGGTGAAGTGCGCGCCGAGTTGCGAGCGTTTCGCGGGGTCAAGACCGCGCTCGAAGAGTGTTCCGAAAATCGAGGGGTCAACCGCGCTCCAATCCAGTCGGGATGCGTCGGCAATACGCTTCACTTCGTCGGACGTCACCTCCGGGCAGGTTACGGCGTCGAACAGGTTGCCGTTGAAATGCCGGATATTCTCAAGGCCGAACTCGCCGCCCTTCGCCATGGCTTCGAACAACCCGGAGATTAGTCGTTGAAAGCGACCGCCCACGCCGCCTTCCTTCTGCGCTATAGCTTCGGAGGCCAAGGCCTTGTCCACGATGCGCGTGAAAATCTGGTCCGGCAAAAGTCCGATGTCCTCGGCGAAGAGACAGAAGACAATCCGGTCGAGGAAGTGCGCCACATGGCCGGATTCAATACCGCGCTTGCGCATGGACTCCGCAATGCCGGCGAACTGTTGCGCCGCCTCCTGGGTAATCGCCTCGCTGGTTTTGCCGGGGCGTAGTTTCTCCGGGTCAAAGAACACGGCCCGCAGGATTTCCAGACTGCGCGGCTCGCCGAGTTGGTCGAGCGGTATTTCGTGAGTCGCGGAAACCGTCTTGGTGAAGTTCGTATGGACGATGATCCGGTCGAGGTCGCACGCCACGAGAAGCGGCGGACTTGCCAGCGCATCGCGATACAAAAGCAACTGGTTATAAGCGGCGGCAAGGTCCTTGTGTTTGCATTTGTACTCCCAGCCGAAAAAATCTTTCTTCCACACGTCGGCGAAGCCGTCACCGCCGCTTTGCTTGGCCGCGCCCTTCTCGAAGCAGAACGTCGCGCCGCTCGGATCGGCCTCGGCTGGCGTCGGATGCCCGACCAGCCGGCAAAGGTCAATGAAATGCTCCTGCGCGGCGGATCGCTCCTTCAACTCCGCTTTTTTCCACTTTGCTATGAATTCGGCCACGTTCACGGTTTCTGGACCTCAAGATGAATGCCCGAGACTATATTTGCAACTCACTCTACACTTGACCCTTGTTTTAGTCCAACCCAACCGCAATCTGCTACGATAAGCCCATGCGCATCATACGCCCGACATCCGGCCCGCACCCGCCGCTACCGCTTTCACGCGAGGAGATGGACGCGCGGGGGTGGGATGCCTGCGACGCGATCGTTGTCACCGGCGACGCTTACATCGATCACCCCGCCTTTGGCGCCGGGCTGATCGGCCGCTTTCTGGAGTCGCTAGGACTGCGCGTCGGCGTGATTGCCGCGCCGGACCTGCGCGACCCCGCGGCCTTCCGCGTCCTCGGAGCCCCGCGCCTCTTCTGGGGCATAACCGCCGGCAACCTCGACAGCCAGCTCGCGCGTCTGACCGTGATGCGTAAACGCCGGCGCGACGATCCCTATCTGCCACCGGCGCTCGCCGAACGGCGCCCGCCCAACGCCACAATTGCCTACACCGCCCGTGCCCGCCAGATCGCCCGCGGCGTGCCCGTGATTCTCGGCGGGCTGGAAGCCTCGCTGCGGCGTTTCCCCTATTACGATTATTGGACCGACAAGGTTCACCGGTCGATCCTGCTGGATGCCAAGGCCGACCTGCTGGTCTACGGCATGGCCGAAAGGGCGCTCGCTGAAATCGTCGCCCGCCTGCGGCGCGGCGCGCCGCTCGACGGCATTCCCGGCACCGCCGGTTTGCGGTCGGGAGAAAATGGTCGGGACAGAACCCCGCCCTCCATAAATGCGGCTGGTCCAGAACCCGCCCACACGGAAACAGAGCTTCCCGACTTCGACACCGTCGCCGCGCCAACGGAGGCCGGACGACTGGCTTTTGCCGCGATGACCGCCGCCATCCACCGCAACGCCACGGCCTCTTCCCCGCGCCCGCTCGCCCAGCGTCATGGCGCACGCTGGCTGATTGTTCATCCGCCCGCCGCGCCGCTATCCCCGGCGGAAATGGACGCCCTCTACGCCCTGCCCTACACCCGCCGCCCGCACCCGGCCTACGGCGCCGCGCGCATTCCGGCCTTTGAAATGATCCGCGACTCGATCACGACCCACCGCGGCTGCTACGGCGGCTGCGCCTTCTGCGCCCTGGCTCTGCATCAGTGCAAGACCATCGTCTCCCGTTCCCGCGCCGGCATTCTGGCCGAAATTGCGCGCGTTCAGTCGGCGCAGGGATTTCACGGCACACTGAGCGACCTCGGCGGACCGACGGCCAACATGTACGGCACCCGCTGCCGCCGGCCGGCGCCCTGCGCACGATCGAGTTGCCTGACGCCGCGGATTTGTCCCGACCTCGACGCCGATCCGCGGGCCTGGCGCGAGTTGCTGCACGCCGCGCGCGCCGTGCCCGGGGTGCGTCATGTCTTCGTCGCCAGCGGCATTCGCAGCGACCTGGCCCTCGCGCAGGACGATGCCGTGCCCGGCACGCTCGAAGCGCTGCTATCCCATCACACCGGCGGCCGCCTCAAAACCGCGCCTGAACATGCCGTGGACAAGGTGCTGGCCGTCATGCGCAAGCCGCCGGCCGCCGTTCAAGAGGCCTTTATGCGGCGTTACAAAGGCGCTGCCGAGAAGGCCAACAAAACGCAGCAGCCGGTGGTCGAGTACTACATCAGCGGTCATCCCGGCTGCACACTGGAAGACATGCTGACGCTTGCCCTGCATCTCAAAGCGGCGCGTTTGCAGCCGGAACAGGTGCAGGATTACTATCCCTGCCCCCTGACCCTGGCCGCGGCGATGTATTATACAGGGATCGATCCACTGACCGGGGCGCCGGTGGCGGTGGCGCGCAGCGACGCCGACAAGGCCGACCAGCGCGCCCTGCTGCTCTGTCACCTGCCCGAGTTTCAAATCCGCGCCCGCGCCGTGCTGCTCCGGCTCGGCCGCGCCGACTTGATCGGACGCGGCAAGCACTGCCTCGTTCCATAACTTTTCTGATTGTCAGCCGCCCCGGCACACGATAAAGTCACGCCTCCACCGTCGTAGAGGGACCCTGCTTTCGCGTGGGAGGCGGGGTTTGGGGACAACAACCATGACGCGCGCTCCGGACCGCCGGACGCCCGCAACACCAGGAGCAGCGAATATGAACAAAGCGCCGACGATGAACCGCAAACTGACCGCGTGGGTGGACGAAATTTCGCGCTTGTGCCAGCCGGAAGAGGTGTCATGGTGCGACGGCTCGCAGGCCGAATATGACTGTCTGTGCTCCGAGATGGTCAATGCCGGCACTTTCACACCCCTGAACCAGGAGCGCCACCCAGGTTGTTTCCTGGCGCGCTCGCACTCCAGCGACGTGGCGCGCGTCGAGGATCGCACCTACATCTGCTCGGAGAAAAAGGACGATGCCGGCCCGACGAACCTTTGGTCCGAGCCCGCCGCCATGAAGGAACACCTGACAAAGCAGTATAAGGGCTGCATGCGCGGCCGCACGCTTTACGTAATTCCCTTTTCCATGGGTCCGCTGCATTCGCCGATCGCCAAAATCGGCATTGAGCTGACCGATTCGCCCTATGTCGTCGTCAACATGCGCATCGCGACCCGCATGGGACAGGCCGTGCTGGACAAGCTGGGCGACGGCGAATTCATTCCCTGCCTGCACTCCATCGGCGCGCCGCTGGAACCGGGGCAAAAGGATACGCCATGGCCCTGCGAACCTGATCCCGCCAAGAAGCATATCGTTCATTTTACGGACGAGGGCGCGATCTGGTCCTACGGTTCGGGCTACGGCGGCAACGCCCTGCTCGGCAAGAAGTGCTTTGCCCTGCGCATCGCGTCGGTGCTGGCCCGCAAGGAGGGCTGGCTGGCGGAGCACATGCTGATCCTGTCGATCACCTCGCCGCAGGGCAAAAAGCATTACCTCGCGGCGGCCTTCCCAAGCGCCTGCGGCAAGACCAACCTGGCCATGCTCCAGGCCACCATGCCGGGCTGGAGCGTGCGCTGCCTGGGCGACGACATCGCCTGGATCCGCGTGGGCGAGGACGGGCGGCTCTACGCGATGAACCCCGAGTTCGGGTTCTTCGGCGTTGCGCCGGGCACGTCGAGCAATTCGAATCCCAACGCCGTGCGCACCATCGAGCGCAACACGATCTTTACCAACGTGGCGCTGACCCCCGAAGGCGATGTCTGGTGGGAGGGCATGGATGTGCCGGCGCCCGCCAAGGCAATCGACTGGGAGGGCAAGGATTGGACGCCGGATTGCGGGCGCAAGGCGGCCCATCCGAATGCGCGCTTCACGGCGCCCGCGGCGCAGTGCCCTGTGATCGATCCCGACTGGGAAAAGCCGGAAGGCGTGCCGCTGTCGGCCATCCTCTTCGGCGGCCGCCGTCCCTCGCGCATCCCGCTGGTCAACGAAGCCTTCAACTGGGAACACGGCGTTTTCATGGGTTCGTCGTGCGGATCGGAGACCACCAGCGCCGCGCTGGGCAAGGTCGGGGTGCTGCGGCGCGACCCCTTCGCAATGCTGCCTTTCTGCGGATACCACATGGGCGATTACTTCGCCCACTGGCTCTCCATGGTCGGACGCACCGAGCGCGTCAAACTGCCGAAGGTCTTTTTCGTCAACTGGTTCCGCAAGAACGCCGACGGCAAGTGGCTTTGGCCCGGCTACGGCGACAACAGCCGCGTGCTGAAGTGGATTTGCGAGCGCGTGGACGGCGCCGGCAAGGCGGTCGAGACGCCGATCGGGATTCTGCCCACCGCCGACGCTATCGACCGCAGCGGCCTCGATATGTCGGAAACCGACATGCGCGAACTGCTGTCGGTGGACATCGAGGGCTGGAAGCAGGAATCGTCCGACATCGCCGAGTACTACAATAAGTTCGGCGACCGGCTCCCGCAGTCGCTGCGCGACGAACTGGCCGCCCTGCAGCGGCGGTTGAACCGGTAAAGCCCGCATATATACAACCTACGGCATTCCATGCGATTTATGGATGGCGGATTCTGATCTGTTGTGCAATACTTATTGCATGAATGTCGCCAGTGATAGCACATGCGATAGAATTTTTCTGTTTAATCGTGGAAAGCCTCGTGTAAGGGCGCTGGAATCCGAACGTACGGACGGAGCTGACTGGCTTCGTGCTTCGCCGCAAAGGCGTATTGAGGCCGTCGAGTTTTTACGGGCCAACTTCGTAGGGCCGGGCTATGCTACACAAAGACTTTCGAGATTTCTTGGCATTGCTCGCCAAGCATAAGGTTCGCCATCTGGTGGTTGGCGGATATGCGGTTGCCGTCCACGGTTATCCCCGTTACACAGGCGACCTTGATATATTCATTGCCTTGGATCCGCAAACGGCGAAAGATGTCGCCAATGTGTTTTACGAATTCGGTTTCTCGAAAGACGATGTTGATCCCGCGGCTTTTCTCATACCTAAGAGCATTGTGGAGGTCGGACAAGAGCCGCTGAAGCTTCAGGTTATGAACGCCATTTCGGGCGTTGCCTTCGATGCCGCCTACGACCGGCGTCAGATAATCCAACTCGATGACATTGACGTGCCCTTTATCGGCTACGAGGATTTGGTCATGAATAAATCCGCAACCGGACGAAGCAAGGATAAAGTGGATGTCGAAGAACTGGAACGGCGTCGCAAGCCCAAGTGAGTCCTTAAGCCTGCTTCCCGGTCATTGCTCTTATCTCGTTCGGCACTTTGTCGATCAGTGAGTCAGTCAAAATAATCGCGGTTGATGCGCCAGCCGACATAGACTCCGATCATGCTCCCGAGGCCGCTGAGCAGGTAGGCGGTCATGAATCCGACCTTGTTGCCTATCCACCATCCAAGCCAGCCAAAAACCGTCACGCCAACGAATATACACAGCTTGTTCATGCCCTGGCTCCCTCGCGCAAAAGACCAAGGGCGATGGCGCGGCCGGATGGCAGCGGATCCAGGTGATAGGTCAAGAATGCGCCCAGCAGGCGGGCCGCCGCCTGCTCCTGGGCAGGCTGACAGGCGGTGCGGCGCACCATGTCGGGGGTGGCATCGCGTTGCCAGGCGCGCAGCATGGCGAGCACATCGGGCGGCATCGCCGTTCGCTCTTCACCGGGCGTCACGCAACGGTTGCAAAGCAGACCGCCGCGATCCGGCGCAAAGATCGGCGCGGCAGCGCCGTTGATCGGCGTGGCGCAGGCGGTACAGCAGTCAAGCCGCGGGGCAAAGCCGGATTCTTCCAGTGCGCGCAACTCGGCCCAGACCAAGGTCGCCGGCGTGGGAGCGCGCACTTCCCAATCGTCCAGCGTACGTTCCAGCAGGCGGTACATCCCGGCATGTCCTGGTCCGGGGGGGCAAAGGCGCTCCACCAGATCGCAAAAGTAGGAGGCGGCGGTCGTCTTGCGCCAGTCGTCGCGGAATCCCTGGCGCGGATTGACAATCGAGCATTCCTTGAGAATGTGCAGCCCGCGCGGGGCGCGGGTGTAGTATAGAGCTTCGCAGGTGTAGAAAAGATCGAACTGCCCCTGCAGAGGACTGCGGCGGCGCTGGACGCCCTTGGCCAGCGTGGCGAAGCGTCCGACATCGGGAGCCAGCCAGGCGATCACGTGCGAGGTCCGGGAAAACGGCTCGATGCGCAGCGCGATAGATTCCGTTTTGGCGATCAGCACGGGGCCTCGCTTCGCAGCAGATGCTGCAACAGTCCGGCGCGCCCGGCGGCGGCGCACCAACGCAGTTCGCGCCTGCGCATGCGGCGCCGCAAGACAGGCGTGGCATCGTCGGCATCCGTCAAATGATCCACCCCATGCGCCAGGTAGAGCGCAAGTTCGCGCGCCGCGCCGCCGTGGCGCGGACCCAGCTCGCGGGCACGCTGGGCGTTGATGACCATTTCTCCCGCGCGCAATCCAGCCGCCTCGATGGGCGACGGCGAATAGGCCTGCGAAATCACGTCGGTCACCTCGTCGCGTCCGAATGTCGCCAGCTTGCAGCGCCGAATGGCGGCATCGTCCACCAGCAGCGCCGTCACGCCGCCCCAGCGCAAACCCTGCGGCAATTGGCGCGCGGCGCAGGCCAGAAAGAATTCAAGCAGCCGGCGCGCCGCGCGTAGATCCACGCGCAGCGCCCGCTGGCGATTGGCAATTTCGATGCTGCCGGTCATTTGACTTTCATTCTAACAGCCTACAGTCTAAACAACCTGATCTGTTGCGGCTTGTCATCAGCGGCTTGGAACAGGTATCCTGCTGCCGGACAAGCCTATCCGCTAACGGTACGGCGGAGCAAGTCCCGTAATCGGGGGCAGCGAAGATGAACGCAGCGGCCAAAGCGGTCTATCTGTTTTGGGGTGAAGACGAGTTTCTGGTCGGCAAGGGCGCCCGGAATCAAGTGGACGACCTGATGCCGGCTGCCGACCAGGCATTTGGGCTTGAAATCATCGAGGGCACGGCCGGCACGGGCGACGAGGCGGTGCAGTCGCTCAAACGGGCGCTGGAAGCCGTGCAAACGCGTGGATTTCTGGGCGACGGCAAGGTCGTCTGGCTGCGCGGCGTGAATTTTCTGGGCGGCGAACTGGTGGGCAAAAGCGAAGCCGTAAAAACCGCCCTCGAACACCTGATGGAATGGATCGAAGCGGCGGACGAAAACGTCAATCCGCTGGTCATCAGCAGCGGCAAAATGGACCGCCGCGCCCGCTTCTACAAAGCTTGCGAAAGCAAAGGCAAGGTACTGGCCTTCAATCCGCCCGCGCGCGGCCAGGAGGCGGCGGCGGACCTGACGGCGCGCGCCCGCGCCCTGCTGGAGCAAGCCGGGGTGGCGGCGGATTCGGCCGTCGTGCAACTGCTGGTGGCGCGCACGGGCACGGATACGCGCCAGATGGCCAGCGAAATCGACAAACTCGCGCTTTACGTGGGCGACAAAAAGAGGGCCACAACCGATGATGTGCGCGCCATCGTGGGGCTGGCGCGCGAGGCGCCGACCTGGGACCTTAACGATGCCGTGGGACAGAAGGATTTACCGCGGGCGATCGCCCTGGAACGGCAGTTGTTGTACCAGAAGGAAAGTCCGATCCGCCTGATCGGCATGTTGATACGGCATCTTCGCGAACTGGCGCTGCTGCGCGAGGCGCTGGACCAGGGCTGGCTGAAGGTTCAGGGCGGCGGCTACCATGAAGCGGCGGTCTGGAGCGGCTTGCCGGCGGACGCGGAACAGGCCATTGAACAGGCCACCGGGCGCAGCCCGCGCGCCATGCATCCCTTCCGTCTGCTGCAAGAGGTGCGGCAGGCGCGCAAATTCACCGCCTGCGAACTGCAGACCAAGCACCAGCAGGCCGTGGCGGCGCACGAGAAACTGGTCACCAGCAGCCTCCCGCCTCCGGTGGTGCTTGAAATGCTGCTTGTGCGCCTGGCCCGCTAGTGTGTCGTTTGCGTGTCGTTTGCGCTGTCGTTTGCGCTTGCATTGGCGCTTGGCGAACACTATAATTCTTGGCTTTTGCACACGCATTGGCAGCCGTTGCAGCCTGCCGGGCGGAAGGCGTGGCATACCACCGCAAGCGCCGGACGCAGGGCGCATTCATTTTTGAAGATGGGCTAAGGAGTATAGTATGGCTGAGCAGACACCGACACCGCTGGACCACATTCGCAACATCGGCATCATGGCGCACATCGATGCGGGCAAAACCACCTGCAGCGAGCGCATTTTGTTTTACTCGGGCAAGACCCACAAGATCGGCGAAGTGCATGACGGCGCCGCGACCATGGACTGGATGCCGCAGGAGCAGGAACGCGGCATCACGATCACATCCGCGGCCACCACCACGATGTGGGATGGCTATCGGGTGACGCTGATCGACACCCCGGGACACGTGGATTTCACGGCCGAGGTCGAACGCAGCCTGCGGGTGATCGACGGCGCGATCGGCCTGTTTTGCGCCGTGGGCGGCGTGCAGCCGCAGTCGGAGCAGGTCTGGCGCCAGAGCGAGAAATACAGCGTTCCAAAACTAGCCTTCATCAACAAGATGGACCGCACCGGGGCCGACTTTTTCGAGGTCGTGACCGAAATCAAGAACACCCTCGGCGCCAACGCCGTGCCGATGGTCATTCCGATCGGCAAGGAGGAGAACTTCAAGGGCGTCATCGATCTGATCAACATGAAGGCCGTGCATTACCACGACGCGGATCGCGGCCAGTCGTACGAGGAAGCCGAGATCCCCGCCGAAATGCTCGAAACCGCCAAGCACTGGCGCGCCAACTTGATCGAAAAATGCGCCGAACAGAACGACGCGATGCTCGAAAAATTCATCGAAGGCGCCACGCTGACCGAGGCGGAAATCCTGGGCACCATCCGCAAGGCGACGATCGACCGGCGCGTAATCCCGGTATTTTGCGGCGCGGCCTTCAAGAACAAGGGCATTCAGCACCTGCTCGATGGCGTCATCCGATATCTCCCCTCGCCCGTCGATCTGGCTCCCATCATCGGCCTCCACGACGAGAAGAACGAGGAACGCAAGCACTCCGAAAACGATCCCTTCTCCGCGCTGGCCTTCAAGATCATGTCGGATAAGCACATGGGCAAGCTGACCTATATGCGCATCTACTCCGGCAAGATCAATGTCGGCCAGGTCATTTACAACAGCTCCCAGGACAAGGAACAGCGCATCGGCCGCTTGCTGCGCATGCACGCCAACCGCCAGGAGGCCATCGAAAGCGCCCGCGTGGGCGACATCGTGGCCGTTGTCGGATTGCAGCAGACCAAGACCGGCGATACGCTCTGCATCGAGGACCATCCCATCGTGCTGGAGTCCATCGAGTTCCCGTCGCCCGTGATGTCCATCAGCATCCGGCCGGAAAGCCGCGCCGAGGACGAGAAGATGGGCCACGCCCTGCATTCCCTGGCCGACGAGGATCCGACCTTCCTGGTGTCGTTCGATGACGAGACGAAGGAAACGATCATCTCGGGCATGGGCGAGTTGCATCTGGAAATTCTCGTGGACCGCATGAAACGCGAGTTTGCCGTCGTGGGACAGGTGGGACGGCCGGAAGTCGCCTATCGCGAGGCCGGCACCACCCCCGTCAAGGGCCAGCACAAGCACGTCAAACAGACCGGCGGCCGCGGCCAGTACGCGCACGTTTGCATGATCATCGAGCCGACGCCGCCGGGCTCGGGCTTCGAATTCGTCAACGCCGTCAAAGGCGGGCGCATTCCGACGCAATACATTCCGGCCATCGAAAAGGGCGTGGTCAAGGCCATGGTGCATGGCCCGTTCGCCGGTTATCCGGTGGTGGATGTCCGGGTAACCGTGGATGACGGCTCATTCCACGAAGTCGACTCGAACGAGTTCGCCTTCATCGAATGCGCGCGCGCCTGCTTCAAATCGCTGTTTTTACAGTCGCATCCGCAACTGCTGGAACCGGTCATGTCGGTGGAAGTTGTCACGCCCGAAGATTACATGGGCGCCGTCACCGGTTCGCTCTGCCAGCGCCGCGGCCGCGTCGAATCCATGGACGAACAGGGCGACTACAAGGTCGTACACGCCTTTGTCCCGCTCAGCGAAATGTTCGGCTACGCCAACACGGTGCGCACGATTTCTCAGGGCCGCGCGGCCTTCACGATGCACTTCGAGCACTACGAAGCCGTTCCCTTCGCGCTCGCCGAAACCATCATCGAAAAGCGCCGCGAGGCCAACAAGATCCACTAGCCGCCGCGCGACTTTTGCATTACTCCCAGCGGACGGACGACACGGCTCGCGACAAGTTGCGAGCACCTGCTTCGCAGAGTGGCAAGGGCTCCCCTGATCAGACTTTCACCTGCGACTGCCGGCCTGCTTTGACCTGCCACGCCAGCTCCAGCGTTTGCTTGTCAAACGGCAGGGGGACCACTCCTTCCGAAGCGTAGCAGGACTATGGAGCCGCCGAGCATCAAGACAAGCGAGGCAAGCGCCACCAGCCAGCCAAGCGCATGAAACCCGACAAAACCGATCAACGATTCACCCCAAGTCTTCTTCAACCCGGTACGCCTTCGCCACCGTATTCGGGTTGACGCCTAGCCGCTCGGTCAATTCCTTGATGGTGGGCAGTCTCTCGCCTTCGCTGAGATTGCCCGAGCCGATCTGGGCGTAGATCATGTTGATGATCTGACTGGCGTCAACACCTATTCTTGCGATTGTTAATGGGTCAGTGAGATAGGGGCGGCGGGCGGAGGTGAGGCAAGTTAGGACGATGAAGATGTGCGGCCGTAGAAGAGTGCGGGCGGCGTGTCAGGGGTTGCTCATGGTCCCTTGGCGGGAAAGAGCAAGCGGAAGAGATCG
>CAIYGI010000149.1 GCA_903925685.1 uncultured bacterium
CTTCTGAATCGTTTCGGCGTAGGCCGCCAGTGCCTTTTGATCGTCTTTCAGGAGATCCCGGCATGTATCGCCCAACTGCACCAAGGCGTGCCCCCGTGTGCATGGGTCACGGCTATACTCTGCCGCCCTTTTCAAGTCCGCCGCCGCCGCCGGTCCGTCTTTCAATTGAATAAAGGCTTTGCCCCGGATGAAAAAGGCCATGCCCCGCACGCTCATCGGCCAACGCTCGATATCCTCCATCTTGAAATCGGCGCTCAACTCGCTGAATTTGCCGTGTTCGTACAGGCGGGTCATCAGGCAGTTCTTGGCAATCGCCTGGAGCGGGATGGTCTTCGCCAACTCCAGCGCCTGATCGTATTGCTTCAATCGATCGGCACACCAGAACGCCTGTGCCAATGCGTCCGATTTCTGCAGCTCGCTCGATGCGCTCGCCGCCATATTTGTGAAGGCCGCCAGCGCCGCCGTATTGCTGCCCGCCTGGACCAGGGCCAGCGCCGCTTTCCGGTCGGACAGGTAGTCGCCCCGCCCTGTGACACAACCCGATAAACCGATTTTCGATGCAACATCGGACAGTGTGCCAAACTTCAGCGGCATGTGAAATGCATTCATTCCGGTGGGCGACCAGGCGGACCGTTCCGTCTCGGTGCTGCTCACCCGCTGCCGACAGACGTTGAAAGCCCAAGGGTACAAGTCGGAGGGATAGTACCCCTCGACCGATTTCATGGGGTCCACGCCGCCGTCCATCGCATCGCCGACGGGAATGCACATTTCCACGCTCCAGAACGTGTCGCCCTTGAACACGGCGATCTGGGCGCTCGAAGACCAGGCCAGGTTGGTTCCCCCCTTCAAGTCGGCGTCAAAGATTGCGCCGTCCGGATTGACCGCGATCTGATAATAGGAATGGTTCTGGGGCTCCAGTAGAACCTCCACGTAATCGCCCTTGAACATCGCGGCATCGTCAGTATTGGTCGTCGCGATGTTCAGCCCCTTGATATCCGGCTCTTCACAGCGAATCCCAAAATAGATCGCACGGGTACCCCAGATCACCCGGAACGATGTGCCAAACGGGCACTGCCCCGTCTCCACTTCGGCCAGGTCGTACGCTGTGCCATTATTCCATCGGGGCTCATCCAGACGGCCGTCAATCGTGATTTCCGAGTCGCTGGCCGGCTGCCGGGGGATGCAGGCCCGTGGAACATCCTTCCGATCCTTGGCCAGCCGGTCGTGTAACGCCGTCAACGACTTCTGGCAGTAGTCCGCCACGAGCGCGATGCGTTTGCCGTACACCGTGTCTCCGGCGGCCTTCCGCGCGGCCTCCAAAAGCTCCAACGCCTTGCCGGCCGATGCCGCGTCACTGGACATTTTATCCCAGTTCGCCTCGGAAAACTCGATGAAAGCTTTCATCTCCCTGGCTGCCGGCCCGTAAAACTTATCGTAATACTCGCTCAGCAGCGCCTCGATGTTCTGATCCGCATCCCAGTAATAACGCGCCGTCACGTATACGTTCAGATGGTTGAAACCCGGGTCGGCCATGCCGTTGTTGGCCGGCCACGCCTGGAGCAGCTCGATGGACTCGCCCTGAGAAAGCCCCTTCAAAGAACGCAGATCCTCGGCAATCGCGTGGGGGAAATAAACCGGCAGGCGCCAAGAACCATAAAGGTAATGTTCGTACATGCACAGATTACCCGGCGCCACCTTTCCCACCCATCCCTTGCGGAACTCCAGAGCCTTGGCGCGCGCTTCAGGATTATTAAACGTGTGCCGTTCGTCCTTGATACAGACCATCACATTGGGACTGAACTTGGCAATCTTTTCCGGAGGCAACGTATAGGCGCCATAGGCGCCACAAATCACTTTCCGGTCCGGATGCGTCTTGTACACTTCCCGGGCCACCCGCTCGACAAATCCCCAGACATAATCCGATAACACGCCGTAGTTACCCCGACTCGACGTCTCCTTGCCTTTACACAGGTCGCACTTGCACATGTTGCCGGGCCCATAGCTGTCGTTCGGCCAGATAGAAATAGACTGCAGGTCGGGATAAATATCGAATGCTGCGCGCGCATATTTCACCGTATAGTCGCAGAACTCCGGCGACGACAGACAAGAAACGAAATATTTGTCGTTAGAATCCGGGGTCCGATGGTTGGCGTAAAACTCCGGGTGTGCCTTCTTGACCTCATCACGGCCATTCACATTATTTAGTCCATGGGGCCCCGGAATGGCCATGGCGCAGTTAAGGCCCAGATGCAATTTGTACATCCCCGCATCTCGCGTGGCAAAGTCAAATGTGGGGGCATAGTCGCCCAGATTACGATACCCGAAATCAGGCCGGACCGTCTTATCTACAGGCGCCAGCGCGATCGTCTTCAGCGCGGGCACGATTTCGCCCAGATCGCCCGGCATATACCACCGCACGCCCAGACCGCGGAGGAATTCGCAGACGGCGTTCAGGGATCCGAGATCGTCATAAATGCTGACGCCCACTTGCCCGCTGTATTGCCGGTACAGCCTGTCGAGCGCATAGGGATTGCCCCAATGTTCGCCGGTGCGCTCATCCCATTTTTTGAGCCGCAGGATATCGGCAGGATCGCGAGCAACATATTTTGGAACAACGAAATCCTTGTCATATCCCAGCAAGACCAGCCAGTCCTTGCCCGAGACCATCCTGAAGGCGCCCCACTTGAGCCCTTCGTCCGTAATCTTGAGCGTGTCCGTGCAGGCGCTCCGGCCCACGTAGATATGAACGCTGACGTTTGTCCCGGGCGTGTTCGTGATCGCCAACTTGGCGCCGCTGATCTTTTCGAGGTAGGTCTGGAGTTCGCCGGCCGCCAGTTTCACCCCGCGGGGGGGCTTGTCGGCAATGACGATGTCGGCGCAGGGTTTCCCGTCCTTGACCAAATACGGTTCGGCGAATGCCGGCTGGGTTGCCAGCCAACCGCACACGCTTAGAACCAACAACGCGGCATGCCCCCAATACGATCCCGTGCTTCTTCTCATCTCAGACTTCCTCCTGGTTTTGTTTGCCGACTCTGGCCATCAGTTTCCTTGAAATTGTTAGTTCACCAGAAAGAAAGCGATGCGGACGGCATGGCCTTTGCTTTTGGCATTCGCCGTCGGGGCAACGCGCAACTCCAACGCGTGCCGGCCGGGCGCAAGTTCGCCCTTCAACACAAAGGCCCACGGGAGATGCAGTGTCGCGCTCCATGCCGTAAACAGGTCCTGCGGACGGAACGGTCCCCCGTCGATCCGGTATTCGACCGTTCCAGCGTCGGGCCCTGATGCGACGAAGATGCCCACTGCCGTGCCGTCGAACTTCAGCGTCAGCGTAGCCCCGGGTTCAGTGGCGACCAGCATGGGGACGTTGACGAAGCCAGGCCGGGTACCGGCGTTGTCGGAGGGTTTCCAGGCCGGATCGATCTTCCAGCCAGCTCCGAGTTCCGCGCTCTTGATGTCCACCAGTTTTCCGCGAAAATAGCTTTTTTTGTCAAGCGGCTTGGGAGGCAATGAATAAGATTTGACCTGCGCCTTCGCAGGTATCGGCTTGCCCCAGGCGGCATCGAAAAGGCGTATGATCGTTTTGGCGTATAAGGCATGCCCAAAGGGATTGGGATGCAGCCCTCCAAATTGTTCCCAGGTGAATTCCTTGGCGTTGTTGCGCTCGGTCACTTCTCGCGCCAGGTCGATGGATGGCAAATTGTAGTGTGTCGCCACCTTTTCGTGGTTAAGGATAACCTCGGGCGTTTTGCCTTTCCGAATGAGATCCATCTTGTTGCCGTCCCAGAAATGCATCAGGATAACGTCGACGGCGGGGTTCGCAATGCGGGCCTGCCGGACGATCCCTTCAACGCCGCGAATCTGTTCCACGGCAGTCCGGCCATTGTAGAAGTCGTTGACCGCCGCCTCGCTGAAAAGCAGGTCGACAGGGTCTTTGGCGAGGACGTCGCGGGAAAATCGGAAGGCGCCGGGAGTCGAGTCGAGAGAGCTGATGCCGGCGTTGACGAACTCGAATTTTGTCGTGGGGAAGCGGTTGGTGAGGTCGCTTTCGACAAGCGCGCACCATTTATTTGCCTCCGTGATCGAGCCGCCGAGGAACGCCACGCGCCCCGTCTTTTCCCGCATAAATTTCAGACGGCAGTTGTCGAGCCCGCCGCGAAGGACAAAATAGTCGTAGCCATGTGGCGTGGCGTCCGGCATCGACGTAGCACGCTCATTTCCGTTCCAACCGGATTTTCCAACCCCGCCGCCCGCCTCGGCGATGGCATTCAGCTTCACGATCAACTGCCCGAAGTTCCACAGGTCATGGAAGCCGCTGCCTGTGCCGTCTTTCTTCGGGGGCGCGGAGGCAGTGCCTTCCATAACACCGGATCTAACACGCTGACGGCCGAGGTTGAAATACCAGGGACTTTCCGCGGTCGGCTTGCGGCCGGAGATGCCGACCAGCGGGTTGAACGTCTCCGCCTGGTTGCCGGCCGCCGGCACCCGCAGTTCCATGCTCCAGTACCCGTCTCCCACATACGTGGCCGCTTGGACGCCCGAAGTCCAGAAGAAGTTGAAGCTCTTTCCTTCTCCTCCTTTGCGTTTCCGGTCCACGTCCGTGATCGCGCCGCTCGGGCTGATCGCGATCTGATAATACGAGTGCCCCTGTGTCTCGATCAGTAAATCGATGAGATCCCCTTCCCAGACAGCGGCGTTGTCCGGTTCCCGGGACGTAATATTCAATCCCTTGACATCCGGCTCTTCACAGCGGATTCCGAAATAGAAAGCCTCGTCGTCGCACCAGGCGACGCGGAAGGTCGTCGTCACGCCGTTGGTCGGCGCCTGACCGGTCTTGATATCGAGCAGGGCATACGCAGGCAAATCCTTCCAGAACGCATCGTCCAGTTTGCCATCAAGTTTGACGGTAGGCTTGCCGCGGGATTCCGCCACGAATTTCAAGTTGCCGATCCGTCCCTTGGCCAGCATCGCCAGCCTGGCGATCTTCTCCGTCATCGGCTTTTGGCAGTAATCCACCACAAGCTCGATGCGTTGGCCGTACACCGTGTCGCCGGCTGCCTTGCGCGCGGCCGCCAACAGATCCAAGGCCTTGCGGATTGGCGCAGCGTCATTTTCCATCTTCGCGCAGTTCACCTCGGAATACTCGATGAAGGCCTTCATCTCCTTGGCCGCCGGACCGTAGAATTTCTCATAGTACTCGTTCAGCAACGCTTCGATGTCCTGGTCCGCGTCCCAGTAATAGCGCATCGTCACGTACACGTTCAGATGATTGAATCCGGGCGCGTGCATGCCGCTGCCGCCCCCGGTTAGTTCGACAAATTCCCCTTGCGACAAGCCCTTCAGAGCATGCAGATCCTCGGCAATCGCATGGGGAAAATAAGCCGGCAGATACGAACCGCTTTCAAGATAATGGCAGTATATCATCAAATTCCCGGGCGCCAGCTTGGCCAGCCACCCCTTGCGGATTTCCAGCGCTTTGGCGCGCTCTTCGGAATTGTTGAAACCATACCTATACTCCGCCTGGACAATTTCCACCATCACATTGGGGCTCAATTTGGCGATCTTTTCCGGCGGCAGCGTATACGGGCCATACGCGAAGCAGATCACTTTTCGGTCCGGGTGTGTCTTGTACAATTCACAGGCCACCTGTTCGACAAACCCCCAGACATAATCCGACAGATCTCCCCTCGGATTCCCCCGTTCCGGCGTAACCTTGCCCTTACACTGGTCGCACTGGCACCTATTACCGAACCACAATCCGTCGTTCGGCGAAAGGTTTAATTCTTTCACGTCGGGACAAATATCGAACACCGTGCGCGCATATTTCACCATATAGTCGACCAACTCCGGAGAGAGGCAGGCGACGGTAAACTTGTTGTCGGAGCCCGGCGACTTGTGGTTGGCGTAAAACTCGGGATGCGCCTTTTTGACCTCGTCCCGGCTAATTACAGAGTACAAGCTCGGCTCTCCACCCCAGACCTCTTCGCCCCCTGCCGCAACACCGGTACGCAACTTGTACAGCAGGGCTTCTCTGTCGCCACTTCTAAAAAAGGGCGCATAGTCGCCCATATTTCGATACGGAAAATCTGGTTTGACGGTCTTGTCCACGGGTGTCAGCGCAATTGTATCCAGCTTGGGCAGCACCTCGCCCAGGTCGCCTGGCATGTACCAGCGCGTCCCCAGGCCGCGCAGAAACTCGTACACGGCATTCAGCGTCCCGCGCTCGTCAAGTTCCCAGATACCAATGGCAGGACTGTAGCCAGGGCCATTTCATCTGCCTTGATCGGGAGCGGTGCGTGGTTGCCGGGCAGGCAACTTGTTTCCGCGAGGGTGTTAAGGCGCACCGAACATCAGGCACGTCGGCGCCGAAGCCACCCACCGGTCTCATGGTTCAGAACGATCTGACGAGCGACCGGCGCGTGAGCCGTGTGCCGCTGCACACGACACGCCCTGTTCGCAGTATTGTC
>CAIYGI010000150.1 GCA_903925685.1 uncultured bacterium
AGAGCCGCCCGTATTATCCACTCCTCCCCCACCCCAGGTTGTAATATTGTCGCAAATCACACAGTTCTGCACCAACTGGGTCCCGCTGGTCTTGTCACTTTCGATTCCTCCACCGTTAGCGCCTGATATGAAGCAATTGGAGATGGTAATGCCATTGATTACGACCGGAATAGTCGCGCTGCCCGCACACCGAACGCCACCACCGCACGGGAAGCAGAACCGCATGTTGTCAGCACCGTGTTCAAAACATTCACCTGCCGTGTTAAGGGGTGCGAGTCGCAGCTTGCAGCGCCTCGACCCGAGATGCAATCTGCTCGCCCGACCAATCCGGATTGATCTGAACATAGACGGTCCGGCGCAGAATCTCCAGTGTGCGCGGACAGGCGGTATCGCTGTAGTCCGCGCGCAGCCCTTTGTTCTTGGGGAAGAAGAACGGGTTCATGTCCGTGTGGTGCGAGATGCGCTTGGCGCGCAACGGCTCCCAGTTGGTATACACGTGCTTGCCGTGATCGATGAGCACCAACCCGCCGACGTCGGGCGCCGTGGCAAAAACCCGCGCCTTGGCCTCGTCCCGAAAGGTCAAGGTCAGCATCACGCCGCAATCTCCCGCCGGATCGTTGCTGGGCGCGACCGTGACCGTTTTCGCATCCGCCAGCGCCTCGGCCAGCGCGTTTCTCGCCCGGCGCAGATCGGCGAGGATGCCGTCCAGCCGCTGCATCTGCACACTGGCGATGGCCCCCATGACCTCGCCAGCCCGGTATTGCTGAGCCACGAAGATCGGTTCCTGCAACTCGCCCGCCTTGGGGCGGAAGGCCGCACCGGAGTCGTGATAGATAAACGCGCGTTCAAACAACTTCCGGTCGTTGGTAACCAGACATCCACCTTCGCCGCCCGTCGACAGAATCTTGTATTGATTGAAGCTGAAGACGCCAACATCACCCCACGTGCCAGTCCGTCGGCCTTTGTAGGAGCCGCCCACCGCCTGGCAGGAATCCTCGACCACCTTGACCCCCCGCTGCCGTGCGATGGCCAGGATGGCTTCCAGATTGGCAGGGCGGCCAGCCATATGCACCGGAATCACCGCCTTGGTATGCAGGCCAATCCGGCGCGCAAAATCGTCGGGGTCCAGCCCCAGTGTCTCATCCACTTCCGCCAACACCGGGATGGCGCCCACCGCCAGCACCGAGGTCGCGGTGGCCAGCCAGGTGTAGGCCGGCACGATCACCTCGTCGCCCGGTCCGATGCCGAGAGCCGCCAGGGCGCAGACCAATCCCGCCGTACCGCCCCCGTTCATGAGAATGGCGTGCGCGACCCCAAGTTTCTCCGCCCACTCCTCTTCAAAGCGTTCGACTTGTCGCAGGTGCCCGTCCTTCTCGTCACCGACACGAAACCATTGTTTGGACAGGATGACCTTGGCAACCTCATCGACTTCCTCTTGACCGGCACGATACATGATGATTCCCCACGGAAGATGCTATTATTGCTTCTGGTTGATCCGTCACTGCCATTAAACACCGATGCCGCCATATTTGACAATAGACGAGAATTGCGTTAGATAGACAAATCTTGCTGTCACGTCTGGAGTTCCTGTTGTGAAGAACAAGTTGTTCGATCCCGAGTCGCTGGCGATCATCCTGGCTCCGGAATTGTGGCGAATCGTGAGTTCGCTGTGCGACGAGGAGGTTGAAGCCGTTGAGAACCAGCGGCACCTCGCCTGGATGGTTTCGCACATGGACCGTCACCCTGCCCGCGAGATTCTTGTTGCCTTGAGGGGCCGCGGGTTCTATGGATTCAGGGGCAGGGTGTATCCGTGCCATCCGGGAACGATTTTCCTGTTCGACGCCTACGAACCGCACGATAATTACTATGAACCGAGCGGCCCCCGCGTACGGCACCTCTGGCTTCGCGTCCTGGAGAACGACGTCCTCATACGAATTCTCGATGCCGAGCATGGCCGGATTGCCCAGGCGGGCAAGTGGTCGGGCCTGTTGAGTGGCACCGAAGCGGTCGCCCTGCTGACCGTCTCATGGAACGAGTTAGCGGCCAATCCGCAACTGCCCATGCCGTTCAAAAAAGCAAAAATCGTCGCCGCCCTCGCCGCGATCCTCGCGCATATCGCCGGCCAGGGCTATGGCCGGGACCACAAGCCAACGGAACAAGCGTTCACGGCCGCAGTCATCCAGACCATTCAGCGCCATGTGGCGCAACATGCCGGACGGGGCATTCCGCTCGGTGAGGCAGCCCGACTCGCCGGCTACAGCAAGTTCCATTTTCTTCGACTCTTCAAGCAACACACCGGGCAGACGTATCATGCGTATGTGGACGCCTGCCGCATGCAAAAGAGCAGAATGATGCTGGGCGATGGTCGCCCAAAAAAGGAAATCGCCGAAACCCTCGGGTTTTCCCACCCCTCGGCCTTTTTGCGCTGGATGAAACTGGCCGACGAATTTCGCCCATGAGTGTGCGGACACCTAGCTGTACGGAGTATGCGCCGCCACACGCCAAGGGCCAGGGCCCAAGACCTACATCTACACGGTCCATGTTCGTGACGCGCGCCGCGGTGTTTGGCAACTGTTGCGATCTGTTCCAGTTTCAGCCTTGTCCCGCTCGTCTTCCCCGAGTCCTCCAGAGGAACACCAGTGAACTCAGGAGCCCTAACAGTACGAAAGGCACCGTGCTGTGCGCGATAAACTGGACACGTTCTGCTTGGTTCAAATATGCCAGAGAGTGTCGTTGCTCAAGTGCCAGTAGGCGCCGGTTTCCGCAAATGCTTCCCAGCAAAAGACATGAGACCATGATTGCATAGACTACTGTGATTTTCTGCGACCGTGTCATGTCATTCCGACCTCTTATTGAACTTACTTCGCGCAGGCACACTCCCGCATAATGAATGGAAGGCTATCGTTCCTGGCGGTAACGGGCAAGCGTTTAAGTATTTGTCCCGCCGTGGATTTTCATGCTCTCCGATTTGCGCTGGCGGGCAACGGATGCTTTAATCGACAGATGATTGTCTACACCTTTGCGGGCAGTTTCCGCCGGTGTGGCTTGTCCACTGTGCTTCTCAAGCCTTCCGGCAGGTTCGCGTGGTCAAAGTTCATCTTCGGCAGTGTCGCGATGGCCTTCGCTTTCTGTTTATCGTCCGCATGGGAATAAAGCGCCGTCATAGCCGGTGAACCATGACCGACAAGTTCTTGAATCGTCACTTGCGGGATCCGTTTTCCCGCGCAAAGTGAAACAAAACTATGCCGCAGGCTATGAAATCCAACTCGGACAATTGCTCTTTTTCGGTGTCCACCGGTGGATTTCTCCGTGGTTTGAATTCCGCATGCCGTGAAGTGGTCTTGAATCCTATGCGTGATTTCGGATGTTTCATCCTGCATGTACCGTTTGGCATCCTCGGGAAAAAGATACTCGGCGGCCGGGTCCGCGCCTGTCCGCAACTCCCGCAGTAGAGTCTCAAGAACTGAATGTAGCGGGAAGGTTATCACTTTGCCTTTGCGCCGAGTTTTATTCGGAATGCGTTTGATAACACTCGTCTCAAAGTCGATCTCACTCCAGCGCAGTGTCACTACATCCCCCAGGCGCAGGCCGGTATAGAGGCCGATTGCCAACCAATATCGTAATGAGCCTTCGGCCCTGGTGCAGATTTCCTTCAATTCCGCCGGCGTCAAATTGCGGCGGCCCTCGGTCTCGTTCTCTTGCGCGGGAATGCCCTCCCACACGTCGCCCGACATTCCAGCGCGCGTCCGCAGGATCTTGAACATCGCGCGTAGAAACTTGATCGCGCCGTTGTAGGTCCGTGGCGCGACACCGCTTTGCCATAGATGCGTTGCGTATTCTTCGGCGATCGCGGGTGTGACGTCGTGCAAGTGTGTGACTTCAGTGTGAGTCTTAGCGAGCCAGTTCTTGAAACCGTTTTGGACCTTCCGATGGCCGTGCTTTTTGGCTTTGTCGGTGCCCCAATAAGCCCGATACATTCCTACGGTCGCCGGACTCGGATTCCGCTTCTTCGGATTGTCCAGCCACGCTTGCCAGCCGTCCGCAATCGCAAGGCACGTAGTCGTTCCGCGTCTCAATCGTTCCGCGAGCGTGATGCGTTTCGGTTCCTGTTCTGCTTTCGGCAATCGGTTTAGCGCGTCGGTCAGTCGGGCAAACAAGGCGTCAACCGATTCCCGGCCACGTATCTCGGTAAGCATGCGGTCAAGTTCCGCCTCGGCCGACGCCTTCCCTGAATTGACCTTGCTGCCTTTTGCCGCGGGAATGCCAGTTGATCGAAAGTAATCTTTGCCGTTGTGCATGAAGCGGGCATACCACATGCCGGCGCGTTCAAAGACTTGTGCCATGACTCACCTTCCCTTCCTTCTCGCGTCTCGCATTTCCTTGCGTTGCAAGTCGTAGCATATCGTAGCAGAACAGGCAGGGTCAAGAATTAAAGTCGTAGCTTTATCGTAGCAGTCAGGGGGGAGGATAAACGGCGACCACGTAAAACCCTTGATTTAATTGGCGTGCCTGGCAGGAGTTGAACCTGCAACCCTCAGATCCGTAGTCTGATGCTCTATCCAATTGAGCTACAGGCACGCATGCGCTTTCCGGATTGGAAGCGGAAAAGGCACTTTAGCAGATCGGGCGGGACTGACAAGCAAAATGTGGACGGCAAAAAGTGGCGCGATCCAAATGGCCTGGGAAGTGTAAACGGCATGGAACAAGGCAACTGTAACGATCATGGGCATAAAGATCGCGCTTCGCAGCAGCATGAACTGCATCGCCCCCCCACCCTCCACCTTCCACCTAACACCTACCACCTACCACCTACCACCTACCACCTACCACCTACCACCTAACACCTAACACCTTCTTCCTACATGCCCGGCACGCGGAAGCGCATTGTGTGATTGGAGTTGGTCACCTGCATCGTACCCGGGTCCATAAACGGCGCTGCTGGCGACGCCGGAGCGGCGCTGCGGGTCACGAGATTGCTCAACATATCGGTCAGGTACTCGGTGCGGAAACGCAGTTCCGCTAGCTGCCGGGCCAGATCGGCGTTTTCGATCTGCAACTTGGAAACCGTTTCTTTCGCACGCCCCAGGTCCATGCCCTGGGCATCCAGATCCTGCCGCAGTTCGTGCTGGGTCTTGGCCGCCTGATTGGTCAGGGCGGCGCCATAGCGCAAGGTCGCGGCGGCGACCTGATTGACCTTGTCGTCGGTCAACTTGCGGTTCTTTTCGAGAATCTGCCCCTCATGCTCCTGCAATCCCGCTTTCAATCCAGTCTGGAGCTGCTCCTGCTTGCTGGACAATTCATCACGCATGTTTTGCAGACGATCCCGTCCGATCCAAATCAGCGCCGTCAGAATTACGATCAGCAGCGCCGCGAACACGCTCGCGGCCACCGTCAAACGACGTCGCGCCCGGCGCCGCTCATCGGCCAGAAACTTCCTGAAAGTATTGAGCACCGGCAGGGATTCGCCGGAAATCGTGGGATCCTTGGCCAGCACGGGGAGATTATTGTTCCCGCCCGCCTCATCGTCATCCTCGTCGTCATCGGCAAAGCGCGCGCCCGGCGGCAGCCGCGCCGCGGGCGGGGCCGATGTCGCAGCGTTTCCCATACGGCTGGTCATGTGCGCCAGCGTCTCGGCCTGCAGGCGCAGAATTTCGGTCAGATTCCCGATATCGCTGCGTTTTCCCTCGTCATTAGATGTAGTAGTATCGCTCATCGTGCGTCCGCCTGTCGTTCGCGCCGTTTCAGCGGCGTTTCTTAGTCTGATTCATCTGTTCCCAAGCCGTCAGTTCCGCCTGCAGTCGCGCTTCCAAACCGGCCAGTACATCGCGCGAAGCCATACGCGGCGGTTCGCCTTCGGCCGCCGCGGGCGCAGGCTCGGCCTGCACGCCGTCCGCTGCCGCGTGACGTTCGTATTCAACCTCGATCACCCGTTCGGCGGCCGGCGCTGCCTGTGCGGAAGCCTGTGCCTCGCACTTGCGCCGCCAGGCCGCTTCGCGCTCTTCCTGTTCGCGCAGCACATCGGCCAGATGCGTTTCGCGCTGGATCAGTTGGGCGCGTAACGCATCGAGCTCATGCTTGGCCTGTTCCGCCGCCGCGCGCGAGGCCCGTTCCGCCGCTTGTGCCTCAGTCTCGCGCGCCGTCGCGGCATCGCGCAATTTCTGAACTTCATCCTGCCACTGACGGCGTGACAAGTCCAGTTCCGTGCGCAGCGTCTGAGCTTGCCCGATCGCCGCCGCAAGTTGCGTTTCCGCGGCGGCCCGCCGGCTGTCCTGAATCTTAAGCCGCGCCGCCAGGGCTTCCCGCTCGGCATCCCCCGCCGCCAGCCGGTCGCGAAGTTGCCGCAATTCGTCCTGCAGGCCATTCAAGCGCGACCGGCCGTCGGCCTCCGCCTGCGCGAGGGCAGCGGCGGCGGCTTGTTCGGCCTGATCTTGCCGCGCCTTCCAGGCAGCATCTTCCGTGGTAAACTTTTGGGTGACGCGCGCGACCTCTCCGGCCAGACGGCGCAGTTCGAGATCGTGTGTGCTCTTAAGCGCCTGTAGCTCCGCCCGCAGGCGGTCGCGTTCTTCCGTGGCCGCCCGCAGCGCCGCCGGATCGCCCGCGCCGGCCGCACGCCCGGCTTCACGCATCTGGGACGCCAGACGTTCCCGAAACTCTCGCACCGTGGCGGGCGCGAGCGGCCCGGTGTACGGCCAGCGCTCGCCGCTGGGCCGGTGGACCAGCCAGGCCTGCACGCCGTTGGGAATTTCGCGCGCCAGTTCGTGCACGGCCAGAAAGTGCAGCGGTCCATATTGCGCTCCGCTTTCCAGGACCAGGTTCCATTCCAAACCCAGCAGGGCCATCGTTTCCGCCGCGCGCCAGGGGCGGCCGTCGCACGCCACCCGGCAGCCCGGGGTGACCCGCGCATCCATCGCCCAGGTGCAAAGCGTCAGCAGCGAGACAGGGCCGTAAACAGCGCCGTCCGGAGTCTGCATGCGCCATGATTGCGGCACAGCCGGCGCATCGGCGCGTGGTAGGTCTTCAGATTCAGTGGCCATCGCCGTTACGCTCCCAGGCGCGCGGCTTGCGCTTTTTCAGGCAGGACGCCGCAAGCAGCACGACCGCGACATTGGCCTCGCCCAGCAGCCTGCGCAGGCCCTCGATCAAATCCCGGCAAACCGTAACACGAAACTCCCCGCCGGCGCGGACAAAGACCTTCTCGTCGCCCGGAAATTCCAGGCACAACACCAGCGGCGTGTTGCCGGGATGCGTCTGCGCCAGATCGCGCACCGCCGCCATTTTGGCCTCGTCATAGTTTCCCGCCGTCACATGCAGATCGATCCGTTCCGTAAAAAGGCGCGGCGCGTCTTCGAGGCGGTGTATTTCCTGCGCAATCAGCGTCGTCGCGGCATCGGGCTCGCTGGCGTCGCGGCGCACCTCGCCGCAGATCAGCAGCGCCTGATCCTGGGTCAGCAGAGCGGCGTACTCGCGGTAGCAATCGGGAAAGACCACGACTTCCACGCGGCCGTCGAGATCCTCCAACTGCAGCACGGCCATGGTTTCCTTGCGCTTGTTGACCTTGACGTCCAGAACGGCGACCAGGCCGCCCACGCGCGTGATGGCGCCCGGCGCGACATGGCGCAGACCCTCCACGCTGGAGAGCGGATAACGTTCGAGAATCCAGAGGTGCTGGCTCAGCGGATGTCCGGTCATGAACAGACCCAGCAGTTCCCGCTCGCCCGCCAAACGTTCGCCCTCGCTCCAGGCCGGGGCTGCGGGCAGCGCGTCGTCTTTCAGCGCCTGCGACGCCCCCGTCGACTCGGGCAGCATGTCGAACAGACTGCCCTGGCCGGACTGCTTGTCGCGCGCCGCCGAGGCCGCCCGGTTCATGGCGAATTCGACCCCTGCGAACAGCCGGGCGCGGTCGCCGCCAAGGCCGTCGAAAGCCCCGCAGCGGATCAGACTCTCGATCGTCTTGCGGTTAACCAGCCCGCCGGGCATGCGGGCGCAGAAATCGAGCAATCCGCGGTATGGACCATTACGCTGCCTTTCGGCCACGACCTCCTGCGCCGCCCCTTCGCCGACGTTCTTAATTCCGGCCAGGCCAAAGCGGATGGTACCCCGGCCCGGCCAGAAGCGTACGTTGCTTTCGTTCACATGCGGCGGCAGCACCTCCAGCCCCATCGCGCGCGACTCGCGGGCATAGAGCGGAAGCTTGTCCGTGTTGCCCATTTCGGCCGACAGCATCGCCGCCATGAATTCGGCCGGATAGTGCGCCTTGAGATAGGCGGTCTGGAAAGAGACGATCCCGTAGGCCGCGCTGTGCGACTTGTTGAAGCCGTAGCCGGCGAAGGTGGCGATGTTGTCGAAGATGGCCGAGGCCTGCTCCGCCGGAATGCCGTTCTTGTCGGCGCAACCCTTGACGAAGGTCTTGCGCTGGGCCTCCATTTCGGAGGCTTTCTTTTTCGACATCGCGCGCCGCAGAATGTCGCCCTGTCCGAGCGAATAGCCCGCCAGCACGTTGGCCACCTTCTGAACCTGCTCCTGATAGATCATGACCCCGTAGGTTTCGGCCAGCACGGGTTCCAGCAGCGGGTGGTCGTAGGTGATCGGCGCCTTGCCGGTCTTGCGGTCCACGTAAGGTTCGAGCATGTTCATCGGGCCCGGCCGGTAGAGCGCGATCATGGCGATCAAATCCTCGATGCGGTCCACTCCGACGCGCCGCACCAGGTCGCGCATGCCGCCCGATTCGAGCTGGAACACCCCCGCGGTGTCGCCGCGCCTGAGCAGTTCGTAGGTCGGGGCATCGTCCATCGGAATGGCATCGATGTCCACCGTCTCGCCGCGCACCTGCTTGATCAGATCCACTGCCTCCTGGATCACGGTCAGCGTCTTAAGGCCGAGGAAATCCATCTTCAGCAGGCCGATCTCGCCGATCGGCTCCATGGTGTACTGCGTCATGACCTGCTTGTCTTTATCCAGCGTCAGCGGCACGATTTCGATCAGCGGACGCTCGCCGATGACCACTCCGGCGGCGTGCGTGCCGGCGTTGCGGTAGAGCCCCTCGATCACGAAAGCGGTGTCGAGAATGCGCTTGCAATTGGCATTGGTCTCGTATTCCTTCTTGAAGTCGGGGCGCATATCGAGCGCCGCGTGCAGGGTGATCTTGGGATCGTCGGGCACCATCTTGGCCCAGCGGTCGCATTCGCCCAGCGGTATTTCGAGCACGCGCCCGACATCGCGAATCACCGTCTTGGCCCCCAGCGAACCGAAAGTGATGATCTGAGCCGTATTCTCCCGTCCGTACTTGTCCTTGACGTACTCGATCACCTCGCCGCGGCGGGTCTGGCAGAAATCGATATCGAAGTCCGGCGGCGACTTGCGCTCGGGGTTGAGGAAGCGTTCGAAAATCAAGCCGTAGCGCAGCGGGTCGAGCCCGGTGATTCCCAGCAGATAGGCCACCAGGCTGCCTGCGCCCGATCCGCGGCCGGGCCCGACGGGGATGCGGTGGGTCTTGGCATAGTGGACAAAATCCCAGACCACCAGGAAGTAGTTGATAAAGCCGGTCTTCTCGATCACCTGCATCTCGAGCGCCAGGCGCGCGAGCACTTCGCGGTCATGGTCGTTGCGTGGATGGTCGGCGCCGGCAATGTCATAGCAGCGTTTCAACCCTTCGTCGCACAGATGCAGCAGGTAGGATTTCTGGGTGTAACCCTTGGGCACGGTAAAAACCGGGAAGTGCGGTTCGCCGAGTTTGATTTCCACGTCGCAGCGCTCGGCGATGGCCAGCGTATTGGAAAGCGCCGAAGGCGCCTCGCGAAAACGCGCGGCCATTTCGTCGCCGCTCTTGAGGTAAAATTCATTCGACGCATATTGCATGTGTTTCGGATCGCTAAACGGCGTCTGGGTCTGGATGCAAAGCAGCACCTCGTGCGCCGCGGCGTGCTCGCGCTTGAGGTAGTGGGCGTCGTTGGTCGCCACCAGTCCCAACTTGAGCGCCTTGGACAAACCGACCAGCTCCCGATTCACGATCTGCTGCTCGGGAATTCCGTGATCCATCATTTCGAGGAAGAAGTTGCCCTTGCCCAGAATTTCGGCGTACTGTCCGGCCACCCGCGTTCCGCCCGCCACGTCCCCCTCGGCCAGGCACTCGGCCACCTCGCCCTTGAGGCAGGCCGAAAGTCCGATCAACCCCTCGTGGTGCTGCGCCAGCAGTTCCTTGTCGATGCGCGGCTTGTAATAAAAGCCTTCCAGATGCGCCAGGCTCACCAGCCGCATCAGGTTCTGGTAACCGGCGGCGTTGGTGGCCAGCAGCACCAGGTGATGGTTGGGCTGCTTCGAGCCTTCGCCACGCCGTTCCAAGCGGCTGCCATGGGCCACGTAGACCTCGCAGCCCAGGATCGGCTTGATGCCCTTGGCGCGCGCCGCCTGGAAGAAGGGAACCATGCCGTACATGACGCCATGATCGGTGATGGCGACCGATGTCATGCCCTGCTCCGCCACGGCGCCGATCAGGTCTTTGACCCGGCAGGCGCCGTCCAGCAGGCTGTATTCGGTGTGAACGTGCAGATGAACGAAAGGCGTCATGATTCCCAACCCCGCGCGTGTTCCGGACGGACGGTCATGTTGCCAGCGCCATCGCCACTTCCGGGCAGGTGAAGGGCGAGTCGTATTTGGCGCAGTTGATGCAGCCCATGTACAGCTTGTGCATAAGCGAGGCCTTGGCCACTTCACGGAAACCGAGCTTCCGGAAGAACTCAGGCGTAAAAGTCAAAACGATGATCTGTGTCGGCGCAAGCAGTTGCACATGCTCGATGGCCGCCCCCACCAGCCGCCGGCCGATGCCGCAGCGCATGTAGCCGGGACGCACGGCCAGCGACTTGATCTCCACCGTCGGCTGCATCGCGACCCCTATTTCCGGCAGGATGCCCCATGAAACGGTGCCTACGATCTGCCCCTCGCACTCGCAGACCAGGAAACGGTCCACATTTTGCACAATATCGTAAACCGGCCTGGCGAGCAGTTCCTGTGGATGTTCCTTGATCAGCCCGAAGATCGTTTCAACGTCGGCGAATCCCGCCGGCCGAACCGTGAAGATGCGTGTGTCATTCATAGTCTGTCAGTATACCCCACCCATGCCCGCGCCTACCACCAAAAACGCGACACCAAAAACGCGACAACGCGGATGTTCGGTGCGCATTGCAGTTCCGTTGGGGGGGAAAGGCTCATAATCATAATCGTAATCGTAGATTAGGATTACGAATACGCTTATGATTCCCAACCGAACTGCAATGCGCCCGGTGATGAACGTTCAAGCCTCCAGTATGTCCAATAATGCTGGACATACTGGAAAAGAATGTGATTAACTTCGTTCCGTGAATGTCATGGAAGAACTGCGCCGACGTGTTGACCGGGAGGTCTTCGACTACCGTCAGTTGGTGGATTGCCTGCGCGCATACTCAAAGCCACGGGACAAGATCGGCGCGCTGATGACGGCGGGGGCCATTGTGCGCGTCAAGAAGGGCTTATACGTCTTCGGCGAGTCATGGCGACGCCATCCGGTCAACCGGGAATTACTCGCCAATCTCATCTATGGGCCATCCTACATCAGCCTGGAATACGCCCTCAGTCACCACGGCATGATTCCCGAGCGGGTCGCCGCGGTTACCAGCGTCACCAGCGGCAGGCCACGCCGGTTTCAAACGCCATTCGAACTCTTCACTTACCGTCCGATTTCCCTGGCAGCCTATGCCATTGGTATCGCTCAGGAGCAGAGCGGACCGGACAGTGTGCTGATTGCGACGCCGGAAAAGGCGCTGGCCGATTTCATCTGTGCGGACCGGCGCTTCCGGCCCTCGGCTCCCGCGGACTACGCCGCCTACTTGCACGACGATTTGCGGATTGCGCCGGAACGTCTGGCAAAACTGGACCTGAAATCGTTGGACGCAATTGCCCGTGGATATGCCACGCCCCGGCTCGCCATGTTGGCCGCTTACCTTCGCGAGGCACGGAGGAGACGCCGATGAACAATGCAATCAGGCAGATGCTCGATCGTTACGCTTGCCAGACTCGCGACGACTACCTGAACGCGCTGCGCGAGATTCTCCAGGAACTGGCGCTGTTGGGTTTGTGGCGCAGCAAGTTTTTCGAGCATGCCGCTTTCTACGGCGGGACAGCGTTGCGCGTCTTGCACGGGTTGGATCGTTATTCGGAAGACCTGGATTTTTCCCTGCTCAAACCAGCCCCTGATTTTACACTGGCCCGCTATGGCGACGCGTTACGGAACGAACTAGGCGGTTTCGGGTTCGTGGTGCGATTTCAGCAAAAAACCCAAAAAAACACGGCCATTGAGTCCGCGTTCTTGAAGACCGATACCTTGCAGCAGATGATCGTGCTCGAAGCCGGTCCGGACATTGTTGGGGGACTTCCACCAGGACGGCAACTCACCATCAAATTGGAGGTGGACACCAATCCGCCGTCCGACTTCCTGACGGAAATGAAGTACGTGCTCCAACCCGTGCCCTTTGCCGTGCGCGCATACTGTCTGCCCGACCTCTTCGCCGGCAAGGCGCATGCGGTGATGTATCGGAGATGGAAGAACCGGGTCAAAGGTCGCGATTGGTACGACCTGGTCTGGTATGCAGGTCACCATCCCGAATTACGCCTGCGGCATCTGGAAGCCCGCATGAGGCAGTCCGGCGATTACACAGGAAACAAACCGCTGACTCCGGATGAACTGCGGCGCCGGTTCGCCGAAGCCGTGGACCGCCTGAACGTGAAACAAGCTATTGCCGAAGTCGAACCCTTCGTCCGCGACCCGCAATCGCTTGCCTTGTGGTCGAAGGGATTCTTTACGGAGGTTATTACGCGGATAGTGCCGGTCTGAAGCACAGACCAACCGCATAGTATCATGGTATCAGGGCAGACGCATCTAAATTTCTCTATTCTCTGTCCTTTTCGGGGTCAAAGTCTGGTTTGGTGGACATGAACGGTCGTAAATTCTTGCTTGGGGCCGGTCGTGAAGTGATCTGCACGAGGCAATGGCAGACTCTGGGGAC
>CAIYGI010000151.1 GCA_903925685.1 uncultured bacterium
GCCCCAAGCCTCGGCCAAGCCGTTACTCGCGTCACCGTCGTAATCCACGAATGCCTTGAGCCAGTAATTCGTCGGCGTGAGATTTGGAATGCGATACGCGCCGGGACCGTTAATCCGCACGGAATGGTTGGTTGCCCAACTTTCGGCCGTCTCCACGGCCAACACGATGATTGGGCCGGTCTGCCCGCCGGAATAATTTATAGTGCCACGCACATTTGGCGGGTCGTTGCCGTTAAGCGGGTTGCGGCCGTGGGCCACTTCCCAGCCGTCGCTCATTCCATCATCGTCAGTATCGAAAAGCGTCGGCGATGTGCCCCAGGTCATTTCGCCTTCCACGTACTGGCCGCCGTTGGTTGTTATGCCGGCCGGGTAGGCATTGGTCGGCACGATGCCGCTGTAGCCATCCACGAGACCGTCGTTGTCGGAATCTATACTGTTGGGGTTGCTGTGGTGGAGGCGCTTTTCTCTGGCGTCGACAAGAAAGTCACCGTCAGTGTCTTTTTGCGCATCGCCGACTTCGAAAAACTTCGCGCTGGAAATCGCGTTTGTGTCGGTCCAGAAAATCGTATTTGTGCCTGCCGTTTGCAGTCCTGTATCCGCCAAGGTCCAGACGTTCGCAAGCAAGTTGGTGCTGGCGTAAATCTCCAGCCGATTCGTGAAATCGTCCGGGTAGGAAATTTGAAAAGTCAGCCCGTTGGTAAGACTCACGCAGTCAACGACTATATTGCTGGCGGCAATCAGCGAGCGTTTCATGGTCATCGCATGACCGCCGCCTTTGCCCGCAAGTGTACCGTCGGCGGCCTGGGCGTCCTTTTGGGCCTGCGCGGCGACGGCGGCAAGCACCGAGCGCCGCATGATGAGGTTGACGAGATCGTGGTCGAGGATCAGGTCCATTTCCACGGTAAGCCGCGCCTGGTCGTAGATGCCAAGTATCTCGGTCATGCGACTCGCGGAGAGTCCCCACGAATCGAGGGTGGGGTAGTTTTGGTAGACGAACCATCTGAAATTGTACCCGTTGGGCGGCGGCACTGAGGCGATCAGGGCGCCTTTGGCGTTAAAAATCTCGCGGTAGCGAGTGAAAAAGTTCTCGACGATCGCGACCGGGTAGACGGCCACGTCTTCGCGCGTCACCGGCACAAGGTTTTTGACAAAGTCGCTTGGGAAGCCGGCTGGATTGAAGGAGGAAAGGCTGTAAAAGGAGCCCTGTTTCCACCAGCCGCGCTCCGTGTCCGGAAGCGCAATGGGCATCCACCAGTTTAAATCGGCCTCATATTGGCAAACCAAATCTTTGACCGAATTGAATTCCCGCGCCTTGTATTCGTTGTAGGCATCCCGGTCGAAGGCGGCGTCGATGTCTTTTGCGTCAAAAACTTGGGCGAAAAGAAACGATGCGCAGGTAAGTCCAAGCGCCGCACCCAACAGAATGCTCCACCGCTTTTTGAAAAATGTCTTTGCCATCGTCAGCTCCTTCCGCTCCCGCCCCGTCCAACTCCCACATGCACCCAATAAAGAGGGGCGTGATTACTCACGCCCCAGATTAGGCACGGGAATGCCCTTAGAGGAACGCTTTCGGCACGCCCCAGGCGGGGTGTGCGTCGAGCGCCATCCTCTAAGTGTGAAATTTCCCGTTTCAATCTGGACAGCAGCCGAAGCCGCAAAATTTTAGTGTTCGTTTTCTAAATCGTTCGTTTCTCCTCGTTATACATGGTCTGCACAAAGCGCAGTCACAACATCACGAAGTAAGAACCACATGCGCCGTGATTGCAAGTCTTTTTTTTATCCTCGGGGTTGACCCCCAGGGCCATTTCATCTGCCTTGATCGGGAGCGGTGCGTGGTTGCCGGGCAGGCAACTTGTTTCCGCGAGGGTGTTAAGGCGCGCCGAACATCAGGCACGTCGGCGCCGAAGCCACCCACCGGTCTCATGGTTCAGAAC
>CAIYGI010000152.1 GCA_903925685.1 uncultured bacterium
ATCAGCGCACTCCTCGCAGATTTAACCCACGCCGCTTTTTACCACCCTGAAACCGGCGCGCGTTTGATCTACGAACTCGCCTGATAAATACCAGAAAAGTGCCAACTCATTTTCCTCCGAGATCAGGAAGTGTGAAGTTGCAGCGCCTGGATACCGGAGTACACGGGGTTGGTGACGATCAGGCAGGCGCCAGCCGGCGTGGCGCGCCAGCCGTGCTGGCCGTTCAGTTCGCCGAGGTTTGCGCAGGTGTTCGTCTCGAAGCCCTCGGTAAAGGGCAGGCGCTGGAAGGCGTTGGAGGCGGACGGATCGGTGCCGTAGAGCGTTTCGAGGTAATCTGGAACGCCGTCGCCGTCGGTGTCGGTATCGGTCAGCAGGATATTTACGTTGACCGCGCCGTTGTCGAGCAGGAGCGGGTTGCCGGCCCAGGCGCCGCTGGCTTCGGGGGTGTCGCGGACGCCGTTGGTATTGCTGTCGCGCCAGGCCTTTATGTGCCAGGAGCGGCCGCGCGGCAGATGCACGATGGTGTAATCGCCGGGGGCGGAGATGACGTAGTTCCAGGCGGAGGTCCAGACGCCGGGACTGCTGGCGGCGAGGACGTGAATCAGTCCGGCTTGAATGCCGGAATATGTGATAACGCCGGAAATATCGCAGGCGGGGTAGGATGCGGGATCTGTCGGATTGGTGCCGGCCTGGACTTCCTCAAGATCGCTAAAACCGTCGCCATCGCTGTCGGCAAGCAGGTCGGAGGTGCCAAGTTGGGCTTCCTGATCCGCGTCAAGACCGTCGCCGTCCAAATCTACGTAAAGTCGATTGGTATATACGGTGACTTCGCCGGCGGCGCGGCGGAGTAGGATCGCGACGGCGGCGGGGTTCGCTTCGAGGGGCACGCTGAAGAGGTTTTGGGTGGCGACGCCGCTGCCGGTCATGAGGTTGCCGAAGAGGTTGGCGGTAAGTATCGCGGCATTGCTGTCGGCGAGATCCACGTAAAGCTGGCTGTTCGAATGGTCGAAAAAGGCGCTGGCGAGGCGCACATCGGTGGTCAGCGTGGCGCGGTCGAGCAATATCACGAGCGAAGCGGGGTTGGTCTCGTCGGCGGAAACGTGCCAGGCGGGTGGATTGCTGCGCCATGCGCCGCCGTCTTTGAAGGCGCCGAGCCACCAGGCGGGGCCGGGGTAAAAGTATTCGTTACCGGCGGTGAAATTGGTGTCGCCCCAGCGGATGAACACGCGGCTGACGGGATTGCTGTCCACCGCATCGGGCCAGCCGTCCTGATCGGTATCCAGCCCTTGCGCCCAGGCGGTGGCCGTCATCGAAACCGCCATTACCATGCCCGTCAGCCAAGGTCGCAGCATCATGGGCCGATCCTCCTATTAAAATCTTTTTGGCGCACAGAACATAATCACCAAGATACTTCGTGACACTCCAACTTCGCCCGTAAAGTGTCAAGAACAAAGTAATCTTTTTTCGGAGTGGCCCCAGGGCCATTTCATCTGCCTTGATCGGGAGCGGTGCGTGGTTGCCGGGCAGGCAACTTGTTTCCGCGAGGGTGTTAAGGCGCGCCGAACATCAGGCACGTCGGCGCCGAAGCCACCCACCGGTCTCATGGTTCAGAAC
>CAIYGI010000153.1 GCA_903925685.1 uncultured bacterium
ATCCTTTGTGGGACCGTTTGTTCGCCCCAAAGAATTCACCACGCCGCTTTACTTGTCACGCGTCAAAAAGTGCCATGTCATTTTCCGGGCAGTTCGCAAAAACATGCGTAATTACAGCACGGGATCAGGAAGTGTGAATTTGATAGATCAGGCCATACGGAAATTCTCAAACACCTGGCTTGCAGGGGTTGCCTTGATTTTGCCTTGATCGTAAGCATCGATGCGATCCTCTGCCTCTTTCACCCAAAGTGCGTCGATTGCGTCGCGGGAAGGGAAATCAAAGCTTGAAAGAATTTGCTCCACCAGTTCAGCCCGTTCCACCGGCGGCAAATGAATGGCCTTTTCCAGAACTTCTTGTGCCTGCACTGTCATAATAATATCGCTTTCTTACGTCGAATGCCTCTTCCTTGTCAAAACCACAATCTCGCTCGCTATATCCACGCTACGCCGTTGGCTTTCGCCGCGCAAGGGCAAACTTCAGGCGTTATCAACTTCTTCAATCGCTGTTTTCCCAAGTCAGCACTGCCTGGCACTGGCCAAAGCCGGTGATTCCCGAATTCCAGTCAACAGCCTTGGGGTTCCGGTAGTCCACATACACCCATGCCTCGTGCGAATCTGTTAGCCGGTTCCGGTCCACCTTGACATTTTTTGTCATTTCAGTTTCTTCACGGAGTCGCTCCCGTAAAACGCGCCTACCTCCGCCACCCGGCGTGTTTGGCCAGCACGGTTGTCGGATGCTGTGGCAGTCTCGTGCCATTGTTGGGCCATCTCAATAAATTCAGCTTTGTGCTCCGGCCAGTCATGTAGCGTTCCGGGGTCGAAGTCGGCGCCGTTTGGCCATACTATCGTTTCAGACTCCGGGTCAACCCTTACCTGGTTGAATATTTCCATATCCCGAAGCGGGCCGAACATGCGCCCCTTCAAGACAGGCAGAAAGTCGATCGTCTGAAATGTCGAGTCGTCAAACTCAAGCCGAAGCGTGTATGGACCGCTTACCACACAGGATTTCACGCTGTAAATGTGTCGTTTCATCGTCGCCTCACTGCAGGGGCGCTACCGGTATGGGGTTCTCCCCAGCCCGGAGTAGTTCCCAGTCCCGCTTCAATTCGTCCTGGTGGAGTTCAGCCCAAGCTTCAATAAGCCGCTCCTGTCTGCGGGGAAAACCACCCTCGATTTTCACCACCGGATCGATGCCATAGACAACCTTTGCGCCTTGATACCAGGCGTGGAAATGCGGCACGTGATGCGGCGATCCGGCTTCCGCAAACATCCGTATGATGATCCCAAAGAACCTGCTGATTTCCGGCATGTTCACCTTCTCTCACCCGATCACAAGGCTAGTCCGTCACCTTTCGCCACGCACAGGCGTTTCCGCTCACAACGTTCCCTCGGGCCGAGGTCGTCGGGCCGAGGGGTCAGCCCTCGAAATAGAACTTAGGCGCGCTACGGCCGCCAGTGGGTGGGACAGCAGGATCACGTCTGACATTCGACATTTCGTTTTATCATTCGAATTTCTCATACCCACTTCCAATTTCATTTGTCGCTTGGCGAGACCCCGACGCTACCGTTGTTCTGCTTAAATTCGATCTTTCCAGTATCCTGGGACGACGTTGCAAATTGGCGACGGCGATGATTCTGAGCATCCCGGATTTGATCTGGAAGCGAAAGTTCATCGCGCATACTTCTGGCGTATCTTCTCGAAGACCTTTTCACCTGGAATGAGTTCGACTTCGCCACTGTCAACCTCACCCACCCGTCGTTCGGCCTCCTCAGCCCACAAACTGTCGATTTCGCCTTGCGTTGGGAGGTTAAGACTGCGTAGAAGTTTTTCCACCAATCCGAGGCGATCGTTGGCCGGGAGGGAAAGCGCCTCGTCAACCACTTTGTCAGTCACAGTTGGCATCTTGTACGCATTCTTGACTATCCCGTCACGCGCGGCGGGCATGCCGTCGCGTGCATGGGGTTGGGGCTTGCCATTTTCTTTTCTTCATCCACTGTTCCAGAGAGAGTTGGCTCTCGCCAGACGGGCGACCGGCCACAAGGCCCGCCACGCTGATGTCTTCGTCCAGATCAGGCCAATGCACGCCGTCTCCGTGTCCGACAAGACGGCAGTTTTTACGTTCTTCCGGCGTGCCATGCTGCAGACGTGGATACCAAGCAAGAGGAACGGTGAGTGTTCGACCATCGGAGAGTTCGACGACGAGACAGTCATCGGTGACAGTAACAGATTGCGCCAAGACAGCGTCGGACTCAAGAACCAAAGTATTCATCCCAACTCCTCCTGATTTTGGCAATGTGCTCATCGACAAGTCGTTGAATCTTGTTCAACTCCGAGCCGCTAAAACCGGCGCTCCGTTCGAGTCGTACGGGATTCAACCAAAATTTGGCTTTTGCCGCATCCCGCTCAACGTGGATGTGCGGCGGTTCCTGCCAATCGCTTGAATAGAAAAAGAACCTATATGGTCCGATTTGTAATACGGTTGGCATTATCCATTTCCTTCATCAGGTTACCACAGATGAACACGGATTGACACGGATAACTGGCAGGGAGCGATGAGGCTTCCATTATTTTCGGATTATTTGTCTTATCCGTGTTCATCAGCGTCTATCCGTGGTTGATTTCTGTAACAACTCACAGCGTTCCCTTGCTCGACGGTACACCTTTCACGCGCGGGTCGCGGCGGGCGGCGGCGGCCAGGGCGCGGCCCATGGCCTTGAAGGCGGCCTCGTAGGCGTGGTGAGGATCGCGGCCGTAGAACTGGGCCACGTGCAGGTTGAGCCGGCCTTTGACGGTCAGCGCCAGGGCAAACTCGCGCAGCAGCGCGAGATCGAAGGCCATGATCTTGCGCGCCCGGGTGTCGAATTCCCAGACCAGGTAGGGCCGGCCGCCAAGGTCGACCACGGCGCGCGCCAGGGCGTCGTCCATCGGAACATAGGCATGTCCGCAGCGGACGATGCCGGCGCGGCCACCGAGCGCCCGGTCCAGCGCTTCGCCCAGGGTCAGCCCGAGGTCCTCGACGGTGTGATGGTAGTCCACCGCCAGATCGCCGCGCGCCCGGATGGTCAGGTCCAGCAATCCATGCTTGGCGAAAAGTTCCAGCATGTGATCGAGAAAAGGGAGGCCGGTGTCCACCGCCACCCGGCCCGTGCCGTCGAGATTAAGCGAGAGTGTGATATCGGTTTCGCGCGTGGCGCGGTGAATCGTGGCTTTGCGAGCTTTCATAGACTTCCTTCCCCGGCTCCGTTCAACGCCTTGAGCGCCGCCAGCAACCGTTCCACTTCCTGATCCGTACCCACCGTGATGCGAAGGTGCGCGCCGGTTCTGACACCGGGAAAATGCCGCACCAGAATATCCTGCGCCTTGAGCCGCGCGTAAACCGCCTGCGCCGCCAGCCGCGCCGGCGGGTACACCCAGAGAAAATTGGTTTCCGAGGGCGTCACTGCATAACCCAGTTCCGCCAGCCGCGCCGCCAGCCGCGTCCGGGTGGCGCGCACGCGCGCCACGTTGGCCAGCATGGCGGCTTCGTCGCGCAGCGCCGCTGCGGCGATGCGCTGCGCGAGCAGATCCACATTATAGGAATCCTTGATCGTGTAAAGGGCGGCGATCAAATCGGCCGGGCCAACCGCATAACCGAGCCGCAACCCGGCCAGCGAGTAGGATTTCGAGAGCGTGCGCATGACCAGAACGTTGGGACGCGACGCGGCGAGGCGCATGGCGTTGTCGGAGGCGAAGTCCGCGTAAGCCTCGTCCACCAGCAGCACGCCCGCGAAGCGGCGGGCGAAGGCTTCGACCTCCATGATCGGACAGAGCCGCCCCGTGGGGGCATTCGGATTCGCCAGCAGGAAGAGCGCCGCCGCGCAACTTTCCGGCAGTCTGGCAACAAAATCCCGATCCAAGGCCACCGCCAGCGCGCCCACGCCGCGGATCGCGGCCAGCACGGGATAAAGGGAATAAGAGGGATCGAGAAATCCAATCTGGCCATCGTCCTCGACAAAGGCCCGCGTGGCCAGGGCCAGAATTTCGTCAGAACCATTGCCGACGAACACCTGCTCCGGCGTGACGCCATGCCGTTCGGCGATGATGGCGCGCAACTCCTTGCAGACGGGATCGGGATAGCGCCGCAAATCGTCCGCCGTGAAGTCATGCAACACCGCGGCCACCGCCGGCGAAGGCGGGTAGGGATTCTCGTTGGTGTTGAGTTTGACCAGACACGGACGCCGCAACTGTTCGCCCGGGGTGTAGCCGCTGATGGCGGCGACGGAGCGTTTGATATGGGGGTTGGCGCTCATTGCGCGACCTCGAACCGAATGCGCGCCGAGCGGGCGTGGGCATCGAGGCCCTCGACGCGGCCAAAGGCTTCGATCACGGGCAGGGTCTCCTGCAAGTCGGCGCGCGTAAAGGCCATGAAGTTCGAACGGCGGCGGAAGTCGTCCACCGTCAAGCCGGAGAACATCGCGGCCGTGCCGCCAGTCGGCAGCACATGACTCGGGCCGGCCACGAAATCGCCCGCCGATTCCGGCGTCCAAATGCCGACAAACACGCCGCCGGCGGCCTTGACCTTGCGCAGCCAGTTGCGCGGCTCGCGCACCAGGATTTCCAGGTGTTCCGGGGCGAACTGATTGCAGAGATCCATGGCGTCGTCCAGCGTGTTGACGGTCACGATCAGCGTGCCCTTTTCCAGCACCTTCAGAATGGCCGCGCGGCGCGAGAGCGTCTCCGCCTGCCGCAGCAACTGTTCGCGCACCGCCAGCGCCAGCGGCGGGAAGGTGGTGACCAGCAGCGCCTTCTCGAAGCCCGTGCCGTGTTCGGCCTGCGACAGCAGGTCCGCGGCCACGCACTCGGCGGGCGCGGTTTCGTCGGCCATGATGGCGATTTCGCTGGGCCCCGCCACGAGATCCAGCGCACAATCGCCGTAGACCAGACGCTTGGCCGCCGTGACATAGGCGCCGCCGGGCCCGGCGATTTTCTGCACCTTGCGGACCGTCATCGTGCCGTAGGCCAGCATGCCGATGGCCTGCACGCCGCCGACCTTGTAGACCTCGGTCGCGCCCGCCAATTCGAGGGCAAAGAGCAGATGCGGATTGAGCTGACCCGTGCCGCGGCAGGGGGTGCAGACGACGATCTCCGGCACGCCCGCCACCTTGGCCAGCGAGACCGTCATGATGACCGTGGAGACCAGCGGCGCCTGTCCGCCGGGAACGTAGATGCCGACGCGGTCGAGGGCCGTGAACTGTTCGCCCAGCGTGCCGCCCTTGGAGGTGAAGATGGACCAATCCTTGCGCAGTCCCGCGCGGGCGAAGGCCGTCACCCGCTTGTGGGCCTCGCGCGCGGCGGAGCGAAAGTCGGCATCCACCCGTTCCCGCGCGGCGGCAAACTCGGTCGGCGAGACGCGAAACTCGTCGGGCCGCAGCGCCACGCCGTCCAGATCGCGCACGTACTTCAGCACGGCGGAGTCGCCATTCAGACGGATATCCTCGAGAATGCCACGCGCCGTATCTTCCGCGGAAGCATCGAATGCCGGGCGTTTCAGAAACGCGCTGACGAGCGGCGCAGGTTCGTCCGCCGCCCACTTGGTCATTTTTATTTCCATAACATGCACCCTCCTGGCAACCACACGGGTTCAGGAAAAACTCGGTTTCAGGTGTCAGGTGTCAGCACGAAAGCAGTTGCCTTTGAACACTGAAACCTGAACACTCAACTTCCTTGCCGTCCCCCCTCCAGTCTCACGGACCACTCACCACGACGCGCACACTGCCCCGGGCCGGCGCGTCGGCGGCGTCGGCTTGTGCGCTCCGCAGCGCGCGCACCAGCGCCTGGTCCCATTCCGGACGGACGCTGGGCGAGTCTAACACAACATGCGCGACGATGCCCGCGCTGTCGAGCTCCACCATTGCCTGCGCCATCAGCCAGGGCGCGGATGCGCCATTCGTGGACGGTGGCGGCAATGGCAGATTGAAGTTAAAACCCCTCATTTCCAAGGCCGGACCGATCGACACGCTACGCCGGACGCCGTTCGATCCGTCGCTGCCCGCCGCGAAAACCCTCCCATCGGACTCGGCCCAGGCCGTCGGACCGCCAGCCAGACCTGAGAGGGCCGGGCCCGCCAGGCGCCAGGGCGCGACCGTGCCGGCGACCGCTTGCGGGCGCGTCTCGAAATATGCCGATGCCTCCGCCGCCGGTCCTGCCAGGGCCGTATCTTGCATGGCATTGGTATGGCCCGCCCAGTGGAAGCCCCAGCGCGTTGGGACCGCGAAAACGATCGGCGACAATGCCGACTCGCCCAGCGCGCGCCGCACATAGACCACCTGCATGCGCGTCTTTGCGCGATGCGCTGCGGGCGCCGCGGCGCGGGGCCAAAGCAGCCACGGCAGCGCCCAGACACACGCGATCAGCGCCACGGCAAACCACAGGCTGCGCAGGCTGGGACGATATGGAGAACGCCGTGACATACCCGTGATTATTGCGGGCGCGTCGCCAAATGCACCTCGCGCGATCCCGCATCCTGCGCCATATTGAACAAGCGCACCATCGTCCCATGCCGTACCGCGGCATCCGCCTCGATCACCACCGGCATGGCGGGCCGGTCGCGGGTGGCGCGGGCCAGGGCCGCCCGCAGCGCGTCCATCTGCGCCGCGTCGCGGACCATGAACCTCTGGTCGTCGAAAAACACCAGTTCCTCGCGCGACTTGCCGGCCGGCGGTTCGGGCGCGAGCACGACCAAGTCGTGTCCATGCCGCGTGCCGGCCGTAAAGGGCGCGTGGGGCAGTTCCACGCTGATCCCCGGTTGCAGCACGAAGGGCTGCGAAAGGCCCAGGTAAAAGACCACCAGCAGCGTTACGCTCACCCACGGAGCGGTTGTCGCCAGCGCATTCCCGATGCTGTTCGCGGGTTGATAGCGGCGAAATCCGGCCACGCGCCAGGCCATCGGTTTTATCTCCCGGACGCTCATGACTCTTCCTCTTGCTCTTCGCCCACGGGCGCGTCCACCGAGCGGCTGCCATTCAGATATCCGATGATTTCCGCCGCCGCCCGTTCCATGTCGAGCACGATTTTCTCGACCCGGCCCACTAGGAAGTTGAAGGCGACATAGCAGGGCGCCGCCACGGCCAGCCCCGCCGCCGTGGCCACCAGCGCGGCCAGGAGCCCGTCGGTGATGGCCGACGCCTCCACCAGCGGGGCCTGTTGCCTGATCGCCAGCACCGCGCGAATCATGCCGAGCACGGTGCCCAGCAGACCGAAGATCGGCGCCACCTGCGCAACGCTGGCGAGCGCCACCAAGCGCCGTTCCATGCGCGAAATTTCGGCGCGTCCGACGTTTTCCACCGCCGTGCGCAGGGTTTCCAGTCCGGCCGCGCGGTACTGGATCGCCGTGCGCACGACGCTGGCCACGGGGCCCGGCGTTTCGTCGCAAATCGCCACGGCCTCGGCGACGTTGCCGTGCCGCAGGTTGTTTTCGATCCCGAGCAGGAAATCCTCCGACTTGATGCGCGCGCGGTGCAGATGCAGCACGCGTTCCATGAACACGCCCGCGGCCACGACTCCGCTCGCCATAATCAGCCATGTGACCGGACCGCCGGCACGAATCAATTCCCACATCTTGGCCTTCCTCTCAGCGTACAAGCATCCAATGTTCCGATCGCAGACGTCCGACACGTTCGGCGGCCTGCGGAGAATCCGGCACCTGGGCTTCGACAACGCGTTCCAGTATGCGCTCCGCCTGGCGCCAGTTGCCGTCCTTCTCCAGCAAATCCGCCGCGCCAAAGGCCGCGCGGGTGAACCAGCCGGCCGCCGCCGGATCGGGGGCCTTCTCGGCCTGCTCCAGATAGCGGCACACCACGCGGGCATAATACTGCTCCATGGCCTCGGCGCGGTGGCCGAGTTTCTCGAGGCAGCGGCCGGTCTTGTATTCCGCCTGGAGCTTGAGATCGAAACTGGCCTCGGGCATGCGCGCAACCGTGCGGTAGGAAGCGAGCGCCTCGTCGTAACGCCGGGCGTTGTCGTTGCCCAGCGTGAACTGACAATCGCCCTTGCGCCCCCAGGCCGCGGCGGCGAGGGCGCCGTCGCTGGTCTGCCGGATCAGATCATCGAAGATCAGGATCGCCCGCGCAAACTCGCCCAATTCCGTCAGCGCGTCGCCCTGCGCGAAACGCGCCTCCGGCAGGCGCGGGCTCGCAGGATAGTCCCGCGCCAATTGCGTAAAGTGTTTGACGGCCCGAAAATATTCATTCTGCTTCATGGCCGCGCGGCCGGACTGATAGACCGCGCCGTCGGCCAGCGCATTGCTGGGAAAACGCGTGGCCAACTGCCGGTACCAGCGTTCGGCGTCGGCATACTGGCCGCGATTCCAGCCGTATTCGCCGAGCCAGCCCAGCGCCACCGGCGTCCACTCGGTGTCCGTGTGCGTTTCCACAAAAGCCCGGCAGGCGCCCGCCGCGGCATCGTCGCGGCCGAGCATATAGAGCGCCTCGGCCCGCATGAACTCGGACTGCAGGGCGACCGGCGCCTTGGGAAACTCGCGCATGACACGCTCGAAAAAGGCCAGCGCCTCGGCAAAGCGAAACAAGCGATAGGCCACCAGTCCGGAGCGCAAAAGCGCTTCAGGGAAGGCCGCGCCGGCCGGGAACATCGTCAGCACGTCGGCATAACCGTCGAGCGCCTCCCGCAGCTGGCCCGCGGTCTCGCGGCCCTGGGCGATGCGCAGCAGCGCGCGCTCGGCAAAAAGATGATCCGGCCACTGCCGCGCGACAGCGCGGAACAGCGTCTCGGCGTCCGCGCGGCTGCCGCCGCGCGCCACGCTTTCGGCCTCCTGAAAGGCCATCTGCGGCGCCAGGGGCGAGGCGGGAAAGGCCTGGCGCGCCCGCGCATAGGCCTCGGCGGCCAGTTTGTATTGCTGGTTCGCGAAAGCCGCGTCGCCGGCCTTGACCAGGCAGATCTCGCGTTCGGCCGCCGTCGTGGCCGGCGCCGCGGCCGCGTTCTGAAACACCGTCATGGCCTCCGCGAAGCGCTGCAAGTGCCAGAGCGCCCAGGCCCGGCCCTGCAAGGCCGTGGTCTGGCTGGAGCGGTTGGTAAAGGTTTCGAGGCAGAAGCGATACTCCTGTTCGGCGCGGTCGTAGACTCCGCGCCCGAGGTAGACCGAAGCCAGTTCGAATTCCAGCGCCTCGGCGCGCGGCTGGTGCGGATCCTCCGTCACGACCTTCCGCACCAGTGCGGTGCCATTGGTAAGATCGCCGTTGCGCAGCCATAGGTGCGCCTTGCGCGCCATGCCTTCGGTGCGCAGCTCGACCGAGGGGGCGATGGCCACGGCGCGATCCGCCGAGCGGGCGGCCGCTTCCAGATTGGTGCGCGTCTCGTCGACCTCCGACAGCGCCAGCCAGGCCCGGGCGCGCAAATCGGCGCTCAGGCGCCGATCCTCGCCGAGAATGGAGAGCCGGTTCCAGCCCTGGTCCCATTGTCCCTCGCGCACCAGCGCCAGCCCCTGCCAGTAGCGCCCCTCGGCGATTTCCGGCGCGTCGCCGCCCCTGGCCACCAGGCGATCGAAGATTACCCGCGCCTCGCGCCAGCGTTCCAGCGCAGCCAGCGAGCGGCCGTATTCCAACAAATTGGCCGCGCCTTCGGCCGTTGTTCCAAAGCGTTCGTCGAAAGCCCGCATCGCGCCAAGGGCCTCGTCCCGGCGGCCCGCCCGCCAGAGACAGGCCGCGCGCAGTCGCGCCGCCCGCGGCGCGTAAAGACTGCGCTTGTCAAGCTGCTCGCATACGTCCAGCGCCGTCAAGGCTGATTCCGTGTCGCCCATCCCGTAACGCGCCATCGCCCGCCAGAAGCGCCAGGCCGGGGCCCATTCGGACGTCTTCGGATCGCGCCCGTCAAGCAGCGCCCGCATGGCGCCATACTGTTCGCGCAAGGTCAGGGCACGGGACTGCAGTACGATAACTTCGTCCTCGCTCGCGGCGGGCAGACTGGCGGACTTGAGCGTATCGAGCTGGCGCAACGCTACATCCGGCAGGCTGTCCTCGATCGCCGCCCGCGCCGCCGTCAACGCCGAACTCTGCTCCGGCGTCAACCCGGCCGCGCCCGCGGATACGGCGGACACCGCCACCGCCAGCAGCGCCAGCCAGCCCGGTCGAAGATTGAATGTCAGTAAACGCATGACGTGTTGAACAGTAATTCTATTCGGGCAGGGAAATCAAGCTTTGCCTCCGGAGTTTTGCCTACGGAGGGACCCTGTTCTGCGGGAGCCGAGAGCGAGGAGCAGAGCGAAGCCCTGAACAATAAAGCGGGTGCGGCGTTTTTTAATTGTGACAATTTCGTAACTGCTCAGGTAGCCGCCCCAAAGCGGGCGGCCACCTGAGAGTGAATGGCGGTGCGTCCGAACCCGGCGCGTGGGCGAGGCTCACGAGGTGTTGACCGCCGGCACAAAGGGGTTGCCGAGGAACACGCGTTGCA
>CAIYGI010000154.1 GCA_903925685.1 uncultured bacterium
ATCCTTTGTGGGACCGTTTGTTCGCCCCAAAGAATTCACCACGCCGCTTTACTTGTCACGCGTCAAAAAGTGCCATGTCATTTTCCGGGCAGTTCGCAAAAACATGCGTAATTACAGCACGGGATCAGGAAGTGTGAATTTAAAACGCGGCGCGATTCGATTCTCAACGGCGATGTAAATCCGGAGTGGTCAAAACCAGTGCGCACAAATATCTTGCATTGTGGGAACCCACTGTTATGATGGTGGTACAACTTTCTTACAGGAGATAACCATGAGTACGATTGAAGTCACGCGCATGTCCTCCAAGGGCCAGGTGGTTATCCCTGGCTCCATACGGAGCAGTCTGGGGATCAAAAGCGGGACCAAATTTGCCGTCATCACGGATGGCGAGAGTATCCTGATGAAGCCGATGGAGTCCCCGAAACTGGCCGCGTTCAAAGAACTTATTGCCGAGAGCCGGGCCTGCGTACGCCGCACCGGGTTGACGCTATCCGATGTACCCAAGGCGATTCGGAAAGTCCGCGATGCGAATCGTTATAGACGCTAATGGCTCGCCTATAACCTAGCCTAAAACTCCAAAAAGTGTTCCGAAGTGTTCTAAAGTGTTCCGTTTTTGCCGGAAGGGATTCGGGGCAACCATGAATGGCGTTATGTTCAGACTGCAACTTTCCGAATACATGAACAATTTCCACACGGGATCAGGAAATTTGGCCTTTACACGCCATAAGAATATGGCTATGTTGGCGCTATGAATACTGCCAACGTATCCTATACTCGGAACCATTTCAGCCGGTTACTTGCCCTGGTCCGGGAGGGCAAGACAGTGCTGATCTTGGATCGAAATCAGCCCGTGGCCCGGCTGGAGCCCGCGATGAATTCAGAAACGGAAGTCCCCGAATGGAAATCCTCTCTGGTGCGGCGGGGTATCCTCCACCCGGCACGACGGCAGTTGAATCCCAAGACCTTTTGTGCCCTGCCGGAAGTCCGTCCAGTCAAGGGTGGCGACATTCTGAAGGCACTGCTTGCAAATCGGGATGTTGTTGCGTCAGGGTTGGGATGAGGTGCTGCCAGGAGAGGTGTGCCGTCGGGTTGCCGAGCGTCTGCTGCGCGTCCATCCCCTGCGAGCCGCCGACGCCCTGCAACTGGCCGCGGCCCTGCTGGCTTCGGATCATGAGCCGCAGCGGATGGAGGTAGTCTGCTTGGACGAGCGGCTTTCGGAAGCCGCCAGAATCGAGGGTTTCACGGTTCTGCCGCAGCCTTCGCCTTAATCACGGCCTTATATCTATCCGTGCGATCAGGCAATTCATTTGCGTTTTTCCCGCGCATCGCGCATTATTCCGCCAACGCGATCATGTAAGTCTGTAGCATCGGCGCATTTCGCAATAGGCTCAATTAATTGATGAGGGTTTGAACATGGTGCTGGTCGAAGCAAGAGTAATGGATTCCACCCATCTGGAGCTCTCCAGACCCATCGCTGCAAGTCGGGGCAAGATGGTCTTCGTCTCTGTCGCCGAGTCCGCGGAGAGGAATGCGGAGCGGCGGCAGTGGCTCGCTGGCTCGGTTGCGTCGTTGCAGGTAGCCTACGGCGATTCCGAGCCAGAGTACACCGCTGCCATGGTCAGGGAGAGCAACCCGGATTACGGCACATGAAAGAAGGTGACATCGTTCTAACGCCCCTGCCGCAGACCGACGGCGCTATGAAGAACCGTCCCGCACTTCTGCTCCGGGAACTTCCACCGTTCGGCGACTACCTCGCCTGTGGCATCAGCACGCAACTTCGCCAAACCGTGCCGGGGTTCGATGACACTATTTCAAAGGCCGACCCGGATTTCGCGGCGTCCGGTCTGCTTGCCGATTCCGTGATTCGCCTCGGATTCCTTGCCGTGCTGCCGCGCCAGAGAATCCTTGGATCCATTGGTGAGATTGCAGCCACGCGTCGTGCCCATCTGCTCAGGAGACTGAGCAAGCATCTGACGGCAGATTTGGGGCGAGATTGAAAAAAGATGAATGATGAACGATGAACGGGTTGGGAGACACCGATTGTTCAGAATAACTTGACATTATTACCGAAAATGCGATTATTACAACCGAGTAATAAAGAACCTTGCAGTGAAAGCGCAGATTATCCAAACCGAGGCTGAACGGCGGGATAACCGCTGCCCATCAATCAATCCCTGATTGTCCCTATGCGGTTAGTTTGCGCCACGACTGGACGGCCCAAGAACGCCCGTTCTTTTCAATTAAAACCGATTAAATCCGATTGCCGATAATAGGGCGGTGTGATAGATTCCAAAGAATGAGCAAATCCGACAAGGTGTTGGAGCAGGTCCTGAGCGGCAGATCCGACGCGAATCTCCGTTTCGAAGACTTGCGCAATCTGCTTCTTCGACTCGGATTTGAAATGCGAACCAGTGGAAGTCACCACGTTTTTCGCATGACTGGAGTAGAAGAAAAAATCAACCTTCAGAAGGACGGGAATAAGGCGAAACCATATCAGGTGAAACAGGTGCGCGCCGTGATTCTGAAGTATCGGCTTGGAGATTAACCATGAGCAAGTATGAAGTGATTATTTACTGGAGCGACGAGGACAAGGCTTTTGTCGCTGAAGTACCGGAACTTCCAGGTTGCGTTACGCATGGAAAAACGCAGACTGAAGCCTTGGTTAATGCACGAGAAGCCATGACCCTGTGGGTTCGGACTGCGAAGGAATTCGGGGATGCGATCCCTGAACCGAAGGGACGGCGGCTGGTCTACGCGTGATTTGAAGCCTTTGCGCCAACCTCTGACCGCCGACCTCGGATTCCCCACTGATCACTGTTGACTCTTCGCTGACCTCCGCTTTTCTCCCTGCCGGTCTCACGCCATCCACCATGCCCCATGCGCTCTGCGCTTTGCCTCCCGCACCCGCCGCTTTTTCGCGCACCCCCGCCAAAACACCCAAACTTCCCAAACAAACTCGCCTCTTTTCGCTTTCCGAAGTCCGCCACACCCCCTCAATTTCCCGCCACTTTTAAATCCTCACCCTGTAGCCCGCACCGTAACCGCGCGGCTGCGCCGCGTGGGCCCTTGGCCTGCCGATCTCCGCCCTCTGACCTCAGATATTTACGGAAAGCGACTATGGAGACGACACGAGGTGGCTCACGCCCTGGGAGATATTCGGGCGGGCGGAAGCGCAGACGGCGTTGGGTCAGGCAGAGCAAGCCGTGAGGAACATGTCCATGGGTTCTCTAGTGTGTTGACCTATAAGGCATCGTCTTCCGCCGGGGGCGCGTCCGGCACGGCAGCGAGTGCGTCCGCGAATGCTTTCGGGTCGAAGCGGGAGACCGCCTTGCGGAAAAAATCCCGTGTTTCCTCCCTTACGATTTCGTTCGACACCGAAGTAACTATGAACTGGTTGAGCGAAATCCCTTCCTCACGGGACAGACGCGTGACTCGGCCATGCACGTTCTCCGGCAGTCTCACTTGCAGTGTTTTCATTCAGTCCTCCTGATCCGTCGCAGGAATTCCCCGGGTCTGAGAATCTCAATACCGTAGCCGCGGAGTTCCGGCTCCCGAAAATCCCTCACGTTGTGCGTCACAATCGCTTCAGCTCCAAAATTAGCGGCACATTCGAAAACCATGTTGTCGTTCTCATCCTTCAAGTTCGGCCGCAGGTTAAAGTAGACGGGCACCTCTGTGCCGTAATGAGCTAGCGCCGCGAGAATCGCAGCGGCCTGTTTCCTAGTCAACGGCACGGCCCGCGTCGCGACAGTTGCCATTACGCTGGCCTGGTATTCGAGATAAAGAGGCACGGACACCCCAAATCTAAACCTGCCGTGCGATATCTCGGAGAGTATCGCGAAACTCGCTCCCCGCCGGCTACGCACGGCCGCAACCCATACGCATGTGTCGATCACGACTCTCATAGGTGCATATGTAACTCTATAGGTGCATTGCCGTCAATGCCAAAGTGCGGATCGTTGAATATCACGCGCTGGCGCTGCTCGCAGACGGTCGAGTAGCGACATTCAGGAGGCGTGTCCCGCCGTCGGAATCGATCTAATCCGCCGCATTCTGATGCAGCAAAAGCAGGCGGGTGCCATTGAATGCCTGGGGCGAGTCCCGGATGTCCGGTGGCGCAGGATATAGGTACGATGCGCGATAAATAGGTATTGCTCCGTCAATAATACCTATACAGGCGCTTTGGAACGATGGATTTGTAAACTCCAAGTGTACATTGGCGGCACGAACTCAAACTTAAAACTCGGCGCGATTCGATTCTCAACGACGATGTAAATCCGGAGTGGTCAAAAGGTCAAAACCAGTGCGCACAAATGTCTTGAACTGTGGGAACCCACTGTTATGATGGCGGTACAACTTTCTTACAGGAGATAGCCATGAGTACGATGGAAGTCACGCGCATGTCCTCCAAGGGCCAGGTGGTCATCCCTGGCTCCATACGGAGCAGTCTGGGGATCAAAAGCGGGACCAAATTTGCCGTCATCACGGATGGCGAGAGTATCTTGATGAAGCCGATGGAGTCCCCGAAACTGGCCGCGTTCAAAGAACTTATTGCCGAGAGCCGGGCCTGCGTACGCAGCACCGGGTTGACGCTATCCGATGTACCCAAGGCGATTCGGAGAGTCCGCGATGCAAATCGTTATAGACGCTAATGGCGTGCCTATAGCCTAGCCTAAAACTCCAAAAAGTGTTCCGTTTTTGCCGGAAGGGATTCTGGTCAACCATGAATGCCGAACACTACAATGTCACACTGGTTGAATCCGACGAAGGTTTTGCCGTTTGGTGCGACGCCTTGCCAGGGTGTTGTTCGCAAGGCGCAACACGCGAAGAAGCCTTGGCGAACATCCGTGGCGCCATCCGCGACTATCTTGACGCACGGCCTGAAATCGAGGCGCACTTCGGAACCCGGATCCAACACGCTGAAGTCGCGGTGTAACGGCCATTTCATCACGGCATTGTATATCCGTGCGCTCAGGCAATTCGTTTGCGTTTTTCCCCCGCATCGCGCATTATTCCGCCACGTGATGAACGATGAACGATGAATGATGAACGATGAATGCGGAAAAACAGAAACCTTGGGATTTGAAGGAGCGGCTGAAGGAGTATTCGCTCCGAATTATCCGGATGTATTGCTGTTTGCCGAGAGCGGACGTGGCCCATGTCCTGGGGAAGCAAGTGCTGCGAAGCGGAACGTCAGTGGGAGCGCACCATCGGGAGGCGTCCCGGGCGCGATCCACGGCCGAGTTCATCAGCAAGATGGAGGGCGGCCTGCAGGAGTTGGATGAGACCGCATACTGGCTGGAACTGCTGGTCGGCAGCAAAACCGTTCCGCCAGACGAGATGCAAGGGCTGTTTGACGAAACGGAAGAACTCATAGCAATCTTCACCGCTTCCGTCATTACCGTGAAAAAAAGGAAACAGCAATGAAATCGTCTTTCTTTAGTTTCTTCATCGTTCATCATTCATCGTTCATCGTTTGATTAAAATGCCAAAAAGAACCGATATTAAGAAGGTCATGCTGATCGGCTCGGGGCCGATCGTGATCGGTCAGGCCTGCGAGTTCGACTACTCTGGCGTACAGGCATGCAAGGCGCTGCGCGAAGAGGGCTACGAGGTGGTGCTGGTCAACAGCAATCCGGCCACGATCATGACCGATCCGGAGTTCGCCGACCGCACCTACATCGAACCGCTGACCTGCGATATTCTGCGCGAGATCATCCGACGCGAGCGGCCAGACGCGCTGCTGCCGACGCTGGGCGGACAGACGGCGCTCAACCTGGCGATCGAACTCTGGGACAAGGGCATTCTCCAGCGTTATGGCGTGGAGATGATCGGCGCCAGCGCCGAGGCGATCCGCAAGGCCGAGGATCGGCAACTGTTCAAGCAGGCCATGATCAAGATCGGTCTCGAAGTTCCGGTCAGCGGCGTGGCGCACACCATCGAGGAAGCGCGCCTGGTGCGCGATACGATCGGACGCTATCCGTTGATCATCCGTCCGGGCTTCACCCTCGGCGGCACCGGCGGCGGGATTGCCTACAACGAGGCCGATTTCGACGAGATCAGCCAGCGCGGTATTTTTTACAGCCCGACTTCCGAGATCCTGATCGAGGAGTCGGTGCTGGGCTGGAAGGAATTCGAACTCGAGGTCATGCGCGACCGCAAGGACAACTGCGTGATCGTGTGTTCGATCGAAAACGTGGATCCCATGGGTGTGCATACCGGCGACAGCATCACTGTGGCGCCGGCGCAGACGCTCACCGACCGCGAGTATCAGCGCATGCGCGACAGTTCGCTGGCCGTGATGCGCGAAATCGGCGTCGACACCGGCGGATCGAACGTACAGTGGGCGATCGATCCCGCCAACGGGCGCATGGTGATCGTCGAAATGAACCCGCGCGTTTCGCGATCGAGCGCGCTGGCCTCCAAGGCCACCGGCTTCCCGATCGCCAAGATCGCCGCCAAACTCGCCATTGGATACACCCTGGACGAGCTGCGCAACGACATCACGCGCGAAACGCCCGCCTGCTTCGAACCGACAATCGATTACGTTGTCGTCAAGATCCCCCGCTTCACCTTTGAAAAGTTTCCCGGCATCGACACCACGCTCGGCACGCAGATGAAGTCCGTGGGCGAGGCCATGAGCATCGGCAAGACCTTCAAGCAGTCGCTGCAGAAGGCCTGCCGTTCGCTCGAAACGGGCCGTTTCGGTTTCGGCGCGGATGGCAAGGATGCCGGTTGCGAGGCCCTGACCGACCAGCAATTGGAGGCCGAACTGAAACGGCCCAATGCCGAGCGCCTGTTCCAGGTGCGCGCCGCCTTGCGGCGCGGCTGGACGGTGGAAAGATTGTTTGGCTTGACCAAAATCGACCCCTGGTTCCTGCGCCAATTCGAAGAACTGGCCGCCTACGAGGATGAAATCCGCGGCGCCGGTTCTCTCGAAGGGCTGGTGCGCGATGCGCCGCTTTTCCGGCAGGCCAAGCAATTCGGCTATTCCGACCGGCAGATATCGTGGCTGCTGAACACGCAGGAGGCTGCGGTGCGCGCGGCGCGCGAAAAGACGGGGTTGCTGCCGGTGTACGGACTGGTTGACACCTGTGCGGCCGAATTCGCGGCCTTGACGCCTTACTATTATTCGAGTTACGGCATGCTGGACGAGGTGCGTCCGAGCGCGGGCAGGAAGATCATGATCCTGGGCGGCGGACCGAACCGGATCGGGCAGGGGATCGAATTCGACTACTGCTGCGTGCATGCCGCCTTTGCGCTGCATGATGCCGGCTTCGAGACCATCATGGTCAACAGCAACCCGGAAACGGTCAGCACCGACTACGACACCAGCGACAGGCTTTACTTCGAGCCGCTGACGCTGGAGGACGTGCTCAGCATCTACCGCCGCGAACAGTGCGAAGGGGTGATCGTGCAGTTCGGCGGACAGACGCCGCTCAAACTGGCCAAGGGGCTGGAGGCCAACGGCGTTCACATCATCGGCACATCGCCCGCCAACATCGAAGTGGCGGAGGACCGCAATCTTTTCCAACTGATGCTGCGCCGCCTTGGTCTGCGCCAGCCGGACAACGGCATCGCCACGAACGCGCTCCAGGCCGAGGCGATCGCCGAGAAAATCGGCTATCCGGTGCTGATGCGGCCTTCGTTCGTTCTCGGCGGGCGCGCCATGGTGATCGTGTACAACGTCGAGATGCTGCGCCGCTACATGGCGGAGGCGGTGCTGGTCTCCGATGACCGTCCGGTGCTGGTGGACCGCTATCTTGAGAATGCCGTCGAGGTGGATGTGGACTGCATCTCCGACGGAGAGACTTCGGTGATCGGCGCGATCATGGAGCACGTCGAACTGGCCGGCATTCACTCCGGCGACAGCGCCTGTTCGATTCCTTCGCCGACGCTGACAGAGGATGTCAAAAAAGAGATCCGGCGTATGACGCTGGCGATGGCCAAAGAACTCCAGGTCTGCGGACTGATGAACGTACAGTATGCCATCAAGGCCGGCGAGGTTTATGTGCTCGAGGTGAACCCTCGCGCTTCGCGGACCGTGCCTTTTGTGAGCAAGGCGATCGGCGTGCCGCTGGCCAAACTGGCGGCGCTCGTGATGGCCGGCCACAAACTGAAGGATTTGGGCTTCACCAGCGAGGCGCATCCGCGCCACTACTCGGTCAAGGAGGCGGTTTTCCCATTTGCCCGCTTCCCCGGCGCCGATGTGGTGCTGAGTCCGGAGATGAAGTCCACCGGCGAGGTCATGGGCATAGACAGTTCCGCCGAAATGGCCTTTCTCAAAAGCCAGGTGGCCGCGGGCAACCCGCTGCCGCTCTCCGGCAACGTTTTCCTGAGTATTCGCGAAGAGGACAAGCAGGAGGTGATTCCTCTGGCGCAAAGGCTGACCAAACTGGGGTACGGCATTTATGCGACCGCCGGCACCAGCACGCTGCTGCGTAACAACGGCATCAAGACCCAGGCGGTGTTCCGCATTTCCGACGGCCGTCCGAACGTGATCGATCTGATCGAGGAGAAGCAGATTCAGTGGATCGTGAACACCCCATCCAGCGGCGCCACGCCGCGCATGGACGAGGTGCGCATGCGATCGCACGCGGTGATCCGCGGCATTCCGATCACGACCACGATCCACGGCTGGCGCTATGCCCTGGGCGGTCTCGAATGCATGCGCCAGGCCGGACGCATGGAAGTGTGCAGCATACAGGAATACCATCGCCATTCCCCGCGTCTGAAACTTCCCCGCCTCGCCGCCGAGGGTATGCGAGTCTGAGTTGCCGCGGGTTTGCGGCGTACGGCAGCCGGCGTTCGATATGAAGATTGAATCTATCGAATATCAGTGCGGATCAAAACGTTAATGCTGCGTAACAATCGGATACTCCTGCAAGATGTCGTGGAAATCAGCGCCGATCGGGTGCTGAATCCGGGCGCGCTTTCCAACCATGGTGGCGTTCGCAAGGCGGACTGCGTGCTGGTAGTTCTTGCCGCCGGCAAGGGAACCCGTTTCGGCACGGCGCCCAAGTGCGTGCAGCCGGTGCGTGGATTGCCGCTGGGCCGCCATTCGATCGACGCTTTTCGCAGCCTGTTTCAAGCCCCCTGCATTGGCCTCGTGGGCTATGCGCACGAAGCGGTGATGGCCGGTCTGGGCGCCGACAATATCTACGTTATGAGCGGGAATCCGACGGGCGGCACCGCTTATGCCGCGCTTGAAGCGTTGTGCGTTCCTGAATTGGAAGAATCCAATGCACTGCTTGTAATCAGCATGGGCGATCGCATCGTGCCGGCATCCATATTTCAGCGTCTTCTGGAATCGCATCGCGGCGGCGGACGGGAGGCGGACCTGACGCTGCTGTCGCTTCGTTACGAGCCGCCCGCGCAGCACGGCAAGGGGCGCATTGTGCGCGATCCGGACGGATTGGTCAGGAAGATCGTGGAGCAGCGGGACATCGACGATATCCCAGACCCCGAGGAACGGCGGCAACTGGAGGAGTTGGTGGAGGGCAACTGTCCGCTTTACGCGGTTCGGGCCCGCACCCTGCGGGAAGGTCTGGGAAAACTCTCCAACCACAACGCGCAGGGCCAGTACTACTTTACGGATCTGGTGGAATCCATACGCCGCGCTGGCGGTATTGTGCGTGCCGTTACAGCCGGGGAAGAGGATCCCGAATACATAATCTTGTGTTCGGATGTCACACGCCCGGCTGACCTCGCCCGCCTGGAGTCCATTGTCGCGGCGTTTCCGCTTGGAACCGGAAGCGCGGGGGGGACCGCCGCGGCGGCGGCGGAGGCGATCATGGCTGAGCGATCAGCCGGGCAGATCGCGTCGATCGCCTGTCAACTGCGCGAGTTGCTGACGTCTGTACACGGCGAGGAGATGGGCTTCATTCCTGGTCGCGCTCTGGCCATTGGAATATCCGGCGGACGATTCCGCATTGCCTTTATGCATCCCGACATGGGCCGGTTCTATGGGCCGGCCTGGCAGATGCCGACCGGCGCGCTGGACGCGAATGGCCGGGAACAGATCGTGCTCCTTGCCCAGGTTTCCGAGGATGGACAGATCCACCACTTTCCAGCCAATCCGAAATTCCGCGAGAAAATCGATTCGGTCCCGGCGGACGATCCCCAGATGTATCCGGACGAAGCCGTCAACGACGTGTATAAATATGAAGCGTTCGGCACCCGCATGGCGGAGAAGCTGCTGCTCTCGCTGGGATACTTTTCCGACAATGAAATCCGGACCCGCGAAAAAGATGGCGTCCCGCTGCCGCCGCGTTGCTTGTGGGTTGGGACGAGCATGCGCCGTCCGTTTTCGCTTATTTGCAATGCCATCGCTTCGCTGCGGACGATGCGCAGCGGTCCGGCAGGCGACCGGATCCAGCGTGCTCTGGGCCGAGACGGCTTTCGCGGGTTGCGCATTGCTTCCACGGGGAATGTTCCGCAGGGCGGATTTTCAAGTTCCTCCGCCTTGACGGTCGCGGTGAAGAACGCCATCAATGTTCTGTTTGGGTTGGGCCTGCCCGCCGACACGCTGGTGCATCTGGCCTGCCAGGCCGAATATGGGACCGGCGTCCGGGCCGGCTCGCTCGATCAGGCCACGGAACAAAAGGGCAAGTACGGGCAGGGCGCGCTCATTTCATCGAATCCCCGCGACAATTACCGGCTGATCGGTGTCTTTCCGGTGCCCACGGAACGCTTCCGCTTTCTTTTCCCATACAGCGTGGATCGCGATCAGGAGGCCTGGAAATGGTCGGCCGGTGTGTATGCCGGAACCCCGCATGCGGATCTTCCGACCACGGCGGAGATGCGTAAACTGACGGGCAAGGCGGCGGAAATCGCCGCCATACTGTGCCGCCTGCCCGCCAACGCCGATTTCTTTTCGCAAATCGAGGAAGATCTGGTTCGTGACGGGTGTTTGGGCCCTGATGCGGAAGGTTTTGTCCTCAACTCGCTGCGTTGTCTGCCCCTGCTTATTTCCCGCGAAGCGTTACGGGAACGGGTGGAGGATAATCGCGATTGGTGGAGCGGAGAGCTGCAATCCGTATATGCAATTTCGACAGCACAAGCGCGGGTTCAGACCGATGAATTATTCAAGGCCCTGTTCTCGGGATGGCGGGAGCCCATGCTGCGCCGGGGGCTGCCTGACGGTTCAATCGCCGAGGAACGGGGAATTCCGCTGCGTGCGATGGTGGCGTATCTGTTCGTGGAAGTGGCGCGTAATTTCCAGCTCATTCATCATCCCGAGCGCTGGATCGAGACCGTTACCAGATCCCAGCGGGGAGATTGCTGCTATGTCATCGATCCGTGCCGCCTGCCATCGCGAGTCGAAATGATGCGCGAGCACCCTTGGGACAATGGAAAGGCGGAATTCGAGCGCCTGTCCGCGTGGATCCGTGAAGTTGGCGCCGCGCCATTCGATTATAACCGCGGACTGGACGACGCATCGCTTGCCGCGCCCGGCAATTTTTCCCTGCATGCGATCGAGGGCGGAAATTTCTTTCGCGGCCTGGCACTGATTGACCTGGTGGAAGCGATGCTGAAGCGGGCCTTTGGCGCCGAGGCGGTCGCGGTGCGGGTCAACGCCGCCGGACAGGGCGACTACTTTCAGGTTCATGTGGATTCCAGTCTCGCGGACATGGACGAGGTCAAACATTTCATCCGCAAAGCCTTTTATGAGAGATTCGGGCTCTCGCCTCAGCCGGAATTCGTCCAGCCCCATCCCGGGGGCGGCGCCATCGGCGTACGCCTGGATCGTTTGGACGAATTACCGGCCTTGATCGCCCGGCTCGATCACGCAATGCCCAGCACGGCGCCCTTGAGATAGTCGGATTCGGGGAAACCCAGACGGCGGGGATGATCGGGTGGGGCATCGAGGGTTTCGATCAACTGCGCCTCACGTCCGCTGTCGCGCACGGCGCCTTCCAGCACTTTGGTGAACAGTTCGCGCTCGACCAGTCCGCTGCATGAGAATGTCAGCAGTACGCCGCCGGGGCGGGTCAGTTTGATTGCGAAAAGGTTGGCGTCTTTGTAGGCGCGCAGGCCCTCCTGCATGCGGTCCTTGCGTGTCACAAGGCGGGGTGGGTCCAGGATCACGAGGTCGAACAGTTCGCCGGCCTGATGCAGTTCGCGCAACGCGCTGAAGGCGTCGCCCACGATTGTGCGGTGTCGCGCTGGATCGCAGCCGGGATTGAGCGCCAATTGCGCGGCGGCCAGCGGCTGCGCCTTGAGCGCGGAGTCCACGGCGACCACTTCCCGCGCGCCGGCGGCCAGGGCCGCAATGCCGAAGGCGTCGGTATAGGCGAAGACGTTGAGCACCCGCGGCGCACCCAGGCGGCGCACCCAGGCGGCGGCGCGCTGGCGGTTGGCGCTTTGGTCGAGGTAAAAACCGGTCTTATGTCCGTGGATGACATCGGCCAGAAACCGGCAGCCGTTTTCGGAAAAGGGCACGCCGCTCTCGGGCGGCGCGGCGCCCCAGAGCAGTCCCTGGCGCGGTTCCAATTCCTCGTGCCGGCGGACATCCAGATCCGAACGTTCATAAACGGTACGCGGATTGAGCAATGCGACGAGGGCTTCGACGAGCGCGTCGCGCCGCGATTCCCATGGCGCCGTCGAGCACTGAATCACCACCGTGTCGGCGTAGCGGTCCACAATCAGTCCGGGCAGGCCATCGCTCTCCGAGAACACCAATCGCATGGCTTCGGCATCGGCGGGCATCCACTGCCGGCGGCGCTCGATCGCGGCGGCCAGTCGCGCGCGGATGGTTTCGGCGTTCAGCTGCACTCCGGGGCGGTTGGAAAACAAGCGTGCGCGAATGGAGGACTGGGGGTGTACGGTGGCGCAACCCAGGCAACGGCCGTTGGCGGCGACGATTTCGGCTTCGTCGCACGCGAGGTCCCCTTCAGTGCGCGCGATGGCGCCTGAGAGAATCCAGGGATGACCGCGGATGATGGGGATGTCACGCGCGGGTTTGAGGTGCAGGGTAAGTTTCATAGGGCGAGTCAAGCAGATACCGCCCCGCGCGTCAACGTATCACGGATTATCGCGCGCGGATCGCGCGCGGCGGTCGGCCAGAAAGCCGGGCAGGACCATCAGGGCGCCGGGGATCTGCGCGCCGAAGACCAGCAGGTAAGATAGCAGCGAAACGCCCAGACTGACCGGCGCGGGCACGCCGGCGCGGCCGAAGAAGTAGAGGAATGCGCCCTCCTTGATGCCCAGACCGAAGAAGGAAATCGGCAGCAGCGTCATGAAAACGATCATCGGGACGAAGGCGATCTCGCTCATCCACGGCACCGGGTAATGCACGGCACGGAAGAGGCAGTGGAAGGAAAAAATTCGCAGTCCCTGTACGCCAAAATTAAGCAACATCACCCAGGCCAGCGTGCGGGGCCGGCGGCGATATTCGACGATGGCGGCGTGAATCTCGGTCAATTTCAGCAATATCTTGTCGAATAAGTTCCCCAACCGCGGCTGGTGACGTGCCAGCCAGGGGCTCAGCGCGCGCTGCGCATAGGGCGCCAGGCGCACAGGAAGCGGGGAGAGCGCCAACGCGAGCGCCAGCAGCATGCCGCCGGCCAGCCCCACCACGGTGGCCACCACGGCGCGGTCGGCCAGCGTGGGGCCGATCCACAATGTGGCCGCGAGCGAGAGCGTCATCAGCGACAGTACGCCGAGGACGCGGTCGGCCAAAAGCGCCCCGGCGGCGTTGGCCAGGCTGAAGCGTTCCTTGCTCATCAGCCATACGCGCACGGCGTCCGCTCCGAAGCTGGTGGGAATCAGCGCCGCCATGAAGTTGCTTGTGAAAATAATGCGCACCACGCGTCCCAGCCTGATGGGCGTGCCCTTGTCGAGCAGCAAAAGTCTCCACTTCAGCGCCATCACCACAGGCTCCGAAAGCACCGCCAGAAAGGCGGCGGCAAACCAGAATGGGGATACGGAACTGACCTGGCGAACCACATCCTGCCATGGGACGCGGTGGAAGATAAAGACGAAGCAGGCGGCGATAAACGCCAGCTTCGCCATGGTGGTCATGGCCTGTTTTAATCTGTGGTGCAACATGGCTTTCGAACACTTTGTTGGATTTTCGAGAATTAATGAAGTAAAATCGCACGCATGAAAGATGTGCGACGGATTATTGAAGGGCATTTTGCCTCTGCGAGCAAGTTTTGCACGCTGTCAGCTTCGATCGTTAGCGCTGTATTTGCGCTGGCAGGATGTCGTGGACCGGAACTGCTGCCGTTCCGGCCTCAAGCGGGCGATCTTGTAAGTTATGTGCCTGTCTCAGGGCGCGTGGTGGCGCTTACCTTCGACGATGGTCCGAACGAGCCCTATACCTCGCAGGTGCTCGACGTTCTCGACCGCGAGTCGGTGCGGGCGACTTTTTTCCTCGTCGGCACCAACGTTGAACGCAGTCCTGACACCGTGCGGCGGATGGTTCAGGCCGGCCATGCCATCGGCAACCATTCCTACGACCATCCGCGCTTCGATCAGATTTCGTATGCGGCGCGGCGTGACGAAATTCGCCGCGGCGCCGACGCCATCGCCGCCGTGACGGGTGTGCGTCCGGTATTGTTTCGCGATCCATTCGGCATCTTCGGACCGGATGAGGAGTCGGGCACCAACGCTGTTGGAGTCACAGCCTCCGACCGCCGTTATCGTGGGTTGGCCGGACTGTGCCGGGCAGAGAACCAGATCAATGTGGGCGTCTCGGTGCATGCCTACGACTGGCATAACGATCCGCCGGAAGTCATGTCGGAGTACATGCTGCGGCGGGTGAGTCCGGGCGCCATTCTCTTGCTGCACGATGGACACGATGTCCAGTTGGGATTCAACCGCGCCGTGGCGGTCAAGGTTTTGGAACAGGTGCTGGCGGCGCTCAAGGCGCGCGGTTACACCTTTGTCACCGTGCCGGAGTTGATCGCCCGCGCCGAGGCGCCGCAGGCGGCCTTCGATCGCGGCGTCTCGCTGCTGGGAATCGGCGCGCCGGACGGCGCCGTAGCGCCGGGCGGACGTCTGCTGCTGCGGTGTTACTGGTCTGTGCCCGCGGAGGCGGAGTCTTCCGCGTTGGTCGGATTCGTCCACCTGCGCCAGCGCGGACACATGCTGGCGCAGTCCGATAATGTTCTTTCGGACGGGTCGGACATGTGGGCGCAGGTTTTGGAAGTGCCGCTGGTCGTTCCCGACCGCGCCGCGCCGGGCGCATGTGAATTGTCGGTGGGCGCGACCTGGCGCGAGGGCACGGGCTCCGCCCGCCGTCTGGCGGTGAGCAGTTCCCTGTCCGTGCATCGCCGCGCCGTTCTGCTTCCCTATGCCGTGCGCATCGCCGCGCCGTCCCCGAACACAGCCGGAACCGATTCGTCTTCCACCCTCCACCCTCCAACTTCCACCCTCCACCTTCCCGCGCCGACCGCGGCCGGAGCCGGTCGGTCATGACCTCCGCTGCCGCCGGTATCACCGTCGCGGTGATCAACTACAACGGCGAAGCCGTGCTCGGGCCAACCCTCGATTCCGTGCTGGCCCAGAACGGCATCGTTTTGCACGCGATTCTGACGGTCGACAACCATTCCTCCGACGATTCGCTGGCGCTGCTGCGCGCGCGCTATGCCGGGCGGGTCGGTGTGATCGAAATGCCCGATAACCGCGGTCCGAATCCGGCGCGCAACGCGGCGCTGCGCGCGGCGGAAACGGATCTTGTGCTGATCATGGATAACGACCTCGTGCTGGCGCCGGATTACGCGCAACGGCTGGCGGCGGTTTTTGCGGCGCAGCCCGCCGCGGGCGCGGTGACGGGCCAGATCCGGCTGCATGCCGAACCCCAAACGATGCAGTACTGCGGGGCCTTCCTGCACTACGCCGCCGAGGTGGTGGTGTACCGTCCCGGCGGCGCTACGCCCGTGCGGGTCGGGACGGTTTCCGCGGGCGCGACGCTTTACAACCGGGCGGCGGCCCTGGCTGCCGATGCTTTTGACGAGGATCTGTTTTTCGGGTGGGAAGATGGAGACTTGGCATTCCGTATGGCGGCCTTGGGTCATCCCTGCTACGCGGCGCCGGCGGCGTTGGCCTATCATATGGCCCGCCCGCGCGGGAAGCGCTGGATCGCGTTGCAGACCCGCAACCGCTGGTGGTTCGTTGTGCGCCATTACAATGCCAGAACCTTCTGGCTTGCGTTGCCCGCGCTGATCTTTTATCAGGCCTGTGCCGGCGTATTCTTCCTGTTCAAGGGGCAGGGCGGAGATTTTGCGCGCGGCACCTGGCAGGCGCTGTGCGGGCTTTCCAAGGCGCTGCGCAAGCGGCGCGCCTTCGTTCCTCGAAAGCTCGTTTCGGACAGGGAGCTGCTGTGCGGCGGCCGCCCTGATCCGCCACCCGGCGTGCGCGGCGGCCTATCCGCGCGCCTGGCGTCCCTGGCCGGCGTCGTGCTGGCCGGATACTGGCGATTGATTGCGTGGATGTTGTAATAAGGTGTTGTAATAAGGTTTGGATGGTTCGGGGTTCAAGTTTATACTGGCGGCAAAGCGATTTTTTGTAGTTATTTATAACTCCACCGGCAAAGGAGTAAAACAGAGATGCATTTGCAACAAACTAAAGCCGGAAGTCGCAAGACCGGAGGACCACAGTACTATTTTCATGACTTGGCGGAACCTATCAAACACTATCTGCGCAGGAAGGGCGCGTGCCCGGTCGTTCTACAGACTCCGTACGGCATAGCAGAAAGTCCGTTTGTAGCTGTGGGGCGGGATCACAAACTGTTGACGAATGGGCACGTTGTGTCCGGCCGAGTGGGGCATGATCGTGTTCAGCAATCGATAGGCGCGGACGAATCCATCGGCGAGGCAATCAGGTGCTGGTATAACCTGGCCCGCGGGTGTGACTTCGAGCGCATTGAGGTGGATGTCAGGATCGACAAATTGGGCCAGTTCATCCTCGCACCGCTCAAGTTTCATTTCCGAGGCAAGTCGCGAACGGCGGAATTGGCGCTGCTTGACCGACCGCTTTCTTTTACGCGTCGTTATCAGAGCCCGTTATGGGTGCAACAGATCGATGCCGTTGCGACCGCCAATCCTGCCGCGATCAGGTGGGTCATGCAAGAGACGACCCGCGTGGCCCGCGAACATCTCGATCCAAATACACGCAATGTTCACGAGGTGGATTTACTTCGCACGGCTGGGGCGTTTTCACGACTGGGGGTTACGTTTAGCCCATACTCGGTGCGCTACTACGACTGCAATCGAAGCGTTTTCCGTTTTTTGAAATTCCCCGCCTACTCCTGCCCCATAGAGATCAAGAAGGCTTCCCGAGGGTTCAAATACCAGATAGAACGCTACAAGCCACTTCTGAGAGCCGTTGTATTCTGTGTCAAAGACAATCTGCTGAACGCGCCCGAACACGTTGATGTGATCGAACTGGGCTATTTGGCTGAACATCTTAATAAACTACTTAACTGAGCAGCCGACCATGCAATACCGCGCGAACATCGAACCCATTGCCGCTACGATACCGGACGAACGCCAGAAACTGGCCCGCTATTACGGCGTCCATCCCTATTTTACCAGGAGGTCGGCCAACTTGATTCAAACTTATATCCGACGCTTTACCGAGGATGGCGACACGGTGATTGATCCTTTCGGGGGATCGGGGGTGACGGCCGTTGAGGCGCTCCTTTTGGGACGGCGCGGGATACAGAACGACGTTAACCCATTGGCGAACTTTATTACGCGAACGATTGGGGATACCACGCTTGCCTCGACAGCCGTTCTCAATAACGCTTTCGAACGTGTCGAGTCGGCGTGCCGCCAGCAGGTCGAAAGAATCGACAGTTCGTCGGAAGCCGAAGCGCACGAATTGTTGAAGAACATCGCATTACCAAAGAATATCCGCCTTCCCCGCAGTTCCGATGCGGAGTTTTTTTTCGATCTGTTCACCAACAAGCAGTTGGCCGCGCTCGCCATCGTCAAACGTGCCATTGACGAGGAGCATGATACGGTTGTTCGCGATTCGCTTTTACTGGCGTGGTCAGCGGCCACGGCGAAGCTCAATAAGACATTCATTTCCACCAAAGGGCGGGCAGAAAGCCGCGGTGGATCGAGCATCTTCAGCATTTATCGGTACAAGATCGCAAAGGAAGTTATCGAATTGCCCCTTTGGGAGACATTCCGCGGGCGTTTTCTGAACGTCCTGGCGGCGCGGAAGGAAGTGCTGGATGCCCGGGATCATTTCAATTCCGTTCGCAAAGAAACCGCTCTCTGCGTGGATAGTCGCGAGAACCTGATCGTTCTTCAAGAAGATGCATCACGATTAGCCGAGACACTCGGCGACGGAACAGTTGACTATGTGTTTACCGATCCGCCTTATGGCGCGCATATTGCGTATCTGGATCTCTCGATCCTCTGGAACCATTGGCTCGGTTTCGATGTTAGCGAAGAACTGCGCGCGGCTGAAACTATTGTAGGCGGGGAAAAACGGCTCTCGGAAGATCATTATAAGCAGGGCCTCGCCGCGAGCATCCGTTCGTCCGTTCGCCTGCTCAAACCGGATCGTTGGATGTCGGTCGTTTTTCAGCACTGGGATATCACTTACTTCAGGGCCATACTTGAGGCCGCTGCCGGTGAAGGAGCGGAACTCAAAGCGGCCATTACCCAGGAACGTGAAGTCATCTGGTCTATGCACAAGAAAAAGCATTCCGAGAACGTGATCGGCGGCGAGATGATCCTGACTTTTTACAAATCTGCGCGCGAGGGATGGGCCGGCAATGCGGTGCGCGAAGGTTCACCCCGCTTATTCGTTGAATTGCTCGATGTGCTTCTCAAGTCTGAAGTCAACCGAACCGAAGTCACCAGCCAATACCTGTTTAACAAACTCATTCTGCTTGCTTGGCGGAGCAATTCATTGTCGGAGTTGGCCGTCACCCGTCAGGATTTTGCCGTGGCGTTACGGTTGAGGGGATGGGTGTACGACGATGCAAAACATTTGTGGCGTAAAGGTGCGCCTCAAAAAGAGGAATCTCTCTTTGCCGTGCGCAACGCCTAACAAGATTTGCGCCCGCGAAACGAGAGTGAATTTTCGGAACCAAGGTCAAGTTAACCATGGAACAAACGGCCTTCATCTGTTTCGCCGTGTCGGCGTTCTTCGCCGGTTTCTCGCTGCCTTTGGGACGGGTGATGCTGGCGGCGACCTTGCTGATGTTCGTCGTGGATCGCGTGAGAAGGCGCGCGGTCGTGAAGCTGGCCCCGAGCGGCTGGCTGTATCTCGCATTTCTGGCCTGGGCCGTGGGCGTGACGGTCTATGGCGTCGATCCGTACCGCGGTGTGCCTTGTTTGACAAAACTGTTCTGGTTTGCGGGCGTGCTGGCCGGCGGCTGGCTGGTGACGACTTCAGACCGGCTGGCAACCGTGCTGGGGGCATATACGATCGGCACGTCGCTGGTGGCGCTGCGCACGCTGGCGATGGCGCCGTGGCAGGCTTGGAAAACCTTGCATGCCGGTTTACAGCCCGACTTCATGACGGCACTGGTGAACACAGGCTCTATGTCAGACAGTCAGCGCTGCATGGTGGGGTTGATTCTGGCGCTGGGATTCATCATGGCGGTGCGGCGGCTGGGCGGTCGTGCGGCGTGGTGGTGGGTTGTGGCGGGGCTTGCGGGACTGGCACTGGCGCTGAGTTTCAAACGCGGCGCCTGGTTTGCAACCGTTGCCGTGCTGGCGGTCCTGCTGGCCGTGCGCGGCGGCTGGAAAGCCTGGCTTGGCCTGGCGGCGGCGCTAGTGGTGCTGCTGTCGCTGCCGCCGATGCAGCACCGTCTGCAGGCTTTGGCGGACGAGTTCGATGCGGGGCGGGGCGGACGCATGACGATGTGGACGAAGGTGGCCCCTGCGCTGGTGCGCGAACACCCCTGGTGCGGGGTGGGGTACCGTTCGCTCACCAACGAGGACTTTCGCCGCATCGCCCCGGAAATCGAGCCGGACCGCGACCACCTGCATTCCAACGTGGTTGAAATGGTGGTTTCCACCGGCTGGATCGGCTTCGCGCTTTACCTGGCCTGGATGGGCGCGGCACTGCTGGAAGCAGTCGGTCTGGTCCGGCGCACCCGCCGTTCCGCGGGCGCGGAAGGCATGCTCTCGCTGGTGCTGCTGCTTGGTTTTTGCGCGCTGCTGTTGAACGGATTGGTCGAATATAATTTTGGCGACGCCAAACTGGTGCTGGTCTACGGGCTGTTGATGGGCTGCGCGGCCGGACTGCGAAACGATGGAAGGTTGATGTTGAAAGGTTGAATGTGGAATATGCCTTCCCTCCACCCTCCACCCTCCACCCTCCACCCTGTGCATAGTAGCGTTCCACGTAAGAATCCAGCGAAGAAAACCCCCTGCTCAGTGCCCGTAAATGCGCCGGTTGCTCGTATCGCCGCCTGCCTGCATCCAGCGGTTGACGCCATCGAAGACATCCTTGCTGATAGTGTTCAAATACTGCCAGGCATCCAAACCGAAGGCCAAAGCCAGTGCTGCCATGATGGCGCGCAACAAATGTTCGTCTGATAAACTGAACAGGTAATAGAGCGAATAGCCTGGGACCAAGAGGCACAGTATTCCTTGAAACGTCTCGTCCGAAAACGCCGAGATGATGATCGTGATGTGACAGGCCAGCAGCCCCATGGCGCCCCAATATCGCAGCTCGCCGTGAACTGCGGCGGACAACGGCGCAAAGAAACGGAAGTAGATGCCGACCCCGGCGAGTATAATGAAGATCGCCCAATTCAACCATGTTGAGGAATTGAGACGAGTCAGGAGCGATAGATGGCGGCGCGAGGATTTTTTTTTGGCGTTTTGTTGCCGACGGCGCATCCATGCCTGGGTAACGGTCAGTTCCGCGCTCGGCGGCTGAACAACGGGCGTCATGGGTGGTTGGGCGGTGGCGAGGCGCAGTCTGGGCGCAGGCGCTTCCGCAGTCACCGCCTGCGGTTCTGAAGCCGGAATGGCCGCGCCGCATTTGGCGCAAACCAAATTATCCCGATCCGCGTATTCCGAGACGTGGAACTGATTGCTGCACGCGGGACATTGCACGGGAATATCGGACATGAACGATGCTCCAAATTAGGTTGATTGGGCTGAAGACTGAAGGCTGTTAGTCAGTGTGCATCGAACATTTATGACACTTCATCATCCTGCTCAAACGATTCGAATTTCGTGTGGGCGCGCGCATGTATTTCGACTACAGTATACCAGAATGCAGTGTGACAACCTATCTGCGTATTTCCGGATGCGAAGGGTGAGTTATGAATTCTGAAACCGCACAAGTCATGGAGCCGGAGGCGGAGTATGCGCAAGCGCTGGAGGACGGACGAATCGAGTGCCGTCTATGTCCGCACCACTGCGTTATGATTGAAGGAAAGTCGGGACGTTGCCATGTACGCGGTGTGCGCGGTGGACGGTTGCGCGCATTGGGGTACGGAGCGCTCTCGGCGGTGCATGTGGATCCAGTTGAAAAAAAGCCGCTTTATCACTTTCTGCCCGGCGAACCGGTTTTCAGCATCGGCGCCTGGGGCTGCAACTTTGCCTGCGCGTTTTGCCAGAACTGGGAGATTTCGCAGCAGTTTCCCCCCAACGTATCGTCAAGAACAACCCCGGCCGCGGTCGTCGCAAATGCGCAGGCATCAGGCTGCCGGATGATCGCCTACACCTATAACGAACCGCTGACGGGCTTCGAATTTGTACGCGACTGCGCCCGGCTGGCCCGTCAGGCGGGACTCAAGAACGTGTTGGTGACGAATGGTTACGTTGAGGAGGACCCTGCCGCCGAATTGCTGCCGCTATTGGATGCACTCAATGTGGACGTCAAAAGCATGGAAGACACATTTTACCGGCAACAATGTCACGCCACCTTGGAACCGGTGCTGCGTTTCTGTCGCCAGGCGAGAACGGCGGGATGTCATCTGGAACTCACGAACCTCGTGATTCCCGGACTAAACGACCGCCCGGAACTTTTCGACCGGCTGGCGGACTGGGTGGCGGAGACATTGGGGCCGAAGACGCCGCTGCACCTGAGCGCCTATCATCCCGACTTTCGCACCTCTGAACCGCCCACGCCGATTGGAACGCTGATCGATGCGCAGGCGCGCTGTCGCGCTAAATTGTCGTATGTCTATGTCGGCAATGTCGCATCCGACCAGGGACATGACACAATTTGTCCCGACTGCGGCGCCACACTGGTAACGCGGAGCGGATATCGAACCAAAATGACGGGAATTCGCTCCGGCGCCTGCGCAGGATGTAAACGGGCGGTGGATCTGGTGTTATTCGCCGGGACGAAGCATCTTTCGTAGCAGGCTTCTCAAAGAGTTGCGGTGTCGCCGTAGGCGGGGACGGAAACAGGCCAGCCATGCGCGGCGCCGATTGCCGCGGAAAACGCCGTGGCGGCGGCGGGTTCGCCGTGCGTGACGAAGATGTGCCGCGGCGGCTTGCTCGCGCCGCCCAGCCAGCGCAGGAGTTCGTCGCGGTCGGCGTGGCCTGAAAAGCCCTCGATCCGCTCGACATGGGCGCGCACTTTGTAGGGCTGGCCATAGATGCGGACCTCCTTGTCGCCCTCCGCAATCTGACGGCCGAGCGTGCCTTGAGCCTGGTAGCCCACGAAGAGAATCGTGCTGTCGCGCCGGCCGAGGTGCTGGACCAGGTGGTGCTTGATGCGCCCGCCGGTGCACATTCCGGCGCCTGCCATGATCACCGCCGTGCCGCGCACATGGTTGATGGCCTTGGACTGCGGTACCGAGCGCGTCATGGTCAGTCCGGAAAATTCGAACGGTGAATGTCCTTCGGCCAGCATTTGCTTGGTCTCGGCGTCGAGCAGGCCGCCGTATTTGGCAAAAAGCTCCGTGACTTGGATGGCCATCGGACTGTCTAGGAAGGTCACCAGATGCGGAACACGATTAGCGCGCAGCAGGCGGCTCAGGTAGAAGAGCACTTCCTGCGCGCGCTCTATGGCGAAGGTCGGGATCAGCAGGTTGCCGCCGCGGCGCAGTGTGTCGGTGATGACATTCGCCAGACGCTCCTGAATGTCCGCCGCCGATTCGTGGATACGGTCGCCGTAGGTGGACTCGATAACCACATAATCCGCATCCGGGCAGAGATCGGGGTCTTTCAAAAGCGGTTTATCCCAGCGTCCCAGGTCGCCGGAAAAAACCACCGTGCGCGGATCGCCGCCGTTGGCCACGCGCAGAACAACCGAGACCGCCCCGAGAATGTGACCGGCTTCGCGAAAGCGCAGCTCCACGCCGTCTCCGAGGTCCAGCGGTCCGAAGCCCGCGACCGGCGTGAACTGGGCGCAGCACGCCTCGACATCGGCGACCGTGTACATCGGCGTGTAAGGGTAGGGGCCCGTGCGGCCTTCGCGTGCATGGCGGGCCTGCTTGAACGCCGCGTCTTCCTCCTGCAACCTGGCGGAGTCGAGCAGCGAGATGCGGGCAAGATCGGCCGTGGCGGCCGTGGCGCGCACGCGGCCGCGAAAGCCCTGGCGCGTGAGCGCCGGAAGCCAGCCGCAATGATCCAGGTGCGCGTGGGTAAGGATGACATCCGTAATCGTTGCGGGCGGCACGGGAAAGGGCTCCCAGTTCCGCGCCATGAAATCGCGTTCCTGGTAAAGACCGCAGTCCACCAGAATGCGGCGTGCGCCGGTGTCGAGCAGATATCGCGAACCGGTGACGGTTTGGGCGGCGCCGAGAAAACGCAAGGTCATGCTCATGAATTTCTCCTACGGTCCAAGTCGCTGTTTCCAGGCATTTATGTGGCCCGGTCGCCGTCAGGCAAAAGTTCGGGCGGCAATTTCAGGCCGTGGTAGTTAAGTAAACCGGCGGCGTCATCCTTGCCCAGGTAGCGCGCCAGCATGCGCGGCTCAGTCTTGCGCAGATCCACCATGATCAGTCCGTCGAGGCAGTCGCCGAATTTCGGATCGAGATTGAAGCCCAGCATTCGCCCGCCGAGGCGCAGGTACTGTTTGAGCAGGATCGGCACCCCCTTTTCGTCGCTCTCGATATCCGCGAGCAGCGCGGCCAGATCGTCGAGGTCGGTCACCATGGCGCTGGTCAGGTTCGGGTCGAGTCCGCCGCGGAAACGCCGCCGCCGCAGCGGTTTGCGGGCGCGCACCAGCCGCGACAGGTCGGGCAGGAAGTTGTTGACGCTGAGAAAGGCCGCGATCAGGTAGCGCGAGAAGGAGAGGTAGTCGTTGGAAATACTGACCGGCCCAAAAAGAATCGCGTAGCGCGGATGCAGGCCGATGTAGTGCCCAAGTCCCTTCCAGAGCAGCAGCAGCGGCGTGTAGCTCTTCTGGTACTCGACCCGCACGAACGAACGGCCGAGTTCCAGCGCGGGATTCAACTGGTTGAGCATGCTGGGTTTGAAAACGAAGAGCGAGCGCGTATAGAGTCCCTTGGCGCCCATGCGGGCCAGAATTTCGTCAGTCCTTCCAAGGCGGTAGGCGCCGACCACTTCATGTGTCGTGTCGTTCCAGATGAAGAGGTGGCTGTAGTAGGCGTCATAGGCGTCCAGATCGGCACACAGCCCGGTGCCCTCGCCGACCATGCGGAAGGTGGTTTCGCGCAGGCGTCCGATCTCGCGCAGGATGCAGGGAATCTGCGCCGATTCGCCAATCAGCACGCGCAACTCGTTGCTTTTCATGAGCATCTGCTCGGGCGGCAGCGCCGCGACTTCGGACGCCATGGCGGCGGGCGATTCGGCAGCGTTCAGCGGCGCCTCGATCCGTGGTCGCGGTCGCGGCTTCCAAAGCATGCGGCGGGAGGGTTTGCCGCCGGCGCGGTTCGAGAGCAGGTAGGTTCGCAATCGCAGATAGGCCGTAATTTCAGCCCCCGAGGAAAACTCGCCGAGCTTCTCCGGCGGGATTACATGACCCACCTTGATCTTGATCGTGCGGTTGGCTTTGTTCAATATTTCCCGCGGGAGCATGGCGGTGCGCAAACGCGGGTGCACCAAACCCATGATCTGGAAAAAAACGGAATTCATCCCTTCGAAAAACATCGGCAGCACGGGCGCGCCCGTGATCTGCGCCAGACGTCCAATGCTATCGGACCACTTGGGATCGGTAATGCAGCGCGTGCGCATATCCAGGTGGGAAACCTCGCCGGAAGGGAATACGCCCAGCATGTGTCCATCGCGCAACCACTTGATCGCCTCCTTCATTGGGCGGATATTCGCACGGGTCGCCGTCTCGGTGCCAAAGGGATCCACGGCGATCATGAGTTCGCGCATTTCCGGAATGCGGCGCAGCAGATAATTGGAGAGCAATTTGACGTCCGGACGCACCGAGCGCATCACCGAGACCAGCACGATGCCTTCGATGCCTCCGAAGGGATGGTTGGCGACGACGATCACCGGTCCCGTGCGCGGAATGCGCTCCCATTCCGTCGAGGTCATGTCGTAGCCGACATTGCAGACTTCCAGGGCCTTCTCGGGAAAACCTTTCGTGCCGCCGCGATCCAGAATGTCGGAATAGATCTTTTCGAGATGATGCAGCGACAGCATCCGTTCGATCTGGGAGCCGACGAGCGCAAAAAGGCGGTTGGCCAGCGGATCGCTGGCCTTCAGGTTCAATTTAAAAATTCTACGTTCGGGAGCTACGTGTTCACGCATACTTTCGGCGACCGCGGAAAATGGGTCCCACGGCACCGTCGCAGCAGTATGGGTAAGAGCTTCGCTAAAAGCAAGCGGTCGTAAAAAGCCCAAAATCTGCGCCTTAAACCGCCTGACCGTTTTATCGGCGGGACGCGCCAGACGAGATTTTGGCGCTGACTTATCTGCGCGCCGATATGATACAATAAAACCATGCGTCCTTTCTTTAACCCGCGCGCAAATGCATCCACCACCGCGACGTTGGTGGAGGCGGGCATTGCGTTGATGAGTCAGAACCTGCGGCGGCGTTATCCGGTCGAGAATGAAGAACAGATCGACGCCCGTCTCCAAGTTTGGCTGCACCGTGCGGATGAACCGGTGCAAGGCGATATCGCCGGAATGGTGCGTCAGAGGGAACGGCTGTCATGAATGCCCTGGAGAACGTGTTGCGTCTAGTGACGGGGCTGTTTGCCCGCCAGCGCCAGGCATGGGCGTTGGTGGGCGGTCTGGCTGTGTCCGTGCGCGCCGAGCCGCGTTTCACGCGCGATGTGGATTTGGCGGTGGCCGTTTCCGACGACGCCGCGGCTGAAGCGCTTGTACACCAGTTGCGGAATGCCGGCTTCCGTACGCAAGCCGTGCTTGAACAGAGTGCCACCGGGCGGCTGGCCACGGCGCGTCTCGCGCCCAAGGAAGGCCGTACCGCCGGGTTGATGCTGGATCTCCTGTTTGCATCGTCCGGCATCGAACCGGAGATCTGCCAGGCGGCCGAAGCGCTCGATGTTTTCCCCGGTCTGTCCGTGCCCATCGCGCGACTGCATCATCTGCTCGTCCTGAAGGTGCTAGCGCGCGATGACCGGAATCGACCACAAGATGCCGCCGACCTTCGAGCCTTGGTGGCTGTAGCCATGCCGGAGGATCTTCGTTCTGCGCTCGCCGCGGCTGAACTGGTCACACAGCGCGGATTCAATCGTTCCCGTGATTTGTCCGCCGCCCTGACGGACGCGTGGGAAACATTTGGTGGATCCCTATCATAAGTACGGCAGACAAGATCATGGCGTGCCGTAACGCCAAGTTCCGCCGTATAGGCTGCCCGGCCAACTTCCAGATGCCAAGTGGTTACGTCATCGTTTGAGTCTGCCCCCGGTTTGTGGCATATTCCGCGCATGTCCATTGGCGTTGGTTTTCAACCGGGTATCGAAACGCTGCTTGCCGATCACGGCGACTGGCTGGCCGGGCGGCGCATCGGGCTTGTGAGCCATCTGGCGGCGGTGGACAAGGATGGCGTCAGCAGTGCCGAGCGGCTGTGGCATGCGCCAGGCGTGCGTTTGAAGGCCCTGTTCGGCCCGGAACATGGTTTCGTTGGCGCGGCTGGCGCGGGCGAGAAATGCGCCGACGCGCTGCATCCGGTCTGGCGCATTCCGATCCATTCGCTCTACGGCGTGACCCGTGCCCCAACGTCGGCCATGCTGGCTGACATCGATACGCTGGTGGTCGACCTGCAGGATCTGGGGTGTCGCTGCTACACTTACATCGCCACGCTTTGCGGCGTGCTGGAAGCGGCGGCGGCGGCGGGCAGGCAGGTCATTGTCGCCGATCGTCCGATTCCTCTGCCGCGCGTGGTCGATGGCCCCGTCACGGAGTCGGCCTTTCGGAGTTTCGTTGCCTGCCTGGATGTTCCGTTCAGCTACGGGATGACGCCTGGGGAAACCGCCCTTTGGTTCCAGCGCCGCCATCTCCCTGAGCTGGAGTTACGCGTTGCGGCGCTGCGCGGTTACCGACGCCCCGCCGCGCGCGGCACGCACTGGCCGCCCTGGCGCCGCCCTTCGCCCGCCATCGTCTCCTGGTCCGCCGCCCAGTCATATCCCGCACTGGTCGCCTTCGAAGCGCTCGGAGCCTTGGATCACGGCCGTAAAACCGTCCGCCCTTTTTCCGTTTTTGGCGCGGCCTGGATCAGGGGCGAGCCGATTGCCCGGCGCTTGTCAGCCGCCGGACTGCCGGGTGTCGAATTCCGGCCTTGCCGCTACGCCAGCCATCCTGGACATGCCGACGACGTCGCAATTGACGGCGTGCGCCTGCGTGTCACCCGGCCTCATGATTTTCGGCCCGCTTTCACCGCCGTTTCGCTCATTCACACAATCCAAGAGTTGTATGGGATCGAACGCGTCTGGGAGCCGGCGCAAAGCCGTCCCGAATTTTTCGACAAACTGTTCGGGACCGACACTGTCCGCAAAGCGCTGCTGGCCGGCGACGCCCCCTCGGTCATCGCCGCCCGCTGGACCATCGCCCTGCGCGACTTCTCCGAAACCCGCCAGGACAGCCTGCTTTATTGAGCGGCCTTTGCGGAAGGCGCTGCAAGCGCCTTGGGTCAGTGTCGGCGCTATGGGAGGCTGTTTTGCAGGCGGCCACGCACAAAAGCTATATGGCCGCGCAGGCCGTAGAATTGATCGGCAAAAGAGGCCGGTACCTTCATCTTGTTGACCGCCTCCTCGATTTGATTCAGACGTTTTAGAAACTCATCCTTCTTGTGGTGCGCGTCCTGCCGGAAGATTTCGCGTTCCAGAGACAGCAGCGCCCGATACCATCGATATATGCCAAGGGTGATCCTCCATTTGTAAAGCGCCGGTATCAATCGCAGGCCGGGGATCAACAACACCAGCATAGGCACAAACACCACCAGCATCCGATTGGCCAGGCTGGCCAGTCCAAATGGCAGGAAACGATAAAAGAAACTCTTGCCCGTGGTGAAATACCTGCGGGCATCGGCGCTGATCTGAAACTCGCGTTCCAGTGGCGCTGGAAATGCCCCGCGGATATGGAACAAGGTCGCGTTGCCGTGAACTTCCCGGGCTGCGTCCAGCAATAAATAGGTCAAGGCTGGATGCAGGTCGGGCCGCGCAATCAGTTCCACCGTGGGACCGATCAATTGCATATCGTGCGCAGGGAGATTTTTCCCGAAGTCCAGGCAGCCCTTCGGCAGCTCCAGTTTATCCAGATAAACGATGCGGCGCGTATAGGCATCGGCTTGCGTGAAATCGTACATCTGAATGCCTTCCGTCCGTACCATTTTGCGGATCACCTGCGTGGAGGCGGAATCCCCCATCAGGAACACGGCGTCAACCTTGCCGTCCACCAGCGCGCTTGCCGCAGCCTCCCCCTCCAAGTCCAGCAACTCGGTAGTTCCGCCGGGTTCGATGCCATTGGCAGACAGCAACCTTAACGACAGCGCCCGTGTGCCGCTGCCCACGGAACCGATGGTCAGCCGTTTGCCGGCCAGTCCGGAAAGCAATTCGACGGTCCCCGTGCCGCGATAGAACACCAATATGGGTTGGTAAAAGACGCTCCCAAGCGAAACCAGCTCTGCCATATTAGCGCCATTGGTCACACCGCCTTGAACGAAGCCAATATCGACACGATAGGTTGGATCGCCCAGCCGCGCGAGATTCTCCGTCGAACCTTGCGAGGTCAAAATTTTCAAAGTCACACCGTTGCGCGCAAGAATCGCGGCATACTTGACGGCATTGGAATAAAAGATGCTGCCCTCGGGTCCGCTCGTGATGACGATGGTATGCGGCGGCGCGAAATGGACAAACTCAATAACGAGCACCAGTATAAACACCGCAACGAAAATCAAGGCGGTGGCCGCCACTTTACGGCTGAACCCGAAGGTCTCCGTGCAGGTCGTCATCATTTTCGGGATGCCAAACTTATTGGTGATTTTCATGATTTGAAACAATCCTGTTTGCTTGTTGATTAACGCCGGCTTAAGGCTGGCTGCATACCTTCCAGTCGTGTTGCTTACGTTATACGACAGGTTGATCCGTTCAAAGTAGGGTAAAACCCTACCGCCGAATAGAAATCACCGCCAACCTGACGTCGCCCTGTCAAAGCAGCGATGCTCAAGCAGACGCACCCCTTCGTCAAGCTGAATCGGCGCGCACCTGCAGTTGAGAGTTTGCGTTACGCCCGGGAAGTGTGCATCATTCCGCCAGCCATGAATTCGAGGTCATTGCGTTTGCGTTTTTCGCGCACGGTTCGAAATCGGGGTTTGTTCAGAAATCAGAAAAGGCAGGAGGTGTGCTTTGCCGACATATGAACTTACGGGAACGGTTAAAGTTGTAATGGATGTAATGAAGTTCGATAGCGGATTCAGCAAACGTGAGTTTGTCGTGACAACCGTCGAAGATCGCTTTCCACAAGACATCAAGTGCGAGTGCTTGAAGGACCGCTGCGCCCTCCTCAACGACATCAAGCCCGGCCAGCGGGTGACGGTGTCTTTCGACCTGCGCGGCAATGAAAACAAGGGACGGTACTTCGTGAGTTTGGCGGCATGGAAAATCGAGGCCGCAAAGCAACCCGGCGCCACGCCTGATGCTTCCGATGAAAGTTCGCCTTTCGACCAGCGCACTCCCCCAGGCGACCAACACGATGAAGGAACCGACTTTCCTTGACCTCCATACTCCACCTTCCACCTGAGCCGTTGCCGCCCTCCAAGGCTTTTATCCTTGCCGCGGGTCTTGGCACGCGCATGCGGCCTTTGACCGATTTGCTGCCGAAGCCGCTTTTGCCGCTTTGGGGACGGACGCTGATCGAGCATTTGATCGCGCTGCTCGCGGACTGGGGCGTGACGGATATCAGGATCAACCTTCATCACCACGTCGGCGTGCTGCGCGCCGCGCTGGAAAAGACAGCCGCCGTCATGCCGGGGCTGCGGCTCAGTTTTGCCGAAGAGCCGGAAATTCTCGGCACCGGCGGTCCGCTGGCGCCGGCGCGCGCGTGGCTGGGCGACGCGCCGTTCTGGCTGGTCAATGCCGACATCGCGGCCGACCTCGATCCAGCCCCTCTGCTTAGGGAGTACGCGCGCCTTCGTCCCGTGGCCGTACTCTGGCTCGATCCGCGCCGGGGGCCGCGCACTGTGCGCATACGCGGCAACCGCATCGTGAATTTTCGCGATGCGCGCCCAGGTTCGCCGGGCACCGCCACTTTTTGCGGGCTGCATCTGATAGCGCCTGCTATTTTCGACTATCTGCCCGCCGCCGGGCCAGCCTCGATCATTGACGCCTACCGCGCTGCCATGCTGGCTGGCAAGCGTATTTCCGGCGTGGCGGTTGAAGGTTCGTTTTGGGCCGATCTTGGCACGCCGGAGCGTTACATTCAGGCGCATCGCGACGTGCGCGACGCAGCCCGCCGCAAGATGTCCGGAGCGCGTTTGTTTTCCAGGACGGCTGTCAGCGCTGTGCCGGCGCTGCGCGGAACTTTCGCGGCGGTTGGACGCCGCGCCCGTGTGGCGTCCGGCGCGCAGCTCGCCAACTGCGTGGTCTGGGATGGCGCGCATATCGGTCCGCATGTCGTCCTGCGCGATGCCATTGTGGCGGAGGGCGTTCTCGCCAACGCCGCCGGGGCGCAGATTGCGCTGCGCGCCGGTTCGATCGTATCCAACCCTGCGATCCCGGCGGCGGTTCGGGCGTTGGGCTGGTCGGCGGCGAAAACGATGGCCTTATATCTGCCGCCGCGCGCGTCGGGACGTTCGTTTGTGCGCCTGGTTTGCGGCGCGCGCCGGGCGCTCTTGATTTGCGACACCGGCGAGCGTGACGAAAACAGGCGCTACGCCGGCCACGCGCGCTTTCTGATTGCGCATGGCATCCCGGTGGCGCGCGTGCTGGCCGACCGTCCCGGCGAGCATTTTTTGGTCGTCGAGGATTTGGGTGCCTTAAGTCTTGAACAACTCGCCCCACGCTCCGCCCCGGCGGCCTTGGAGGCGCTTTACCGGCGCGTGCTTGACGGGGCGATCAAACTGCACGCCATTCCCGCGGCGGCCGTAACGGCAGCCGGACTGGTTTTGCAGCCGGCCTTTGGACCGGAACTGTACAAATGGGAACGGGAATATTTCGCCGAGCACTATCTGCGTGGTCTGCGCGCCATGAATAGCGCGGCTGTCCGACCAGTGTTGATTGAACTGCAGGATGTCGCCGCGAGGCTGAACCAGGCCCCCTTTGTCCTGCTGCATCGCGACCTGCAATCCAGCAATCTGCTGCTGCGCGGCGGTCAACCGCACTTGATCGATTTTCAGGGCATGCGTTTTGGGCCTGCCGTTTACGACCTGGCCTCTTTGCTGGCCGATCCCTACGTGATGCTGCCCGAGAACATGCAACGGCGACTGCTGGCGCATTACGTCCGGCGCGGCGGCGTTGCAATAAACGAAACTTTGTTCTGGTTCGGCGCGGTCGAGCGGCTGGCCCAGGCGCTTGGCGCCTTCGCGCGGCTGAGCGGCCTGCCCGGCATGGCGCATTTTCACGCCTACCTGCCGCGCGGCGAGCGCATGCTTCGCCGTGCGCTGCGCCACACGCCTGGGCTGTCAAGGCTCCGCGACTTGATGGAAAAGTGAACAGTAAACAGTGAACGGTAAACCGTGGAGATACAGAGGACGATGCACATGGATGGGAAATCGCAGGGGCGCGGGCAGGCAGTTTTGATCTATATTCTGCCGGCATTGCTGGACATGGTTTTGTCGTTGGTGCTGTTCGTGGGAACGGTGCGCGTGATCAAAATGGGGGGCGATGCCACCCGGGCGGCTTCCGTGCTGGCGGTTTGGAGCATCGTCTACGTAGTGACCAGTCCGCTGATCGGACGGCTGGTGAATTCCGGTAATGCGCGCCGTTTCATTCTGGGTGGCTGCCTGCTGTTTGCGCTGTCGTCCGGATTGCTTGCGGTGGCCACGGGATATTCCGCGATGCTGGCGCTGGTGGGAGTTTGCGCCGTTGCAACGGCGCTTTTTTTTACGCCATTTCAGGTATTCATGAAGGATGTGGATTCCGCCGGCGGCCGTTCGGTGGCCTACTCCACGGGACTCTACACATTTTCGTGGAGCACGGGTTCTGCCTGCGGACCGTTCGTTGCCGGGTTCCTGTTACAGCTCGGGAAGCCGGCCACGGCGGGCGGTGAAGGACCGGGCTGGCGCTATGCGTTTTTGTTCGGCGCGGCGGTTTGTCTCCTGATGCCGGTGGTGCTGGCGTTCGTTTCCGGCGGCCGGACCCGGCGCCCAGCCGCACCGGCGGCAACGCCGACCCCGACGGCCAACGCGCGTTACAGTTCCATGCCCGATCTGGCATGGCTTGGATGGATCGGCGCCGTGGCGGGTTTTGCCGCGCTCTCCATCGTCCGCGCCATTTTTCCGGCGCGGGCAATGGGGCCCCTGCATCTCTCGGAAAGCACGCTCGGCTCGATTTTCTTCGTGCTGAGCATGACGCAGGCGCTTTTGGGCCTGGCTTTGATGCGCAGCCGTTACTGGATGTACCGTGCGCTGCCTGTGGCGGCGTTTGCGGTGGCAGGGATTATCGGCATGCTCTGCCTTGGGTTCGGCAATACTCCGCTCATGCTTATCGCCGGCGCGGCGTTTTTCGGGATTTATTCGGGGGCGTTTTGTTTTTACATGGTTTTTCATGCGCTTGTGCATCCGAAGCGGGCGGGACATTATGTGGCCGTCAATGAAAGTCTGGTAGGCATCACAGGTTTTCTGGCGCCGTTGCTCGGAGGAGTCATGGCCGATGCGTGGGGAATCCATTTTCCGTATCTGGTGGCCGCCTTGCTAACATTGGCGGCAATGACGTTCCAGGTCTGGATCCACGGGAAGACCAAGCTTGTAAACAGCGAACAGTAGACGGTGAACAGCGCTTCGGCGCCAGCCGCAGAGTTGCGATTGACGAACCCTTGCCGGTTTCGACACTATGCTTGCCATGCATGATGCGCCGTCGCCAGCCACGTTCACGGCATCCGCCGCCGCGCCGCTGCGGAGTTGGCGCCTTAAACGCGGGGAACGCATTGTGCTGGCCGTCGTGCTCGCCGCCCTGGTTGTTTTTGGCTTCGTGCACGAACGGCGCACGGCCTTGCGCAACCAGCCCATGACCGACCTTGGTGTTTTCGCCTGTGCCGCCTGGGCGGTTGCATCGGACGCCAACCTGTATGCCATCAGCGACTGGCATGGCTGGCACTACCACTACCCGCCGCTGATGGCGATTCTGATGCGCCCATTCGCCCATCCGCTGCCGGAACCATTTCCGGAACTGTCGCCCGGCGTGGCGCGCACAGCCGCCAATACGCCATGGGGCTATAATTTGACCGGGGTGTCCAGCCAGTACTGCCCGCTGGGCGCGCGCAACGCGCGGTTTTTCTGGATTGTCGCCGGATGGTACCTGCTCAGTGTCGCGCTGCTGCTGCTTTCCCTGCACACGCTGGCATGTGGACTGGAGGGCGCTCCGTTGTCCGACGGGCCGCCGGAGGAAGCCGTGGTGCGGCGCCGCTGGTGGCTGCGGCGGCTTCTGCCCATGCTCATAGTCGTAACCTCGATCGGATCGGAGTTGTCGCGCGGCCAGGTGGATCTGACGCTGCTGGCGGCCATCTCCTTCGCGCTCTACTTCGCCGTACGCGGCCGCCCATGGGTGGCAGGCATATGCCTGGTCTTCCCAGCCTGCGTGAAACTCTTCCCTGCGCTGCTCGGTTTCTGGCCGCTCTGGCGCCGGCGCTGGACGATGATCGGCGGCATGATGGCGGGCGCGCTCTTGGGGCTGGTTGCGATACCGGCGCTGACCTGCGGACCAACGCGCACTGTCGCGCTTTATCGGGACTGGGTGAATGTGTTGCTTTTGCCTGGCCTGGGCGCGGGCAACGACGCCTCACGCGCCGCGGAGCTGACAGGAATGAACTCCACCGACAATCAGTCGCTGCTGGCATTTATTCATAACTGGTCGCACCGCGGAATGACGCTTGAAGCGCGCCGCCAGCCCGCCTCCGCCGCAGCCCGCGCCGCCGCGGCGCTGGCCGGCCTCGCCATGCTGGCCGCCGCCTGCTGGGCCGCACGCTGGCGCCGCAACGAAAACACTCGGTCCGCCTACGGTTTTGCGGGGATGCTGACCGGCATCATGCTGCTGATGAGCCCGGTCACGCACAGTTTTTATCTGGTATTGCTGATTCCGCTGCTGATGGCGCTGGTGGATTCCGGCCTGGACGTCCGCATCACGCCCCGGCACCGCTGCGCGCTGGCGACAATTCTGGGCCTTTTCTGGATTGTCGATTTGATCATTCGCCTGGTTCCCAAGAACGGTGTTGTGCCGACCCTTGGTCTGCCGACGCTGACCGTTTTGATGCTCCTGACCGCGGGCGCCTGGATGCTGCACGGAGACACCAAGGGGAGCGACGCATGATTACGCCCACGCTCGGAATCGTGCTGCCGCTATACAACGAACGCAGCCGTGTCGCGCGCACTTTCGACGAGGTGCTGCTTTGGGCGCACCGCAAACCGCATTGGCGGTTTCTGCTGGTGGATGACGGTTCGCTTGACGGGGGCGGCGACGAATTGCGCCGCCTGCACCAGGAACGCCCGGCTGTCAATACCGAGATACTTGTATTGCCCGCCAATCTCGGCAAGTGCGGCGCCATACGGCGCGGTTTCCAGCAACTCCAAACCGACCTGCTCTGCTTCACCGACGGCGATCTGGCCTTTTCCCTCGATCACGTCGAACGTCTTGAGCTCGCGCTGGAGCATTTCGATGTCGTCATCGGCAACCGCAATCTCGTGATTCAGCACGAAAACACCAGCCTCCGCCGCCGCCTGATGGGCGGTGTCTTCAACCGGCTCGTGCGCGTGCTTCTGAGCCTGCCTTACCACGATACGCAAGCCGGGCTGAAGGGCTTCCGCGCGTCCGCCGCGCGCGCGATCTTCGCCCGGCAGCGCATCGCCAGTTTCGGCTTCGACGCGGAACTGCTCTGCATCGCGCGCTCGCTTGGTTTGACCATCGGGGAAATTCCCGCGCGCGTGCTCGATGACCACAACTACAAACTGGGCAAGGTCAAACTGCTCAAGGACAGCCTGCTGATGCTGGGCGATATCTTCCGCATCCGCTCTAATCTCCGGCGTCGCCTCTACGTTTGATCCCCCGCGCCATGTCGTTGCTCCAATTCAGTTCCATTGCGATAGCGTGCATGGCAGGCGCGGCCATATTCCTGATGCTTTACAACCGCGTTTTCCTGCAATTCAAACACAACCGCGCCAAGCTCGCCGTGAGTGTCTTATCGTTGCTGGGGATGCTCGCGGTTTCCGCGCTTGCGGGTTATATCTGGGCCGGCTACCGCAGCCTGCTGCCTGCCGTTGCCGTATTGCTCGCGATGGGCACAGGCGAAGGCTTGCGCCTGATGCGCCGGCGGCGCTGCCGGGGCTCCGCGCCTGTGGCGGACACGCATCACTTCATTCGCCTGATGCAGCCCTTGACCACGCTGGATCTGGCGGTGCGCCGCTATCGAATTCCACTGCCCGGATGGCCGGGCGGCAACTTTCGCATCGTCCAGCTCAGCGATCTTCACATAAGCGACCGCCTGCCGGCCGCCTACTATGAACGCGTCGCCGACGAGGCCACCGCCGCCGGAGGCGATCTGCTGATCATAACCGGCGACATGATCAGCGACCTCCAATATCTGCCTTTGCTGGCCCCCTTCCTGCGCCGTCTGCAAGCTCGCCTCGGGGTCTACGCCGTTCTCGGCAATCACGATTGGTGGAGCGATCCGATCGCCGTACAGAGCGCGCTGGCCTCCGCCGGCGTCGTCTGGCTGGCTAACAGTTACCGGTCGCTGCCCGCCGCCAACTGCGCCCGCGTACGGCTCGGCGGCTGCGAACGGCCCTGGTCCAAAGGGCTGGCTCCCTGGGAGGCGCCGCCGGAGAATCCTTCCGAGCCGCTGATTTTACTGACCCATACGCCCGACAACATTTTTCACATCGCGCGCCATGCGCCGCCTGACACCCTGGTTTTCGCCGGCCACTATCACGGCGGCCAGATTCGCGTTCCATGGCTGGGCTCTCTGCTTGTGCCCTCCATTCACGGCCGGTTATTCGACCATGGCCACTTTGTGGTGCACGGCATCCACCTTTTCGTCAACGCCGGCATCGGCGCCGCCATGCCCCGCCTGCGCATTTATTGTAATCCGGAGATCACGATCGTGGATTTGCAGGGTGGGGGAGGTAAATAAGTTTTTTCACGCGATGATCTTGACAATGTGACCTCGTGTGACTACATTATCTTCATGAACCGCGCGAAAAAAAACTTTGCTTATCCGATTATCGATGGCGGGGCCATTTCGGTCCGCGAGGCCAAGGCGCAGTTTTCCACCCTGCTTGGCCGGGCGGCGGCGGGTGAAGAGATCACCATTACCTGGCACGGCCAACCGCGGGCCCGGCTTGTGCCCGTCAAGGTCGAAGGGGCGTTGCTTCTTTTGGACCGTGCCTGGCTGAAATCCATGACCGTACGAAAACAGGGACTCAATGCGGAGAAACTCGTGCGCGCCGACCGGGACGCCAGGGGCTGAGCATGTATCTGGACAGCGCCATTCTGGTCAAATTGGTCGTACGAGAACCAGATAGCGATTTCTACGCGGATCTGGTTGACGGCCAGCCCTCTGTGCGCTCCTCCGAATTGGCGATGCCGGAATGTCGCTCGGCGCTGTTGAGAAAATGGAGACAGGGGCAGATCGACGCCTGGACGCATGACATGGCTTGGACGCGCCTGCAAACTCTTTGGTCGGGCGGCGGTTTGGTGCTTCATCCCGTCACTAGAGGCATCCTGTTAGAGGCTGCCAGGGACATTGAAAAGTGTATGGCGCGTGCGCCGCTACGCACGCTCGACGCCATTCATATTGCCACTTGTCTGCTTTTTAGGGAGTATCCATTGATAACGAACGATCGGGTCATGCGCGTGGCCGCCGAAACGCTTCATTTGCCGTTGGGCGCCCTCCCGCGTTGACGCGTACCGTGAAAACTGTAGTCTGGGGTTGGTGTTGAACCTAAAAAGGAAGAAATCGTGCGCATACTGACAACCGGCGGAGCCGGATATATCGGCAGCCATACCTGCGTGGAACTGCTCAATGCGGGCCATGACGTGGTGGTGGTGGACAATTTGATCAACAGCAAGGAGGAGGCGCTCCGGCGGGTCGAAGCCATCACCGGACGGAAACTGCACTTCCACCGTGTCGATCTGCTCGATCAGGCCGGGTTGACCGAAGTCTTCGACCGCCACGCCATCGATGCCGTAATTCACTTCGCCGGGCTGAAGGCGGTGGGCGAGTCCGGCAAGATACCGCTCAGCTACTATCACAACAACATCGGCGGGAGCTTGATCCTGCTTAAAGTAATGCAGGCTTTCAATGTGCGCCGCCTGGTGTTCAGTTCCTCCGCCACCGTTTACGGCAATCCGCGCTCCGTGCCGATCGTCGAGGATTTTCCGCTTTCCGCCACCAATCCCTACGGCCGGACGAAGTTGATGATCGAGGAGATTTTGCGCGACCTGTGCGCTTCGGATTCCGCCTGGCGAGTCGCCCTGCTGCGCTATTTCAACCCCGTCGGCGCGCACCCGAGCGGCCGGATCGGCGAGGATCCCAACGACATCCCCAATAATCTTTTCCCCTTCATGGCCCAGGTGGCCGTCGGCAAACTCAAGCAACTGTCGGTCTTCGGCAATGACTATCCCACCAGGGATGGCACGGGTGTGCGCGATTATATCCATGTGGTCGATCTGGCGCTTGGCCATCTCAAAGCCCTCGACGTGTTGCGTGAAAAGTCTGGGATTGCCGCCTACAACCTCGGCACGGGCGAGGGCTACAGCGTTTTGGAATCCGTGGCGGCGTTTTCCAAAGCCTGCGGCAAAGCCATTCCTTATCGAATCGCGCCCCGCCGTCCGGGCGACATCGCCGCCTGCTATGCCGATCCCGCCAAGGCCAATCGCGAACTTGGCTGGAAGGCCACGCGCAACATCGCGGAAATGTGCGCCGACGCCTGGCGCTGGCAGTCGCAAAATCCAAACGGCTACTCGGAATGATTCCAACGGCGCTGGCAATCACAACCTTCTGAAACCTGAACACTGAACACCTTTGATGCGTCGATACGATGAGTGCATTTCTCACATGTTCCCGTCTGCTGCTGGCCGGTCTGGCCGCTCTGACGCTGGCCGGTTGCGCTTCAACGCCGCCCTTGTCGCTGCCCACGCTCGGAACTGACATGCCTGATCCCGCACACGCTTCCGCGATTCACACTCCGGGCGCGGTGCCGGCGCACGACCTGATCGGCGTGGTTGCCGACCAAATCGTGCGCGCTCCGTTTTCCACCGAAACCGGATCATCGATGCTTGTGCTTCCGCTTCGCAATGCCACGGGCCGTCCTCTGGATGTCGCGGGCTTGAGCTCCGCTCTTGGTCAGGCGTTGAGCGCGACCGGCCGGTTTACGCTGGTCCAGCTTCCGCCATCGTCGGCTGCCGTGCCGTCGGTGTACCGCGAACAGCGGCTGCTCAACGCCCGGTCCATCGGCGCGCGCTATCTCGTGCAGGGTGTGCTGGAATTGGATGAAACCCCGCACGCAAATGCCGATATGGTTGTCTTGCTTGTGGAAGTGACCGATCTTTCGACCAGTCTGGTTGTATGGATGGTGCGTCAGCCCGGACAACTGCCCGTGCTCGCCCCTAACGCCAAACCCTGAAAACCAGCTGTAGCACACTCACTAGCACCACAACAAAAAAAATCAGCGCCACGATCGTGCGGTTACGCTGCGTGCGCCGCTCGCGACGCAGGGGCCGCAGGGCCTGCAAACTGCCGGTGGTGAAATAGCTGGCAAAGCGCTCGTGATCCCGCGGATCGCGCGTCATGAGTTCAGGTTGCGCCTGTTCGCCGGCCGCCGGTGGAACTCCCGTTTGATCCGTCCTCGGAATCGCCGCCGCGGCATCCCGGCCTTTCGATAGCGGCCGCCGCACGGCCACCAAGGGACGCCGATCGGCAGGTGCGGCAGGTTCTTCCTGGCGCGCGATTGCCGGACTGGGCTCGGAGGCTCCCGGCGCCTGCGCGACACGGGCGCGATACTGAGGATAAATATCGCTCCGCTCAGGTTTGTCCACCACCCGCCGCAGCAATTGCATGTCATCGTGGACGTTGTCCAGTTCGGCCTCGATCTCGCGAATACGCGCTTCGAGCTGACTTGCGCGCGAGGAAGAAGGCGTGGATATATCGCGACGACCGGTCATATCCAAATCCCGTCCCGCCGCCTACGGCGCATGCCGGACAGTCATGACCACCATCAGCGCGGCCAGCAACAACGCCACGATCAAAGGCAGGCAAAATGCCAGACCGCGCTGTAGCCACACGCCGAAGCCCGCCGCCGCCAGCGTCTCATTCGGGCCCGCGCCTGCCGCTGGAGCGCTCTCCTTGAACGCTTCCGAAGGTCCGCCCGCGGCCTCGATCACGGCCTGTGTGCGTACGTACTCCTTGCGAATGTCGTCCATGCGCACCAGCGCTTTGCCCAATTCCTGCCTGAAGTTCTGGTCCGACCAGGTTTCGTCGTTGATGCCATGCACTTCCTTGCGCATTTCGCCGAACCGTTCGCGGGCGCCCGCATACAGTTCTGACATGCGCACCGCCTGCGCTTCGAGGGTTTCGAGCGATACCAGACTGGCTGACAGACGATCGATCAACTGCTGCTTGCCTTCTTCGTAAAGCGCCTGCTGTTGTCCCAGCTCCTCGACGCTCTGCTTCTCGCGTTCCAGCGCGTTCTGACGCAGTTTCAGCTTCTCGATTTCCAGCTTCGCGCCGGCCACCTGGGCGTTCATCTCCTCGCGGTGCCGCGTCATGCGCGTCAGGTTAAGGTCCGAAACGGGCCGGTTCGGCATGGCTTCCGCCCCGACCGGACGCACCACATCCATGGCCGCGGGACCCCCGGCGCCCTTTGTTGACCGCCTATCGACGACATTTTGCTCGAAGAAATCCGTGCTGCTCATCACTGACCTCCCATTCCGCGCGCGCCACCACTCCAGAAACTTCGAGTGTGCGACATGCAACTTGAAATCCTACCTTCACGCTCTTGGTTCTGACAAGCACGAAAATGTACGAAAAGTAATGGGTCGGTTGGTCGGTTTCTGGTGAAATATGTAGGCTTGACCCAACGGGAGGCAGCGGTAAAGATGGAGGCGTCAGCGGCGGTGCGGTAAGCGGGCAGATGCGCAAGGTGCGGGAGTTATTGGAGAACGATCAGACCTTGCGCCGACTGGTGGAGCGGGCCGAGGTCCCGATGGAAAATTCGCGGCAATCCATGCTTAAGCCGCAAGGAACGATTAAAGGAGCAAAATGAGGCTAAGTGCTATTTCGAGGGCTGACCCTCACCGCTTCCTCACCGCTTCCGAACGTCCGCCTCTCCGTTTGCGAAACCGTTGCGGGTAAGTAATACGAGGGCAGGCGGTTGTTCGAGGCGGCCTTTTCCGTCCGCGCTTTCGACAAAACAGTCGTGGCCCTTCCATGTCAGAGTGTAGGTCATCTCGTACTTGAAACCACCGACCAGTGGGGCTTATCCTTGCCGTGGAAGTACTGCGTGATGTACACGCCGTCAAGCAACAGCCCAAGGTGATAGTCTGCCTGCTCGCCAGTAAACCTACCGCGAAGGTCGTGAGTCTCCCCCTCGATATTCAGGAGAAACTCCCGCATCAGTTCCATCTCTCGCTTCATCAATCGTACTTCCCGTTCCCGGTGTTACCGTAAATGATCTTTTCCGGATACTTACCTTCGGTATACCAGTCTGGAGGAATGCCCAGTTGTTTTGCTTGGATCGCTGAGACGGAATCAAAAGACCCAGCCAGAAGGCCGTCGATCCACAGCTCGCATCGGAAGGCGAGTATCTTGTTCTTGCCTGGGGAACTGAACGACCATGACTGCTCTCCGGTCGTCTGAAAGCGTCGGTATTTCTCCAGATCGACCTCAGCCTGACTGGCTGACTGATCGACAATGTCAGTGATCTTGCGGATGTTCGCCGTTCGATCGCTGTCATCGGCGAGACACGCCTTGTAGCGCCACGCCCCGTCATCTTCACGGAGGAAGATTAAGAGTACGAGTGGCTTCTTGATGCGTTTCTTTACTGTTGAAATATCGCAGGCAAAACTGATCTTCGTCTCATGCCAAGTATCGTTGATTTTCTTCAGGGTTGCCGAAGCCCGGCTGACTGTCACCTTGGTGATAGGACTGCCACCAGAGCAAAGCCAGGCAGACATGAGCAACATCACGCTGATAGCAAGTCTTTGGGAACGTTTCATTGTTATCCTTTCCATGCGAACGACTGAACTCACCCTTTTCGAGTCCGCCGGAGCGAGGAATACAGTGCGGTTCATGGTCCGGCGATTCCTGACACATCGACATCAGATGAAATCGGCGAGAACATTACGCGCCTTGTGCCAGTCGGCCAGTCGCTCGCAAATGCCCTGTTTGGCTTCGCGTTCAAGTTTTTCTTCTTCCCCTGCGTTCAGCCACATGCGCGCACACTTCCCCCCACGCGTTTGCTCAAAAAGCATGATTTTGCCAGATGGTGGCAACGCATCGGGGAGACCCTCACTTAACGCGGCACGAAACAAGGGCAGTTCCACCGGGCCAAGCGGGATGAATAGTGGATGAAACTCCTTTGAGCCGTCCTCCACCACAGTGCCGAGAACCTCGCCAGCAGCCCCGGCGAGACCCCATGTGCCGGCTGCATCAACAGCCGTGGTTGCCAGTTTGAGAAGAGGTTTGACCGTTGGGGTTCTCATAAGGCGCCGCAGTTTGTCACAAACGCGGCGTAACCCAAGAAGCGGGTGTCTCAGGTAACCAATACGACCGGACGCGACCACGACGGCGCGGAATTCAGCCATGTTGAGAATGTCCCATGCACCCTCCCCATTGTCTTTACGGGCGTCCACGATGAACTGCCCATGGTCAACTACGCCCGGTTCGTAACAGCAGAGCGTACGATAGATCTCTACCAAGCGAAACCGAGCCTCTCCACTGAAACAAGACGGATCAACAAGAGGAACAAATTCTCGCAAGGTCGAGGCGGAATCAGAAATGATCCCCGCTCTTTGCGATGTCGCGATAAGGACCTCATAGAGAAAGTCCTCGGCGAACGCTACGAACGCGTCTTCTGGCCATTTCCGGGCCTTTCGGCGTAACGGTTCTAGGTAATCCCGAACACGTGCGAGCGTGTTTCCGTGTGTGTCGCATAAGGACACGAATGCCCGCCTTTCGGGCGGGAGTCGGGCAATTCCTGCCTCAGCGCGTTCGCGATCAATGGCGTGCGGAGCAGGAATAATGAGACGGTCAGAACCTCTCGCCACAAGAAGAACGGCAAGCGATGGAACGACTGAAGTGCTCACACGGCGACCATTCTTGACTCCGCAAGCATCCATTTGCTGAAAGACTACAGGGAACTTTGCCATATTCATGTTTGCTGGCCGAACGAATAGCGTTTTAGCCCTCGTGCGGCGATTATACAAGGCTGGAACGGTGGGACAAGCGCGGTTTTCGCCGCATGAGGGCTAAAATGTGTTGAGCGGAGCTGCGGTAGCTATGGGGTAAAGCGCTCGGGCGGAGGGGGTCACTCGAAATAGAACTTTACAAACGAGATTGATGATGACATGGCGTCGGCATGGCAAGACACTTGGGAGTTGAGTTTCCTGGAGCGATTTATCACGTCACCTGCCGGATGATCGGCGACCGCCGGTTGGAACAAAGCCGGTTGTTTGCGTATTCAGGCCTAAATCGGCCACCGATTCCGGCCACCAAAAAAAGTGGCCGGTTTAATCCCGGATTGCCCGGCCGATTTATCCCGGTTTGGGTGGCCGATTTAGGCCGGAATACGCACATCCGTGGAGCACGTATCTGAGTTACATTGGCAGGCGTAAAGCCTTCGGCTTTGTCGAGTACGCTCAGATACTGGCGGAAATGAGCGGGAAGCGACGGGACAGGCCGAAGCGCTATCGGGAATTTGTGGAGACGGGGCTGGCAAAGGTCGAGTGGTGTCGTATATGGAAAATAGACAAATAGTTTTGCGCTGGACCAAGATATGGACCGGCTTCGACGGAATCAATTTCCCCGTCTGGCATAAAACAACCACCGACCTCCTCGGGCACCCCATCCGCACCGAACACCCCGGCTTTGGCGGTGTCACGCTTGCCACCGAAAACACATAGGACGCCTTATCCCATCTGTGTTCATCCGCGTCCATCAGCGGTTCCACTCTTCTCTCCCAAACCCTCTACTGTGTCGTTGTCCAAGGAGGAACGCGGCATGATCGATAAGCGGAAAATAAGCGACTAAGTGTGTGGGACTAAGCGTAACCGACTAAGAATGGGACTAAGTGTGGGGGAGGCAGCGTAACTGTTGACACTTAGTCCCACACTTAATCGGCTACACTTAGTCGACTCGCTTAGGCGTTGGCTTCGCTTCACATGTAGTAGCAAAGGCCAATGAATATTCACACGGAAAACCCGGAAGAGCCACTATTTCTTTAGTAAATCGCGGATTTCTGTGAGAAGTTTTTCGCTGGTGGTCGGTGCGGTTGGCGCGGTTTCCTGCTTTTTGCGCAGGGCATTCATGCCTTTGATGACCAGGAAGATCGCGAAGGCCACGATCGTGAAGTCCACAATGGTGTTGATGAACGCGCCGTACTTGAGAACCACCGCGGGTGTCTTGTCAATCGCGGCGCGCAACACGATGGCTTTGTCGGAAAAATCCACGCCGCCGATCAATAAACCCAACGGCGGCATGATCACGTCGTTGACCACGGAGGTGACGATTTTGCCGAACGCCGCGCCAATGATGATGCCGATGGCCATATCGGCGACGTTGCCCTTCATCGCGAACTCTTTGAATTCCTGTAGCAGGCTCATCTTTTTCCTTTTTGTTTCGTTGTTGTTTCGTAACTACTCAGGTATCCAGAATTCAGGATTCAGAATTCAGAATAGCAGCCTTTGACAACTTACTGACTTCCACCCACTCTGTCCACAACTCGGGATCTGGCAAACCGCCAAATCTTCGAATGTCTTAACTGGTCTCTCATTCTGACTCCTGAATTCTGACTCCTGACTACATGAATTGTAACGTTGTTTCAGCGAAAATTGCCGGGAAAATAGCGTTTTAGTAATACCTGTGCTTCGGCGGCCGCGGCGGTATGGCCCGCGGTTGTCAGGAAGCCTTGACCCTCAGTCAGCACACGGCCAATCCAGGCGCGGGTTGGGTCTTCGTTCGTCATATTAGCCAAGGCGTCGGCGCACTGACGAATCAGGGCCGGCCAGATTTGCGGCAGCGGAGAAGCGACAAAAGCGCCGGTCAACGCTTCACGTCTCAAACGCCCATGTTGAGTCAGAATGAACAGGTTGTGCAACACCAGGCGTTCGCAGGTCGGATGCCGCTGCGTTCCGGACATTCTCAATCCCTGCCAGGCCCAGTACAGGGCATGCGCCTCGGGTTCGCGCCAGTCGAGAGTTCCTGTTTGCACTTCCAGCGTCCGCACTTTAACGGGATCGAGACCGAGCGGTTGCCCTGCCTCTTCGCTATCCACGCGTCCGTCGGGGGCTACCGCCTCAACTTGCTCCGCCCAAAACCGGCGGTAGGCCGCCGCATAGGGATCGTTTGGCAGCCCGCCCACGCGGTCGGCGTACAGCCATGCCAGTTCGCTGTACATTCGCGGGTCGCCCGCCGCCGCGGGCAGGCCGCGGTCGCGCAACAGGCGCAGGCCGCTCTCGATCCAGCGCCAGCGATCGGGTGGATCGGGAAACATCACGCTGATGTTGTAGGCCAGGTTCCAGGCCTGATAGCTCCAGACCCCGGCGTCGTGCGGTTGCAGCGCGGCGATCCATTCGGACAATTCCACAAGTTCCACATAACGTCCCTCATCCTGCATCCTCGCCGCCCGCACCCATAACAGGTCGCCCACCAGACCGCGGAAGGGACCGAGGCCCACCGCCGTAAACTGGATCAGCGGCGACATGCCGGATCGCGCCATGGCTTCGTTTGGTCCGACCGCCGTTGCCAGGCGCTGCGCAATCCAGCCGGCCGCAACGAAACAGACAGCCGCGCCCGCCGTCAGCCAAAAACCGTTGCGACCCTTCATGTGGCCGTCCCCGCGGCGCCCGGCGTCCGCGCGATCGCCACCCGCGCACGTCCCGCCAGATCCGGCTTGATCTCTACATCCACATATCCCAGCGCGGTCAGGCATTCAGTAGTCATCGGGCCCTGCGCCGCGCCGATTTCGAGAAAGATCCAGCCGCCAGGCTGCAGCGCCGTGCGCGCCTGTCCTGCCAGACGGCGCACGAGATTGAGTCCATCGGCGCCACCGTCGAGAGCGCTTTCCGGCTCGTAAGCCCGCACCGTTTTCGGTAGACCGGCCAGATCGCCACGCGCAATATATGGGAGATTCGCCGCCACGCCGTCCAGGCTTGCACCGGCTAGGCCTTCCAGCAAGTCGCGTTGTTCAAACCGCACACGCGCCCCGAGTTCCAGGCGTTCGGCATTGCCGCGCGCCACCTTCAGCGCCGCCTCGCTCAAGTCCACCGCCAGGACCACCGCCGCCGGCCGCTCGGCCGCCAGCGTGAGCGCGATGCAGCCGCTGCCCGTGCCAACGTCCGCCAGCGCCGGCGCCGGGATTTGCCAGAGCGGTGCGCAGGCCAGCACGTGGCCGACCAGTTCCTCGGTTTCGGGACGCGGAATCAAAACCCGCCGGTCCACGACGAATCGCCGCCCCATGAAATCGGCATCACCAAGCACGTATGCCAGCGGTTCGCCCGCCGCCATCCGTCGCATACCGTCGCGCAACATTACAAGTTGCGATTCGGTTAAAATCGTTTCGAAGCGCAGATAAAGCTCCAGCCGTTTACAACCGAGCGCGCGCGCCGCCAGCCACTCGAACGACAGCCGGGGATGCTCCACGCCGCGCGTTTCCATCCACGCCGCCCCGCTTTGCAGCACGTCCAATAGGCGGCGTCCCTGCGTGGGAATCGCCGTCGCATTGGGAGAATCGGATTTAACTTCGGTTGTCATGTTTAGCGCCACATTATTGAAAATCCCGAGTAATCAGAAGACAGGAGTCAGGATTCAGAATGAAATACCAAAGCGTCTACCATGCCATGAGGAAAGACGAAGGCCAGAAAACGGAGGTGAATGAAACATTTTTTCATCCCAAGTTCCTCAATTAAGCATTCTGACTTCTGGATTCTGACTCCTGACTTCTTTCTTTCCTTATCCGACTTCCCCGAGCGTTGCCGCCGTCGCATCCGCGCCGGCCGCGCGCAGCACGGCCGCCTCAACGCTGGTCGTCAGTCCCAGGCAACGCATGCCGGCCGCTTTTGCGGCGCGCACGCCCTGCGGCGCATCTTCGATCACCAGTATGCAGGCGGGCCTTATGCCGAGCTTTCCCGCCGCCGCCAGGAATATATCGGGAGCCGGCTTCTTGTGCTCAACCTCGGAGCCGGTGACCGCGGCATCGAAGGCTGACTCCGGCAGACCGATCTCGCGCAGATTACCATCGAGCTTCACGCGATCGGCGCTCGTTGCCAAGGCCGTCTTCCAGCCGCGCCCGCGACAGGCACGAACGAATTCCAGTGCGCCCGCGAAGGGTTTCAGCCGGCCGCGGATGATTTCCAGGTAGATGGCGCAGGTGCGATCCTTGTCCGCCGGCATCTGCAGTGTCACGCCGTGCTTCGCGGCGACGCCGCCGATAAATTGGTTTTCGCCCGTGCCGATAAATGGTTGGAATTCTTCGGCAATCACCTTGACTCCGTGGCATTCCGCGAACATGCGGCAGGCTGCCTCGGCGATGAACGGCTCCGAATCGCAAAGCACACCATCCATGTCGAACACAACGGCGGTCAAATTTGAGAACAGCTCATGCATGGAAACCACTCGAGCGAAGATAGAATTCAGAAGTCAGAATTCAGAAGTCAGAATAATGCTTAATATTTTGAAACCCTTTCGACTAGCATATCAGGCGTGAGTCATCATCACTATTGGCAACTGCACTGGGAGGTATTATAGTCATTTCCTTCATGTACGAAAGAGGGAATCGCAAAAGCGGCCTGAATGGGCGCATTTGCAAATCGTTACCTGAATTTGGGAAGCAATGCAGAAGCGAACCGCGATTTTGGAGGGACGACCTCCGTGGCGTCCGTGAATCGGCGAAAGCGGGAGGAGCGGACGGGACAGAGCCCGTCCCTCCAGAAGGTTGTTCTGACTTCTGAATTCTGACTCCTGAGTTCTTGCAACATGTGAGTTATCAATGAGGAAAAGAACTGGAAAAAGGAAACAACCATGATCAGCGATGCCATCAAACAGGGTCTGGAACGCGCGCCGCACCGCAGTCTGCTGCGGGCCACCGGCAAGGTAAAGCCTGGGGACATGCAGAAACCCTTCATCGCGGTCTGCAATTCGTTCGACGAAATCATTCCCGGCCATGTTCACCTAAACAAGGTGGCCGCGCTGATCAAGCGCGAGATCGTCAAGGCCGGCGGCGTGCCGTTCGAGTTCAATACGATCGGCATCTGCGACGGCATTGCCATGGGGCACATCGGCATGAAGTATTCGCTGCCCAGCCGTGAACTGATCGCCGATTCGGTCGAATCCATGCTCAAGGCGCACTGCTTCGACGCCGTGATCTGCATCCCGAACTGCGACAAGATCGTCCCCGGCATGCTGATGGGCGCCCTGCGGGCCAATATTCCTACAATCATGATGAGCGGCGGCCCCATGGCGGCGGGTCAGCTTCCCGACGGACGGGCGGCCGACCTGATCACGGTCTTCGAAGGCGTGGCCGCAAAAGTCCAGGGCAAGATCAGCGATAAGGAATTGGAAACGATTGAAGCCTGCGCCTGCCCCGGCTGCGGCTCATGTTCGGGCATGTTCACCGCCAACTCGATGAACTGTTTGTGCGAGGCCATGGGTCTGTCCCTGCCCGGCAGCGGCACGGTGCTGGCCAACGATCCGCGCCGCAAGACGCTGTACCGCAAGGCCGCCCGCCGCATCGTCGAAATGGCCCGCGCCGGCGCTCCGCTGCCGCGCGATCTGGTCACAGCCGAATCGCTCGACAACGCCTTCATCGTGGACATGGCCATGGGCGGCAGCACCAACACCGTGCTGCACGCGCTGGCCATCGCGCACGAAGCGGGGGTGGCCTACGACCTTGACCGCATCAACCGCATCTCCCAGAAATGTCCGAACATTTGCAAGGTGGCGCCATCGTCGAAATGGCACATGCAGGACGTGGACCGGGCCGGCGGCATTTCCGCCATCGTCCGTGAGATCGGACAGATCAAAGGACTGCTCAACCGTGACGCGCCCACCGTCACGGGAAAGACGCTCTGGCAGAATACCCGCAGCGCCGCGATCCGCGATCCAGAGGTCATTCACAAGTTGGACAATCCCTATTCCTCCGACGGCGGGCTCACGATTCTTCACGGCAATCTTGCCGAGGGCGGCGCGGTTGTCAAGAAGGCCGGCGTTGCCGCGGCCATGCTGACCTTCCGCGGACCCGCGGTGATTTTCGAGTCGCAGGAAGATTCCTGCGCCGGCATTCTGGCCGGCAAGGTCAAGGCCGGCGACTGCGTGGTCATTCGCAACGAAGGTCCGCGCGGCGGCCCGGGCATGCAGGAGATGCTTGGACCGACCTCTTACATAATGGGGCAGGGGCTGGGCGAAAGTGTCGCGCTGATAACCGACGGCCGTTTCTCGGGCGGCACGCGGGGCGCCTGTATCGGCCATGTTTCGCCCGAGGCGGCGGCCGGCGGCGTGATTGGTTTGCTAAAAAATGGCGACATGATCCGGCTCGACATTCCGAATCGACTGCTGGAAGTTGAGCTCGACGCCGGCGAGATCGCCCGTCGCCGGGCCGCCCAGCCGCCGTGGCAGCCGCGCACCGCGTTCACCGGCTGGCTGCGCCGCTACGCCCGCCAGGTCACCAGCGCCGGCACCGGGGCCGTGATGGAATAATTCCCCCGAGCCGTTAGCTTTTCAGACCACCGATTTCAGCGAAGAAACTGCCTTGCTTTGAATGGACGCCGCCGGTATAGTAACGGGCCGCACGCGCGAGGCAACGGGCGGGAGCCGGGTGTTATCACGATGCCCGTTTTTTTTGAGAAGCCTGTTCGTATGGGCCGTTAGCTCAGTTGGTAGAGCACGTGACTTTTAATCATGGGGTCGCGGGTCCGAGTCCCGCACGGCCTACACCCATAAAACATTGATTTTGCTAATGAATAAGGCCAATTTAACCCGTTTCCGGTCTTCCGCGCGTTTCCTCCATTATGCCCATTCGGTGTCATAAAAGGGCATAAAGTACCATCATTTGTGACACTAATATGACACTGGAAAAGGCTACAATTCCAAAACGGCGGGGTGTTGGGGTGTCAGAATGCCCGTAGCGGCCTCCGGTTGCCGGGGTGGTATTCACCCTCGGGCGGGGTGCCGGTCGGGGCGGGGCGTGGCGCTGGCGCTTGACGGTTGACGCGGTAGTTATCCGTCACGGATCGCCCGCGCGCGCGTAGGATCGCCGGAGGGTGACAGGGTATGGGTCCGGCGCGATAGGCGGCAGCGTCAAGGCGTGGCATAGGGCGGCGCGTGTCCATGATCCGCGCGTAGAGAGCGGGCAGGGAGTGCGCAGGTGTAAATTTCCTAGATGAATCTGAAAAAAGATGTAATTTGGTCTTGACAGGCGATATATTGGTGGTATATCACTATATTCATTATGTCCGCTCGCATTCC
>CAIYGI010000155.1 GCA_903925685.1 uncultured bacterium
ATCCTTTGTGGGACCGTTTGTTCGCCCCAAAGAATTCACCACGCCGCTTTACTTGTCACGCGTCAAAAAGTGCCATGTCATTTTCCGGGCAGTTCGCAAAAACATGCGTAATTACAGCACGGGATCAGGAAGTGTGAAGTTGCGGCTGGAGCCGGAAGCGCTGGCGGGCATCGCGGCGGCCAGGCCCAAGCGTCAACCGGCGGGCCTCGTGAGTATTGGTTACGAAGGCCGGAATCTCGAAAACTACCTGAACGAACTGCTGCGCGATAGCGTGACGCTGCTGCGCGATGTGCGGCGAAATCCTTTGAGCCGCAAGTATGGTTTTTCAAAGGGTACATTGAGTAAGGCATGTGAGGGTGTGGGTATCCACTATGAGCATTTGCCGGAACTGGGCATCGCCTCGGAACAGCGGCAGGATTTGCACACGCAGGCGGACTACGATGCGCTGTTCGCGGAGTATGAACGTGGAAGTTTGCCGCGCCAACGCGCGACACTGGACAAAATCCAGGGTTGGGTGGCAGCAGGCGAGCGTGTGGCATTGACTTGTTTCGAACGTCTGCCTCAACAGTGTCACCGGCATTGCGTAACCGAGGAGTTGGAACGAATCGGCGGTTCGGAATTGACTGCAAAGCATTTGTAATTGACGAAAGAGACTCATGGCCAGGGATCGGATTCTCATCACCGTCAAAACTTACCCGACGCTGTCTCGCAAATACGGCGAAACGGTCTGCACGGCGGGTGTTCGAGAGGACGGTTCGTGGGTGCGGATTTATCCCGTGCCATTCCGGCGATTGATTTACTTTAGCTCATGCCCAACACCTTATTGTCCTCGAAGGACGAACGACAAGAATGTGGCGGGTTGTTATCCTGACATTCCTTACCGTTGCGTAAAAAGTCGGACGCGCCGGCCAAACCATGATGCGAATTGCGGTCCGCTTGGCCGAAATGCTTGATCGTCCGGGCCAAATGCGATACGCTCTCTTTCAACTTTGCACCGCAACCGGCGGGGATTGAAGGCCTTCATTAACGGTAATCCTGATTTTGGAATGCGCATCTTATGATTTGCGAGTGTTGCCAGGAAAACGAAGCCACGATCCACCTCACGCAGGTGATCGATCAGAACGCGCGGGAAGTCCACCTCTGCGCCGCCTGCGCCGAGAAGAACGGCTTGAATCTCCAGAGCGCCATGTCGCTTCCCGAAATGCTCTTTGATCTGGCCGCCGGCAAGACGGGCGGCGCCGATTCCCCGGCCATGCCGGAGAAGAGCTGTGCGCAGTGCCATCTGCGCACGAGCGACTTCAAAAAGAACGGCCGCCTGGGCTGTCCGGTCTGTTACGAGTCGTTCGCCGGCGAACTGCGGCAGGTTCTGGCCGGCATGCAGTGCGGACCGGCGCATAAAGGCAAGCAGCCCCGCCATGCCCCACCCGTGCCCGCGGAAGCAGCCGCCGTACCAAAAGTCCCGCCGCCGCGGCGCAAACGCAAGGCCGCCGCCGCGCCCGATACAACACCCGAGGCTTCCGCCCAGCCTTCCACACCGGCTAAGGCGCCCGCACCCGCCGTGCAGCGCAAGGCATTGGAGCGCCAGCTGGCCGAGGCCATCCGCACGGAAAATTACGAAGAAGCCGCCCGGCTGCGGGACGCGCTGCAACAGGAGAACCCCGGCGCATGAGTCTCGCACGCATGGTTGAAGGGCCGACCGCCTGGCTGCCTGCGGGCAGCGATGCCGCCATCATCGTCAGCAGCCGCATCCGCCTGGCGCGCAACCTGGAAGGGGCCGCCTTCCCCGGCTGGGCCGGCGAGGCCGAGTGCGCGCGTCTGCAGAAACAGATGCTCTCCGTGCTGCGCGCCAGCCCCGCCCTGGGCGAGGCGCCGCTGGTGTTCGACATGGAGACGCTCACCACCATCGAGCGCGATGTCTTGCGCGAGCGCCACTTGATCAGCATCGACCTGGCCCACAAGGGCCTCGGCAGCGGGCTGGTCGCCAGAACCGACGAATCGCTCAGCGTCATGATCAACGAGGAGGACCACCTGCGCCTCCAGGCCATGCGCCCCGGCTTCAGCCTGGACGAGTTGTGGCGCGAGATCAATACCCTCGACGACCAGATCGAGGAAAAACTGCGCTACGCCTACTCGCACACCCTGGGCTATCTGACGGCCTGCCCCAGCAATGTCGGCACGGGTCTGCGGGCCAGCGTCATGCTGCACATCCCCGCGCTGCGCCTGATGGACGAAACCGAACCGGTCCTGAAAAGTCTCGCCGCCATGGATATCGCGGTGCGCGGTCTCTGCGGCGAGGGCACGGACGCCGCCGGCAACATGTTCCAGATTTCCAACCAAACCACCCTGGGCGCCTCGGAGACCGACCTGATCCGCCGCCTGCAGGCCATCGTGACCGAAGTGGCCACGCACGAGGAAAACGCCCGCCAGCGGCTGATCGAGGAGCGCCCGGCGCGCCTGCGCGACGTGGTGGGCCGCGCCTACGGCATCGTGCGCCACGCCGGCGTGCTGCCTTCCAACGAAGCGCTCGATCACCTTTCCGCGTTGCACCTGGGGAACGCGCTTGGTATACTCAAAGGAACCGATATTGCGGTGCTCAACAAACTGCTCCTGTGGACACAGCCCGGACACCTGCAATGGCAAATGGGGCGTCCGGTGCCGCCCGAGGAGCGTGACGAACTACGCGCGCGGATGGTCGCCGAGGCGCTTCGTTCGGCCCGGTTGGTCTAGGATAAAATGAGGTTATTGTGAGCGGAAACAGTCCAGGCAATTACACGCCCCGTGCGCAGCAGGTTGTGCAACTCGCCCGCAACGAGGCCGACCGCTTCAATCATCCCTACATCGGCACCGAACACCTGCTGCTCGGCCTGATCGCCCTCGGCCAGGGCGTCGCCGTGACGGTGCTGCAGCGCATGAACATTTCGCTCGACGTGCTGCGCATCGAGGTTGAAAAGGCCGTCGGCCAGGGCCCCGCGACCAAGACCCAGGGCCCCGTGCCCTTCACCCCGCGCGCCAAGAAGGTTCTGCAACTGGCCGCCGCCGAGGCGCGTGCCCTCAGCCACACCTATATCGGCACCGAACACATTCTGCTCGGATTGCTGCGCGAGGGCGAAGGCGTATCCGCCCAGGTGCTGCGTAATTTGAACGTAGACGTCGAAACCGCCCGCACCGAGGTGCTCAAGGAACTCGACCCCAATTTCGATCCCGAGGAAAACCAGTCCGTGCCCGCGGGCGGCGAAGAAACACGGGGCGCGGCCACCGCCGCCGGCAAGACCGAAGGCGGCGCGCCCGGTCAGGCGGCGGCCGGGCAGGCGCCCAAGACCCCCGCACTCAACGCCTTTGGGCGCGACCTGACCGCGCTGGCGCGCGCCGGCAAACTCGACCCGGTGGTCGGCCGCGAGACGGAACTGGAACGCATCATTCAAACGCTCTGCCGCCGCACGAAAAACAATCCCGTGCTGCTCGGCGAGGCCGGCGTCGGCAAAACCGCCATCGTCGAAGGCCTGGCCCAGGCCATCTCCGACAACCGCGTGCCCGACCTGCTGCGCGAAAAGCGCGTCGTGACCCTCGACCTAGCTCTGATGATCGCCGGCACAAAGTACCGCGGCCAGTTCGAGGAGCGCATCAAGGCGGTGATGGACGAAATCCGCCGCACGGGCAACGTGATCCTCTTCATCGACGAACTGCACACCATCGTCGGCGCCGGCTCGGCCGAGGGCACCATGGACGCATCGAACATCGTCAAGCCCGCGCTGGCCCGCGGCGAATTGCAGTGCATCGGCGCCACCACGCTCACCGAGTACCGCAAGTACATCGAAAAAGACGCCGCCTTGGAACGCCGTTTCCAGACCCTGCGCGTCGAGGAACCGTCGGTGCTGGACACGATCGAGATTCTCAAGGGACTGCGCGCCCGCTTCGAGGCGCATCATCATGTGCGTTTCACCGACGAGGCGCTGGAGGCTGCCGCCCGCCTCACGGACCGCTACATCACCGGCCGCAATCTGCCAGACAAGGCCATCGACATGATGGACGAGGCCGGCGCGCATGCCCGCATCGCCAACACCATGCGTCCGGTGGAATTGCGCAAGCGCGAGACGGCCATCGACAAGATCCGCAAGGAAAAAGAGGCGGCCATCAAGGCGCAGAAATTCGAGCAGGCCGCCAAGTTCCGCGACCGCGAACGCCAGGAGCGCGAGGCGCTCGACGCCGCCGTGGCAAAATGGCAGGCGGGCGTCGAAAAGCGCCGCGCCAAGGTCACGGCGGAGGACATCGCGGCGGTCATCGCCAAGGGCACCGGTGTTCCGCTGCAACGCATGAAAGGCCACGCCCTGGACCGCCTGCTGCACATGGAGGAGGAACTCGCCCGCACGGTCGTCGGCCAGGACGATGCCGTGCATGCCATCTCGCAGAGCCTGCGCCGCTCGCACGCCGACCTCAAGGATCCGCGCCGCCCGATCGGCTCGTTCGTGTTCCTGGGCCAGACGGGCGTCGGCAAGACCCTGCTCGCCAAGTCGCTGGCGCAATTCCTTTTCGGCAAGGACGACGCGCTGATTCAGATCGACATGTCCGAGTACATGGAGAAGTTCAACGTCTCGCGCCTGGTCGGCTCGCCGCCCGGCTACGTCGGCTTCGAGGAGGGCGGCCAGCTTACCGAACGCGTGCGCCGCCGCCCCTATTCCGTCGTGCTATTCGACGAGGTCGAAAAGGCCCATCCCGATGTCCTGCACATACTGCTGCAAATTCTCGAGGAAGGGCGCCTGACCGACAGTTTCGGACGCCATGTGGACTTCCGCAACACGGTCGTGATTCTGACCACGAACCTTGGTTCCGACCAGATGCGCAAGGCCGAACTCGGATTCGCCGGGCAAAGCGATACTTCCACCTATGCCTCGCTCAAGGCGCGCATGCTCGATGAAGCCCGCAAGGTCTTCAAGCCGGAGTTCCTGAACCGCCTCGACGAACTGATCGTCTTCCGTCCGCTGACGCGCGAAAACGTCAGCAAGATTCTCGACATCGAACTGACCTACATCAGCGCCCGCCTGGCCGCGCGCGGCATCACGCTGCAGATTGCGCCCGAGGCGCGCGAATTCCTGCTGCAGCGCGGTTTCGATCCCGCGCTCGGCGCGCGTCCGCTGCGGCGCGCCCTGCAGCGCGAACTGGAAAACCCGCTGGCCGCCGAAATACTGAAGGGGGAACTCCCCGACGCCGAGACGGTCACGGCGGTGCTCGGAACCGACAAACTGGAGTTCCGCGTCGAAGTGCCGGCATGAGCGGTTCCGCCCCATGTTCGACACACTGACCCATTCACTCGACGGCATCTTCAAACGCCTGCGCGGTTACGGACGCGTCAACGAGACCAATGTCCGCGACGCCCTGCGCGAAGTGCGCATGGCGCTGCTGGAAGCCGACGTTAATTTTGCGGTCGCCCGCGATTTCATCGCCCGCGTCCAGGCCCAGTGCCTGGGCGAGCAGGTGCTCGGCAGCATCACCCCGGGCCAGCAGATCGTCAAACGCGTCCACGAGGAGCTGGTGGCGCTGCTCGGCGGCGGTCAGAGCCATGCGCTCGAACTGAACGGACAGCCGGCCACGGTCATGCTCGTCGGTCTGCACGGCTCCGGCAAGACCACCACCGCCGCCAAACTGGCGCGCTTCTGGAAGCAGAAGGGCCGCAACGTGCTGCTGGCCGCCGCCGACATCCGCCGTCCGGCGGCCGTGGAGCAACTGGCCGTGCTGGGCCAGCAGGTGGATGTCGAGGTGCTGAAGCCCAACCCGGGCGAAAGCGTGCCCGACCTCGGCGCGCGCGCGCTCGACACCGCCCGGCGGCAGGGACGCGACATCCTGCTGGTGGATACCGGCGGGCGCTTTCAGATCGAGGCCGAATTGATCGAGGAGCTGACCGCGCTCAAGGCCCGGCTGGAGTGCCGGCACGTGCTGCTGGTGGTGGACGCGGCCATCGGCCAGGAATCGGTCAGCGTCGCCCAGGGCTTCCATCGCGATGTCGGCCTGAACGGGCTGATCCTGACCAAGCTCGACGGCGACGCCCGCGGCGGCGCGGCGTTATCGATCCAGTCCGTCACCGGCTGCCCGGTGCTTTTCACCGGCAGCGGCGAGCGTCCCGAAAACCTGGAACCCTTCCAGCCCGACCGCCTGGCCTCCCGCATCCTCGGCATGGGCGACGTGGTGAGCCTCGTCGAGAAGGCCCAGGCCATGGTGGACCAGGAATCCGCGGCACGCATGGAGGCGAGACTGCGCAGCAACCGCTTCGACCTTAACGACTTCCGCGACCAGCTGCGCCAACTCCGCAAGATGGGCTCGATCGACAGCCTGCTGGAAATGCTGCCCAACGGGCGCGAAATGCAGAGCCGCATCAAGGACCCCGCCGCCGCCACCGCCTCCTTCGAGGGCTTCACCGGCAAGGCGGCGGCCATCATCGACAGCATGACCGTCCGCGAGCGCCGCAACCCCGACCTGCTCAACGCCAGCCGCCGCCGCCGCATCGCCGCCGGCAGCGGCACCCAGGTCAGCGACATCAACGACCTGATGCGCCAGTACGAACAAATGCGCAAGATGACGCGCAATATGGGAAAATTACAAAAGAAGTTGCGCGGTCTGCGTTAATCTGGCAGAATCGACTTTTTAGTACGCCGCTCTGCCTCGCTGAATTGGCGGGTTTTCGGGGCGGCGCCTACAGGAGGCGGATTACATGGTGCGGATCAGGATGCGCCGGACGGGCTCGAACAAAGACATCGCCTATCGCGTGGTGGTGGCTGACATGCGTTCGCCCCGGGACGGCAAGTGTATTGAAACGCTGGGGTGGTACAACCCCAAGCAGACGGGCGCCAATTACCAGGTTAAGCTCGAACGTATCGAATACTGGCGCTCCAAAGGCGCTCAGATCAGCGAACGCGTGGCGGCGATGTTGAAGCGGGCGCAGGCCGTTACACCGGTCGCGCCGGCGGCAGCCGTAGCGGCGGCCGTGGCGGAAACGCCCGCGCCTGAAGCGCCGGTGACCGCGTAACGGCATGAAAACGTATTTGTTGCACGCGGTGCGGGGTCTCGCGGAACATCCGCGGTCGGTTTCCATCGGGGAAATCGCCGGGGCCGCGACATCCATCTTCGAAGTGCGCTGCCACGCGGACGATCGCAGTCAGTTGATCGGACGCAACGGCAGGGTGATCAGTGCGCTGCGGACGCTGGCCCAGGCCGCGGCGCAGCGGCAGCAGCGCCAGGCTGTGCTGGAACTGGCGGAGTAAGCCGCGCGATACGGCGGGCAGGGAGGACGCGCCCCATGCTGGTGGACGTCGTCACATTGTTCCCGCGTATGCTGAGCGGCTTTCTTGAAGAAAGCATGCTGAGGCGGGCGGTCAGGCTGGGCGCGGTCACGTATCGGACGGTGGATCCGCGCGCCTTCGCGACCGGCCGTCACCAGACGACGGATGACCGTTCGTTTGGCGGCGGGCCAGGCATGGTTATGAAGCCTGCGCCGCTTTTCGGGGCGGTGGAGGCGGTGCGCAGCCCGGGGGCGCGGGTGATTTTGATGACGCCCCAGGGACGCCGCTTTACGCAGGCGGTGGCTGAGGAACTGGCGCGCGAGGCGCATCTGGTGCTGGTCTGCGGCCATTACGAGGGCGTGGACGAGCGGGTGCGCAAGGCGCTGGTTACGGATGAAATTTGCATCGGCGACTATGTGTTGACGAACGGGGCGCTGGCGGCGGCGGTCGTGATTGACGCCGTGGTGCGGCTGCTACCGGGAGTGCTAGGCGGCGTTGGCGCAACGGAGGCGGAATCCTTCAGCGTCGGCGGGCTGGAATACCCGCAATACACACGCCCAAGGGATTTTAGAGGTATGACGGTTCCGGAGGTGCTCCTTTCCGGTGACCATGAGGCGATTGCCCGCTGGCGGCGGGCGGCGTCGGAGCGACGGACCCACGAACGGCGTCCGGACTTGAAGATGGATGGAGAGACGAACGATGATCGCAAAAGCGCTGGCTCGAATTCATAGCGAAAACACGCGTAAGGACCCCCTGCCCGCATTCGCCATCGGCGACACGGTCAAGGTGTCGGTCAAAATCCGCGAAGGCACCAAGGAACGATTGCAGGCCTATGAGGGCATTGTGATCGCCCGCGACGGCCATGCCGCCACGGAAACCTTCACCGTCCGCCGGCTCTCGCACGGCGTCGGCGTGGAGCGCGTGTTCCCGCTGCAGTCGCCGAACCTGGCCAAACTCGAAGTCGAAAGCTCCGGCCACACCCGCCGCGCCAAGCTCTACTACCTGCGCGATCGCACCGGCAAGCGGGCCAAACTGCGCAACAAGGCGCGCGTAATCGGCGCCAAGGTGCTCGTGCCGGAAACCGCGCCGGAAGCCGCCGTGCCAACCGACAAGGGCTGAGTTGCTCGCGTTCGAACAGGACGCGTGGGAAAAAGGCGTCCGCCGCCTGGCGGGCGTTGACGAAGCGGGCCGCGGCCCGCTGGCCGGCCCGGTCGTCGCCGCGGCGCTGGTGTTCGAGCGCGAGTTCCTGATCGCCGAACAGTTCGGTCTCCTGCGCGGAATCGACGATTCCAAGAGGCTTTCCGCACTCCAGCGCGAGCGTTTTTTCGACTTCTTGACGACATCTTCCCATGTGGCCTGGGCCGTCGGACAGGCCGACACGCTGGAAATCGACCGGCTCAACATCCTGCGCGCCACGCACCAGGCCATGGCCCGCGCGCTCGCCGCGCTGCCGTCGCCGCCTCCCGACTTCGCCCTGGTGGACGGCCTGCCCGTGCCCGGCCTGCCCTGCCCTTCGCTCGCCATCGTACAGGGCGATGCCCGCTCGCTGTCGATTGCCGCCGCCAGCATCGTCGCCAAGGTCACCCGCGACCGGATCATGGCCGCGTTCGATCTCCAATACCCCGTCTATGGCTTCGCGCGCCACAAAGGCTACGGAACCAGCGAACATACGCGCGCCCTGCTCGCCCACGGCCCCTGCCCCATCCACCGCCGCTCATTCCGTCCCGTACAGGAAGCGCTGCGCTTCCATGACTACCGGATGCGACACGCCCTGCCCGCGCAGAAAAATTGACCGCATGCGTACGCTCAAGAATTCCATGGTCAACTTCCGGTTCGATGTCATGTAAAAACGTAAAAACTGTGTCATGTAAAAACTGTAGCCATCCGAACGTTGGCGAGTTATTCTGTGAGTCGGAACTGATCTCCGGGAGAAGCGAATGACCCTGACGCATAAAGACAAGGAAGCCATCAAGCAGAAAGTCGCCGAGAGTCTCGCCAGAGAACAGGAGGTGACACGTGTCGTGGTGTTTGGTTCCTTCGTTTATTCGCCGAATCCGCATGATCTGGATGTGGCTGTCTTTCAGGACAGCAACGAACACTACCTTCCCCTCGCCCTGCGCTATCGGCGGGATTTGCGTTCGGTGGCGCGGCAGATACCGCTTGATGTGATCCCCCTGATGTCAGCTCCGGCGGACGATCCGTTCCTGGCGGAGATTGAACAGGGAGAGACGATCTATGAAAGATAGTGTGCGACAGTGGTTAGCCTATGCGGAGGAAAATCTCGCGTGTGCCCGTCTGACGGCGGCAAATGGCTACTACAATCCTGCCCTGCAAAACGCGCAGCAGGCCATTGAGAAGGCGCTCAAGGCCCTCGTCATCCACAAGGGCATCGAGTTCCGAAAGACCCACAGTGTTCAGGAACTCAGGGATATGCTATCGGCCGCAGGTGAAACTGTTGGACTCACGGACGACGACTGTGAACTGCTGGACTCCATCTACTTGCCGTCAAAATATCCGCTTGGCAGCGCACTCCCGGACGTGCAACCCGACCTCGGCAGTTGCGATGCCTGTATCTCAATCGCCGACGGCGTTCTCAGATGTGCGAGGAAAGTCGCCGGCGACTGATCTTCGACCATCGAATACCTGTCTATGGCTTCGCGCGCCACAAAGGCTACGGAACCAGCGAACACACGCGCGCCCTGCTCGCCCACGGCCCCTGCCCCATCCACCGCCGCTCGTTCCGTCCCGTGCAGGAAGCGCTGCGCTTCCATAACTAGCCCAAGTTTCGCGCTTTGCGTCATAAATCATTGAAAATCAACGCCCAAATTTTCGCGGCACTACAAAGTTGCCGACCGGGCGCGATCTTCGATCTGAACGGGATGTTTCCCGATCACGGATCGGTTACGGGGCAG
>CAIYGI010000156.1 GCA_903925685.1 uncultured bacterium
ATCCTTTGTGGGACCGTTTGTTCGCCCCAAAGAATTCACCACGCCGCTTTACTTGTCACGCGTCAAAAAGTGCCATGTCATTTTCCGGGCAGTTCGCAAAAACATGCGTAATTACAGCACGGGATCAGGAAGTGTGAACATATGAATGAATAATCAACCTGTTCATTTCACAGGCACCCAAGCGCCATGTTTCGTTTGGACTTTGGACGAGATCCTTCGCCGGTGGAGAACCCAGATCCCGGTAGGCTGTCGCATATCGTGTGCTCAACCACAGGGTAATAGCGAGTAATGCCAAGACACTCGCAACAAGAACGCGCCTGTTCTGCCGTTTGAAGACTGCGACGGTCAGAACGACAACCGTCGCACAGATACTGATTCCGAATAAATTCATCGCTTATCTCCAAAGGAAAACGATCCGGTCATCGCTTTAGTCAAACGATGAACAAGGATGCTTTTCGTGACATAACCGCTCGGCAGGAATTATGTGTGTCTCAAGATTCTCTCCGACGCACAGGAAACAAGGCAATCGCCGCCAGGCAGATGCAAGGCAATACGATGCTCAACATCCGTTTGTCGATTTCATTCTTCGCCGTTATGACGCCGTCCGCGAAAGAGCCCCCGTCCTGCCCAGTATGCGTTCGCATGGCGCAATGCGCCACGGCTCCCGGCAACCAGCCCAATGGACTCACACCTAGACAGAAAATGATGAGAAGACAAACCAACCTTGCAGCCAGCGAACGCCGTAACACGACGGCCACGAGAGTTGCAACAAGAATGAAGGCCGCAATTAGTGTTTCCATAAGCGTCCTCTCGTACGGTTCACCGAGCCATTGAACTCCATATCAACAGCGACTGTTGTGAAGCTTTGTAAACTTCGCCTTTGGGACTCTTCATCCAAGCGTTTATGGCGGCATCGTTCGCTTCAAAACTTCCATGCGCAGCCTGCATCTTCTCTGCGTGAGTCTTACCGCTGTCACCAGAAATGTATTGGTTAAATTCGGCCAATCTGGTTACCGCCCATGCGAACTCTGGACCGTAAACGTCGCTAAAGGCCCAACCAACTCCCGCATTTCCTGTCCAATCACCTTTCTTTCCGGTGTAACCGGCGAAATCGTAGTTCGCATTATTCAAGTACGGGAAGAGGGTCAAGTCTCTGCCTTCTTGTGTTGACCACAGCCCATTGTAGACTGGAACAAAGATCGCCCACCAATCCCGTCTGAGGTCGGAGATATACTTGTCGACATACTCCTGCCCCGTTGGAACGCGGCCTTTCCACCAGTCGTTAGGATCATTGGACTCAGTGCAGAGTCCGGAGGGATCCCGGAAATTGATAGGGTTATTTGCGTTGAACACATACTGATTCAACCCACCAGAAATGCCAATGGGGTCGTTGGAGAACCAGCGGCCTGTGACTGGATCATACCAGCGTGCCCGAAAGGAGTAGAAACCTGTGGCCCACGAATACTCCCTGCCCTGCCAGAGGTAGCGGTTGCCTATGGCCGATTTGGCAAGCGGTTTCCCGTCGCCGTCGGATACCCCGAGTACCCGGCCCCAGGCGTCATACCGGTACTGCTCCACGATCTTGCCCGTGCCGTCCGCCAGGGCATGCACCGTGCCCAGGCGATCTGTGATCGGGTAGTACGTGGCGGCGTTCGATCCGTCGCCGACCGTCATGGATAGCATGTTGTCCACGCCAAGCCCCCAGACGTAGGACCGGATCACACCGCCGGTTGCATCGAGGTCGGCCAGGACCTGGGCGCCATCGTATAGGTGGTAGTTGGTCGCCGTTCCGTCGAAGGTCCATGCCCGCCTTCCCGCGGCATCATACCCGTACGCCTCTGCCAGGCCACCGCCGGTGCTAACGCCTGTGAGTTGGTATTGGCCGTTCCAAGCGAGGCTCACCGCGTTGCTGAACCCGCTGCCCGAGTAGACGATGCCCGTCACACAGCCGGCGTCGCTGTATGTGTACTGCCCGCCAGTCACCACTCGCACGAGTATGGTGTTGGTGGCATAACCCACGTTGCCGGCAGCGTCGCCGACGGCCGCTACGAAGGTCTGCGTGCCCGACTGGACTGGTACGGCCGACAGCCAGAAGGAACTCCAGGACATGTACGGGGTCTGGGC
>CAIYGI010000157.1 GCA_903925685.1 uncultured bacterium
CGATCCTTTGTGGGACCGTTTGTTCGCCCCAAAGAATTCACCACGCCGCTTTACTTGTCACGCGTCAAAAAGTGCCATGTCATTTTCCGGGCAGTTCGCAAAAACATGCGTAATTACAGCACGGGATCAGGAAGTGTGAAATTTGCGTTGCTCCTTCTGCGTTGCTTCCCATATTCAGATGACGATTCGCAGATGTGCCATTGACTCAAGCGACCACAAGATGCCGGGTTGTTCGTCAATGGACGACCTATTCATTGCGAAGTAGTGCCAGCGCTACAGCTGGCACAGTGGATGGAGTGGGAGTGGCGAAGATCTGCCACGTCGTAGCCGTGGCGGTACTGGCGAACAAGCTGGAGGCGAGGCGGGTGCGGGGATCCAAGATGGCGCTCTCGGCGAGAGCGCCCTACCGGGAGTGAAGTTTCTCAACGTGATTCGCGATCGAATCTTCTCTTCGGGTAACTACTCAGGTATTCAGGAGTAAGAATAAGGCTAAAAAACAGCGATCAAAGGAAGAAACTGGACGGGCTTATTAACTTTCCACTGTCACGAAAATCCGTCTTATTCTGAATTCTGACTTCTGAATTCTGAATACTTGAGTGGTTCCCATCGTTCATCGTTCTCTTCTACTCGTTCTTAAGAATATCGAACGAACGCACGAACCAGCGATGTGGTTCGCCGACGGGCGCCACAGGATCGCGCCAGACCGTCGCCACCGCGCGGATGCCGGAGAGGGGCGAGACAATCGCTTGCGTTAGATCATTTCCCTGATAAATAGCCCGCACAGGTTCACCGCACAGCAGAATCACAAAACTGTTCTGGCGCACACCCAGCAGTCCCGCCGTGTTGATGAAGAACGATTCCTTCTCGAGTGGTGAGGAAAGTGTAGAGGGGACAGAATTGGTGAAACCGGGGGCGTAATAAAAATCGTACCCCTCCCAACCAGCCCGGCAGAAATCCGTGATGTTGGTCATGGTTCCAACCAAAGGATTATTGTTCGTATTCAACCAAGCTGACGCCAGTAATGCCGGGTCAGTAACAAGTTCAGAACCAACGTCATGTCCAGGGCGTTTGAGCGGCATTTTCGTGAATACAGCTTCCCAAATGTCATGATTGCGACTGTTCGCATTCACAAGACCCCAATCCTTGGCAGGATCGGTTGGTGTAGCGGCGTTCGCGCGCTTGGCGCCGATGGTAAAATGGTCAAAGATCGGGTCAATTAGATTCTTGTTCCCGGGAGGTGGCACTAAACGAATGGTTGTCCAAAGGTCTGGCGGGCTTGCCGCAGCAGTTGGTTTGCCTGAACGCATTAGATAGGTCAATTCACCAACACTCTGCATGTAGCCTCGGTTGGAAACATACATGTTGGTGTCGCCGTCATTCAAATAGTTATCAGGACTGGCAATATATTCGATGGTCTTGTCGTTAATGCGTCCTATGGACCCTGGTTTGCCGCCACTTACATAGTTGTATAGAAACCACTGATCTCCGAATGAAGACATCCAGTTGCAGCGTGGGTCATAACATTCGATTGCGTAAATAACGTCCGGAAAAATGGGGTCGCCGATTTTCACTTCCTCATCAAACCCAAAAATTTCCATGTTAGGATCAGGGATTACGAACCCTTCCGACATGGAGTTGGCGGGAGAAGGCGCTTCATCCACGGTGGTTGTTCCGCCAGCGTCCGTGATGTGCATGATCAACTTCGTTTCAACTCGCACAAACTTGTTATACAGGCCAGCACAGTCCACGCTCATCTGAACGCCCATACCATCACCAATAGCTGTTGTATCGAGTGAATGGAAAGAATTTGCGCCTGGATCAAAACCGGCGAGCTCGGAAAAAATTTTTATGGGACTTGAGGACAGGACGCTTGCCCCCTCTTTGAGCGTGGTTTGAACATCGGCGGTTATTTTGAACTTCTTTCCGTCCTCTCTCTTTGTCGCATACGGGTACCAAGACTCCACCATCGCTTGTACAGAGCAGACCAGGCTTGTCTGTCCCGCGACACTCCAATCGTCATACCAATACGCTACGGACAATTTCGCTTCGTTTAACATCGGTACTTTTTTCATGCAGGGAATGGTGAAGTCGCGCGGTTTAACTTCAGTGCCCACATAGTCCAAAAGACTTTTGAAGACGCTTTCAGTATCGTTGTTAATGCCGCATTTCTTAAGCTCTCCTATTATGTCACCATTGCGAGCTTCCAGTTCGCCCACGCTTCCGTCTAACCGTATCAGCGGTGACTGGTTGGTGCGCAAATACGGTTGAAAAACGACGAAGTTGTTGGTGGCGCCGGTGGCAGCAAAAAGAGTTGGCAGGGTGTCGAAGCCGTTGGTTACATTGGCGGCATCCGGCAAATTCCTCAAATCAATCTCCTGAACATCCGTTCCGGCGCCCCGGCCTTCATTAAGCCCGACCTGGTTCGCGTCGAAGAGTCCCGACACATTCAAAACCACATAGGCATAGCGTACGTCCTCGCCGCTGACACCGCCAACGTCCTTGATTGTCTGCCAACCGACTTTTGATGGATTTTTCGCGGAACTACCGTTCACGATATCCCAACTTTGGGTTACGAAGGCGCCGCGCGGCAAGTAATTGGTCGCGCCCCAACAGGTATTGGTCAGATCCCAGCTGGAAAGCGGCGCCACAACATTAGTTCCACCACTAACTATTGGCGAATAGAGCACATCGAACGGCGGATACGGCGGATTCGCGGCGTCCACGAACGATTTTTCCACATTGTCCATGGCGCTGGCCAGCGCCACATGCAAAAGCTGGCGGGCGCGCACATCACTCTTGAAATTGCCGGAGGCCAGACGTTCGGTACGCATATAGATAATGAAGGCCGCGCCCAGCAACATCATCATGGCGGTCAGGCCAATCACGACCAGCAATGCGATGCCACGGCGCCCATGGCGTCCCTTGGGGACGCCGAGGCTAAAGGGATTCAGGCTGAAGGCTGAAGGCCAAAACACAGGAAGCGTAGCCTCTTGCAAAACTTCCGCGGACGACACGGAGGTCGTCCCTCCATTGTCAAAAACGGGCTGTATTCTCCGTCTTCTGGAGGGTCGGGCTCCGTCCCGACCGGTCTTGTGGAAGTTTCGCAAGACGTTCAGTGTTTTTTCCATAACGGCCTGAAGCTTCGCGAACATGCGCCGGATGTGGAGACTTTTCATGGTTTTCCTAACAGTCTTCAGCCTTCAGCCTGACAGTCTGACCCAACCTGCGGAATGCCGCCGATTTCAGGGTGGAGGTGCACGATCATCGCCAAGATTATCCCGGTTGTAGTTGTAGAAAAAGGCGCGCGTTTGATAGGTGCGCGTTACGTCGCCAGCGCCAGCAGCGCCAAAATTGACCTTATAATATTTTTTCCAGGGATCCACAAAGTTGTTGAGCGGCAACTCCATGTACTTGCCGCTGCGGAGCACGGACGCAAAGGCCTCATTCACATCCTGTCCACTTCCAGGTCGCGTTCCTTCATGATCGTTCATGTAGGCGGTACAGGCGACCACCAGTTGTTTCACCTCGGCCTTCGCGCGCGTTTTGCGCGCCTGCTGGCGCGCGGCAGCCAAAGCCGGCAGCAATATACCAATCAGTAGACTGATGATCGCCAGCACCACCAGCAGTTCTATCAGGGTAAAGCCATACCGGGGCGCCAAAACGGCGCAGCGGGGCGCAACACTCTCCGGCATCCCCTGATTTCGATCTCGTTTGCACATAATTTATTAAGCTATTCCTAATAGACTAACAGCCTTCAGTCTACCTTTTCAAGCACTCAATTCCAACTGTTGATGTTGTCGTTCACCGTACTGGGATCGCCATCCGGCCCGCCGGACCAAGCTTGCACCGTTCCGCTGGCGCGCAATGGATCGTTGACCGTCAGTTTCAGTTCGACTGCGACCGACACAGGTCTGGCGCCAACCTCTTCCGTTGCCGTCGTCGTCCAGGCAGGCAAAACCGAAGACCCGAAAACAACATTGGTGAGCTCGTTCATAATACCGACGCCATTATAGGTCACCGCGTTTTTTTGCGAGACATAATCCACGGCGGAGCGGCCCAGCATGTTGATGCGGGCACGGGTGCTGGAAACGTTCCAGACCGTGCTGCTTTGCACAAAGATGCGCAACGCGATCATCACGATGATCGATAGAATCGCCATGGCGGTGAGCAGTTCGATCAGCGTGAAAGCGGCGTGTTTTTTCACCTTCACATCCCCTTGAAAACGAAAGCGGTGTAAAACACGCCGTCGGGCGGATCGAAGTCCGAACCGTCATTAAGGTCCTTGACCTCCAGCATGGCCGTGTACACATGATTGCCGGAGTCGGCGCTCATCGTCAACCGATAGCGAAGCATTGGCTTTGGATCTTGCCCGGTTGAGGCAGGCCATTCGACAGGCTCTCCATTAACCGGTGAGACGTTCTGGACGCCAGTCAAACCGGGTTTGCCAGCCGAATCGGCGTTGAGACAGGCGGGATGACCGTCCTTGCCCAAAATCCGCAAATATCCAACGCCCTTCTCGGCATCCCACTCACTCCAATTCGTGACTGTGGCAGCGTTGGCCTGCATGCCATTCAGCACGTAGTCCGCAAAAAGCGCGGCGCGCGTGTCGGCGGTGCTTTCCTCGTTTTGCCGCACACCGGCGGGAAACAGTCCAAAAGCCACCATCAGTCCCAAGCCAAGCACCAACACGGCCAGGCTCACCTCGATAAGCGTGAACCCGGCGCGCTTATGCCGAAGGCTGGATGTTTTCGATATCACGTGAAGTGGTCCTATTCCTGCATGGCGCCAATCAAGAGGTTGAACGTTCGATTAGTCTGCACGAGCGGCGAGGTTTTCTGCTGGGTCATGCTGATTGGCATTGTAGTGACACCGCCGGAAACCGCGGATCCATCGGTCTCGAACCGCAAGGTGCAGGGTGCATCGAACGTAATCCATGGCGGCAAAAATCTAATATCATGCGCCAGCATATTGGTCGCACTGCTCACGGTTGACAGCGTCATGCATCCGCTTTGGATGTTGTTTATGGTCGTATTCGATAATGTCAAACTAACCGGAGTGTGCTTGACCACCGCCTGCTGGCGGGCCAGCGAGATCGTCGTCTGCAACGCGCGCACCGCGCCGCGCATTTCCGCGCCCTGGCGCGCCTTGAAGAAACTGATCGCCGCAATGCTCATCATCAATGCCATGATGATCATCACGGTCAGCAGTTCCATCAGGGTGAAACCCCGGCGGGAACGGACACTTTTGCTGTATCTACTCGTTATCATTAGGTGTTCAGTGATCAGTGTTCGGTGTTCGGTGTTCGGATTTGTCCGCTTACTGTTCACTGTTTACTGTTTACTGTTCACTATTCGCTCTTCATCGTTCATCGTTCGTCTTCACTGAACCGTCACCGTTCGATTACTGATCGTGATCACCCACGGGCTGTTTATCGTGCCGGGCTGCCGATAGTAGACGTTGTTGTCGTCCTTGGCCATGTTGTTGGAGTCAAGCAGCGGCGGTGCAGTATTCCAGAGGGCCTCGATCAATGTCGCCTGATTGTCACCGTTGGAATAGACGCCCGGTCCAGCTCCCGGCCAGACCCCTTTTTCGGCATGATAATTTCGGATCGCGCTTTCTATCAACTTCGCTTCGGACTCGCGCTGCCTCTTAAGGGCGCTCTGTTTCATCTTTCCCACGACCGGCATCAGGATTCCCATCAGAACGCCGATGATAACAACGACCATCAGCAGTTCGAGCAGCGTAAAACCCGCCCGGAATCGCGTTTTACCAACTGCGTACATCGTCGCCTCCATTAGTTGAGGTGGAGACGCCGGGGGTCTTATCCGGCCCATAGGACCAAACCTTGATGTCGCGGTCATCGTCGAAAAACCGCATTTTGTATACATTTCCCCAAGGGTCCACGGGAACCCCATTCAAATAAGTCATCAGATTCGTCGCCTCAATGTATGGGCCGAGAAGGGTCCAGGCATTCGCATCCATATTCTGATCAGTCTTCGGTGCGCCTGGCAGCGAGCGTTCCTTCAATTGATAGGACTTCCAGGCGGTATCTATCTGTCCGGCCTGACTGCGCGTCTTGGTGATTTTGGCCCGCGTGCGCATGGCGCCGAAAATCGGAAACATCATGCCAGCCAGGAAGCCGATGATGGCCATTACGACCAGCAGTTCGACCAATGTAAATGCAGAGCGGTGGCGTTGCATGGCAACTATTCCTCCCAACCGTTCGTCATGTTAACCGACCATAAACGGTAACTTTGATAAGGATCAAACGATTGATACTGAATATCACTATTCCATCCATCTCTAGCATAGTAGTGCGCGTTGGTAGTTCCTATTCCTACGCCAGTTGAACCGCTTAAGTTCAGATTAGTGGGGGCGTTATCACAACTAATACCGGGGACGTATTTGCCAGGGGCATCTTCGAGATAATGCCGCCAACGCTGGGCCGTATTAGCCTCCGTTGAACGGGGAGACCACGGCAGGTTGGGATTGGGGTCGTTTGGCAGGGGTGGCGCATTATAAGCCATCAGGTAATATAACAACCCATGGGTATTGAATACGCTAGGCAAATTCGTCAGTTCTCCAGCGGTGGCGCCGTTCAGAACCGCAAGACCATTCGACGAAAGATAGTTGCCCGCCGTTCCCGACGTCGGCGGATACTGTCCATAGGCGGAATAGTATCCGGCCAGGGCATTGCGCAGGGCTTCCATGGTTCTCACGGTCTGCGCGCGCCTGGTGCGTTCGGCGGCGGTCTTGGCCACTTGCAGGGCGATGCCCATCAGGATCACGATGATCACGATCACAACCAGCAACTCGATCAGCGTGAAACCGCTCTTATGTGCTTTCATAGTCGCTTCCTAATAGCCTAACAGCCTACAGCCTCCACCTTGCGAGCGGTTACGCTCGCTCCTACCCGCTCAACGAAGTAATGATCTTGATCATCGGCAGGAACATGGCGATCACGATCGTGCCGACCACGCCGGCCAGCAGGATGATCATGATCGGCTCGATCAGCGAAGTCATGGCCTCGACGGCGGCATCGACTTCGTCGTCGTAGGTCGCCGCGATTTTCATCAGCATTTCCGGCAGGGCGCCGGTTTCCTCGCCCACCTGGATCATGCTGACCACCATGCCGGGGAAGACGTGCGAGGCCTCCATGGGCGTGACGATGGTTTCGCCCTCCTTGACGCTGTCGTGAATCTGGTTGATGGACTTGGCCAGCACCGCGTTGGTGGTCACGTCGCGCACGATGTTGAGCGCCTGCAGGATCGGCACGCCGCCGGTGAGCAGCGTCCCCAGCGTGCGGCTGAAGTTGGCGATGGCCGTGCGGCGGATCAGCGACCCGAAGACCGGCATGCGCAGTTTGACCCTGTCCAGCCAGACCTTGCCGCCGGCCGTCTTGGCGAACAACTTCCACAGGAAGATGGCCGCGCCAACCACGAGCAGCGCAATCCAGCCTTCGTGCATCATCATCTTGCTGAAGCCCACCACCGCCCTGGTCAGGGGCGGCATCGGTTCGCCGTTCAGCAGATCCTTGAAAATTTCGTCGAACTTCGGCACCACCACCACCATCAGCACGGAGACGATCAGCACGGCCACGCAGCCGACCACGATCGGGTAGACCATGGCCCCGCGCACCTTGTTCTTGATGCGCTCGGACTTTTCCAGAAACTCGGCCATCCGGGAAAGCACGGTGTGCAGGGCGCCCGAGGTCTCGCCCGCCTTGACCATGTTGACGAAAAACAGGCTGAACACGCGCGGATGCTGGGCCATGGACTCGGCAAAGGTGCTGCCGCTCTCGACCGATTCCGCCATGCCGGTCACGGCGCGGCGCATGGCCGGATGCTGTTCCTGGCGCTGGAGCACATGCAGTCCGCGCAGCAGCGGCAGGCCGGCATCCACCAGCGTGGCCAGCTGGCGGGTAAAAAGCGTCAAGTGCTTGGATTTAACCCTTCCCTCGAAAAGCCGTTCGAGAAACTTGGGCATGCGGAGCTCGGTTTGCAGGCCGCCGCTGCCGGCCTTCGCATTCTTGCCCGCGGGACCAGGCCGTCCACCCGGGGCGCGCTTGCCGGAAATATCGGCCACCTGCGTGGGGAAGAGCCCCTTTTCCTTGATCGTCGCAATGGCGCGCGATTCGTTCTCGACATCGAGAACGCCCTCAACCTCGCGCCCCTTCGAATCCATGGCCTTATAATGGAACTTTGGCATCGCGGCACCTCAAACAGACAGAATTCAGAATGCGGAATTCAGAGCGCGAATTCCGCGTAGAAAATCACGTCATCATGCTACACCAAGGAGCATGGCGTGCGCAAGGATTCCTTTTTTGCAACTGTTCACGATTGCATGCCTCACGAACTCCAAAGTCGCGTCTGCATTTGCCTCCTGGAGGGACGGGCTCCGTCCCGTCCGTTCCTCCCGCTCTCACTGCGCACCGGACGACACGGAGGTCGTCCCTCCAAAGCCGCGGCGCGTCGCCTGCGTTGCTTCCCAACCGAAATGTCCTTGTTATCCCTGGCGAACGGCTGCCATTTCCTCCAACACCGCGCGGGCGGCGGCGGCGGGATCGGCGGCTTCCAGTATCGGCCGGCCCACCACCAGATAACTTGCCCCGGCGCGCACGGCTGCACCCGGGGTCGCCACGCGTTTCTGGTCGCCCAGCGCGCCGCCCGCCGGACGGATGCCGGGGGTCACCAGGATCGGCTCCGGCCCGAGGCGGCGGCGCAGCGCCGCCACTTCCTGCGCTGAGCAGACCAAACCGTCCATCCCGCAGGCCAGCGCCAGATCCGCCAGCGCCAGCACCTGATCGGCCGGTTCGCGCTCAATACCAAGTTCGCGCAAGTCGTTGCGGTCGAGACTGGTCAGCACAGTCACGGCCACCAGTTTCGGACGCCGCGGACCGAGCGCCCGCGCCGCCTCCGCGGCGGCGGTCAGCATCGCCCGTCCGCCCGAGGCGTGAACGGTCAGCATGAACGCGCCGCCAACGCCGGCCGAGGTCACCGCCCGTTCCACCGTGCGCGGAATATCCATGAATTTGAGATCGAGAAACACCTCGCGTCCCGCCGCGCGCAGGCGGTCGAGCACCGCCGGTCCGGCGGCGCAGAACAGTTCCAGCCCGACTTTCACGCACCGCACCTCCGCCGGCAGCGCCGCCGCCGCGTTGCAAGCCGCATCGCAATCGGAAACATCCAGAGCCACGATCAATCCGGGAGGGGGGTTCATCTAAGAGTAGTCCTTTCGAGGTGTTAGGTGTTAGGTGTTAGGTGTTAGGTGTTAGGTGTTAGGTGTTAGAGTTCAGAGTTCAGAGTTCAGAGTTCAGGGTTCAGGTAAGATGGAATTGGCCGTTTTCCTAATCCTAATCGTAATCCGGTTTACCTCAGATTACGAACGAATTCTAATGGGTTGCTTCATTCTGAATTCTGAATTCCGACTTCCGTCTTCCGACTTCCGACTTCTGACTTCTGACTTCCGTCTTCTGTCCTTTCGCAACCCGCCACCCAGGCGGGACGGCCCAGTTCGTAGGCGCCGGGATCGGGAGCCGACCCGGCGTACTCGTCCAGCACTTCCGAGGCCTGGGCGCCGGCATCCACGCAGGGAGAATTGGTGGTCAGGCGGAAATCGCCGGCCGCCGCATCCACAAATCCGGGCGCTGGATTTGTCGCATTCCCCTGCCACAGGGCCTGCCGCATTTCCACCGCCGGCGCCGTCACGACGCCCGCCGGCCACAGATTATTCACAAAGCGGCAGGAGCTCAGGGCCAGCCGGTTGGTGCCCGCCGCGTCCGCGACCAGCGCCACCGAAACGCCCGCGGCCCAGGTGGTGTTGTGATAGATCACATGCCAGCCGCCGGGGGCCTCCACCCGCAAGGCCGCGCCTGGAACATTCCAGATCACGTTGTGATGCACGATCAGATTCTGCGCCCCGGCCAGGCGCAATCCTGACATGCCCGCGCCGCGCGCATCGTGAATCCAGTTCCAGGCCACCGCCGTACCACGTCCGTCGCCGTCGAGCGTCAACAGCGCCGCTCCCGCGGCGGCGCGCCCGCAGCCGCCCAGGTCGTTGAGTTCGATCAGGCCGTTGCGCAGACCGACTGCTTCCAGCGCCGGCCCGCCGCAGGCGCGCACCGTGCAGTGCAGCAACTGCGCGCCAACGCCCGAGACGTACAGCGCCGCGGCGCCGCCGCGGCCCACGTCCTCGATCAGAGTGTTGACGATCCGCTGGCCCGCGCCATTGGTGGCCATCGCCACCGCGGGCCCGTCGCACGCCGTGATCGTACCGCCGCGAAACTCGTTATCGCTGCCGCCCATCGCAAGCGCGGCGGAGACGATCGCACCGCCGGCATTGGTCGCAATCGCGCCCCACCCCGCCGTCACGCCGCGAATGGTCACGCCCTCGATCAGACAATGGCGCGCCCCCGCCAGGTTTGCGCCAACTCCGTCCAGGGTGAAGCCCAGCACTTCGATCTGCCCGCGCCCGGTCAAATCCACGCCATAGGCGCCCGCCCTCACGGGAACGCCGCCGGTGGCGCCGTCCTGAACTTCGGGTCGCGCCAGCACCGCCCCGTCTTCGGAGGCGCTCATGAAACGGATCGGCCGCCCGGGGCGCCCGGACTGGGCCGGGCGCAGGGGCTCGATGTAGCGCCCGGGACGCACAAGGCAGACGTCTCCATTGGTCGCCAGCGCACCCGCCGCGGCCAGGGTGCGCAGGGGCGCCGCGTCGGTGCCCGCCGCGGCATCGTCGCCCCGCGGATCCACCACCAACTCACGGGCCGACGCCAGACCTGCAACGCCGCAGATCGCGGCCAGCGCCAGAAAGGCACGAATTTTCATGGTACTACTCATTTTCCACCTTCAACCTTTCTCCAGCACCAGCGCGCTGCGGGTTGGAAGGTAGAGTTTGATCTGGTGGCGGACAACACGGCGGCCTTCGCGCACGGGCTGGCTGAGGTAGCTTTGGCCGGGCGCCACGCGCCCATGTCCGCCGAAGGCCGGACTGTCGCTATCCAGCAGCAGGCGGTAATTGCCGGGCGCCACGGGCACGCCGTAATCGGTGAATGAGCGCTGCGGATTGAAATTGAACACAAAGACCCGCTGGCCGCGGGCGAAGGCCAGCACCTGGTCGCCCGTGTGCGCCATGGCCAGCCGTGGACCTGCCGCGTCGAGTCCCCGTCCCGCGCCTTCCGCCAGCGCGAGCATGGCCTTGTCGAATTCCGCCAGAAAGTGGTAGCGCAGATTGGGATCGTCGCGCAGATGCCATTGCCGGCGCGCGTAGTGGCAGCTCCAGCCGTTGCCAGCGCGCGGAAAATCGATCCACTCGGGATGCCCGAACTCGTTGCCCATGAAGTTCAGGTAACCCTGCCCCGCCGTGGCCAGCGTCACCAGCCGGATCAATTTGTGCAGCGCCATGCCGCGGTCCACCAGCAGACTGGACTGCGCGACGCTCATGTCGGTGTACATGGCCGCGTCCATCAAGCGGAAGGCGATCGTCTTGTCGCCCACCAGCGCCTGGTCGTGCGATTCGGCGTAGCCGATGGAACGCTCGTCCCGGCGGCGATTGGTCAATTCATGGTACAAACGGCCGACATCCCAGCATTCGTCGGGAGTCTCCTTGATCAGTTTGATCCAAAAGTCCGGCACGCCCATCGCGAGCCGGTAGTCGAAACCAATTCCGCCCGCCGACTCGGGGGCGGCCAGGCCCGGCAGACCGCTCACGTCCTCGGCCACCGTCAGCGCGCCCGGATGCACGGCGTGGATCAGGCGATTGGCCAGCGTCAGGTAGGCGATCGCATCTTCGTCCGTGTCGCGGAAATAATCCTCGTAATTGCCGAACGGGCGGCCCAGCCCGTGATCCAGGTAGATCATGCTGGTGACGCCGTCGAAGCGGTAGCCGTCGAAGCGGTATTCGTCCAGCCAGAAGCGGCAGTTCGACAGCAGGAAGTGCAGCACCTCCGGTTTGCCGTAGTCGAAGCAGCGCGAATCCCAGGCCACATGCTTTCCCTTCGGGCCGGCGTGGAAATACTGATGCAGCGTGCCGTCGAAGCGGCTCAGACCTTCGATCTCGTTTTTCACGGCATGCGAATGCACGAGGTCCATGATCACGGCCAGCCCGGCGCCGTGGGCGGCATCCACCAGTTCCTTGAGTTCCTCCGGCGTGCCGAAGCGCGAGGAGGCGGCGAAAAAACTGCTGACGTGGTAGCCGAACGATCCGTAGTAGGGATGCTCGGCGATGGCCATCAGTTGCAGGGTGTTGTAACCCGCGTCCACGATTCTCGGCAGCACCTGCTCGCGAAATTCGCGGTAGCTGCCGATCCTGGCTTCTTCCTGCGCCATCCCGACGTGGGCCTCGTAAATCAGCGCCGCGCCGGCGCGGCGCGGCGCGTGCCGGTAACGCCAGCGGTAATTCCCGGCGGGCGCCCAAACCTGGGCCGACATGACCTTCGTATGCTCGTCCTGAACGACCCGCCGCGTCCAGGCCGGAATACGTTCCCCTTCCCCGCCGGGCCAGGTCAGCCACAGTTTATAAAGCATCTCATGGCTCAACACACCCTCCGCCAGGCGCGTCTCCCAGACGCCCTGTTCGCCGATCCGCCGCAGGGCAAAGGCCGGATCGGGACGCCATTGACTGAACGGGCCGATTAGATGCACCGAGTTCGCCGCGGGCGCCCATTCGCGCATCACCCATCCGCCGCCGGAGTCACGGTGCAGTCCGAAATATTCATGACCCGCCGCGAAATCGGCCAGGGACTTCCCTCCGGTCAACCGTTCCGCCAGCGCCGCCGCATGCGCCTGGCGTACACGCAGCGCGCCCTCGAACGGTTCCAGCCAAGGGTCGCCGGCCACCAGCGGGAGGCGGTCATTGCCGGCGGCATCGGTCATGGCGTCTCCGCCTGGCTGAGCACGACGCTTTCGAAGAGTTGAAAATGCGCGCCCGAGCGCCAGGCATCGGCGGGCAGTCCGGCCTTCTGGCTGAGCGAACCCAGCGTTTGCTCGCGGGTCCAGCCTTGTTCGGCGGCCACCTCGGGCAGGTAGACGGCGCGCGCGCGGCCCCTGGTCAGAATGATGCCGTGCCGGCCCGGCACGAATTCATCCAGCGACGCGATCGCGCGAATCGGACTGAGCACCGACACGTCCACGTGAATCCGGGCCAGCTCCGCCGCGCGCACGGCATCAAAACGCGGATCATGCAAGGCCGCCTGCACGGCATTGTGATGCACGGAAAGATAGAGCGGCTCGTACGGCTCCAGAGAGCCGATGCAACCGCGCAGATTACCGCCGACCTTCAGCGTCACGAAGGTGGCCGTATCGGCCTGCATGACCGGCGTGAGCGTGTAAGCGTCGAAAGTGAAGACGTTGGCCGGCGGCTGCGTGCACCAGACCAGCGTATCGCGGGCGATCGTGAAAAGCGTCGCCTGCTCGGCCGGCGTCAAACCCGGCGTCCAGCTCCCGCTGCGGTGTTCCTGAATTGAGCAGCTCATGGGTGGGAGTATAGTCTTAAATCATGCGTGCAAAAGCCCTTTGTTGGACATATTAACGATTGACGAACATAAGTCATAATGCGTAATGTAGCGGCATGAGATTGACACTATCCATACCTGATGCAGTCGCCCACCGGTTTCAAGTGGCAATACCGGCCCGGCAACGCTCACGCCTCGTTGCCCACCTACTGGAGCATGTCTTGTCGAAGCACGAGGACTCGCTGGCTGCGGCATGTCGAGCGGCCAATCGAGACAAAGCGCTGGAACGCGAGATTGACGATTGGCAGTTGTTTGAAGACGGGGGGGCCGAATGAGTGAACCTCACGTCGCTCGCGGGGAGGTTTGGTGGGTCTCTCTCGATCCGACGCAGGGAGCCGAGATCAAGAAGACCCGGCCTTGCGTCGTGCTGACGCACGAAACGCTGAACCAACTTCGCCGGACTGTCGTCGTGATTCCACTGTCCACAGCCGCAAAACCGCACCCCCCGATCACCGTCCCCGTCAGCTGCCATGGTCAACCGGCGGTCGCCGTAATCGACCAAATCCGGGCGGTTGCCAAGCACCGGCTCAAGTCGAAACTTGAGGCCATGACGACTAACGATCTGGCCGTCATCAGCAGAGCCATCTCGACGATCCTTGAAATTCGATTCTAAGGTTCACCGGGACGCGGCAAACCCGGCGTCCAGCTCCCGCTGCGATGTTCCTGAATTGACCAGCTCATGGGTGGGAGTATAGCCTTAAAAGCGTGCGCGCAAAAAACCTTTATTGGCCATGTGAGTTAAGGATTGTTGCGCCTGCCTGCCATATGGCATGATTGAAAGCATGGTAGCCGTCAACGAAATCGAAATTAATTTTACGTGTTGAAGTTTACGGGCCGAAAGGATAAGCTCACAAACGTTATGACATATGCCGTAAACACCATTATTGACCCGCACAAACGTGACATATCCACGTTTTGCAAACAGTATCATGTTGCCAAATTATATGTTTTCGGGTCTGTCGTAAACGGTGATTTTAATTTGGCCGGCAGTGATATTGATTTTCTTGCGCAGTTCAAAGAACGGGCACCGACGGCGAGTTATGCAGAACGCTTTCTAGGGTTTGAATGGGCGCTTCAAACGGTTTTTAAACGTCCGGTGGATTTGTTGACTGTGGAAGGCTTGAAAAAGCCGGGGTTCAAGGCCACGGTAGAACGGACCAGGATATTGGTTTATGAATCCGATAACGCGCTCTAATTTGACGTGTATTCGATTCGATTGCGCACGCAGGAACCGTTGTCGCGTTCCGGAATCGTCTGGCACATGGTTACGATTCCATTGATGATGCCGTTGTGTGGGGCATTATTTCCGGGCATTTGCCGTTATTGCGGGCCGAAGTTGAATTGGCGTTGCGGTAAACCGAAAGGCCCTCTTTTCGTGCGCTGTTATGCGTCTAAACTCATGCGTGCAAAAGTCCTCCATTGGATATGGAACCTGATGTCACACGCACACGCCTTGTTGGCCGCCGTTTTTTTTCGCTTTGTCTGCCCGGAGGCGCGCGCCGAGACGCTGATTTCCGGCGCCGCGCAAACCGCCCAGGTGGATATCTCGGTCGCCAACGAGGCGCAGGCATCCATCGCCCGGGCGCTGGATTGGCTGGCCTCCGGCCAGCGTCCCGACGGCGCCTGGTCCGACGCCAACCTCACCTCGCTGACGGCGCTGCCGCTCTGGGCCTTCGCGCTGAGTCATCATCCGGCGCGCACGCAAGTTGTCACGCGCGCCGTCGGCTGGTTGAAAGGGTGCGTCCAGCCCGACGGCGGGATTTACCACCGCAATCCCGGCAGAGGGCCGCTGCTGGCGACCTACAACACGGGCCTTGCGCTGGTGGCGCTCAGCGCCGTTGGCGACCCCGCGCTCACGCCGATCATGCTCCGCGCGCGGCGCTTTCTGGCCTCTGGACAGCATGCCGGCGGCGATCTGCACGATGGCGGATTGGACTATGCGAGCGGCCAGGGCGTCGCCGATCCGGCATCCACGCTGGCCGCCTACGAAGCCATGCGCCTCTCCCAGACAGTCGCGGCGCGGCGCGGCGCGAACGGCACGGCGACCGATCTCGACTGGGCCGCCGCCCTGCGCCTGATCGAGCGGAAGCCGCCCCAACCAGGCGGATCCGATGCGGTTCCGCTGGCGACCGACGACGCCGCGCTTTCCTTCCTGCGCGCCGACGGCGGCATGACCTATGCGGGCATGTTGAGTTTGATCTATGCGGAGGCGAACCGGAACGATCCCCGCTTGCGGGCGGCCTTTGACTGGGCCGTAAGGCATTGGAACCTTGACCGTCATCCGGCCATCGGCCGGCAGGGGATCTATGCTTTTTACCTTGTGCTGACCAAGGCGCTGGCGGCGTATGGCAGGGAGGATCTGCCGGTGCGCGACGGTCCGCCGGTCTTCTGGCGGCGGGCGGTGATTGAAAAACTGCTCAGCCTCCAGCGCATGGACGCCGCGCGTCCCGGCCAGGGTTACTGGTCCGGCGACGATGAACGTTTTCCGGCAGACGCCCGTGTGCTCTCAACCGCCTACGCCGTTCTGACGCTGGAAGTGGCCTTGGGCGCCGCCGCACCGTAGCAAGGCGGGAAAATGCAATTGTAATTGGTATTACTCGTGACGCAACGCTTCAATGGGATCGAGTCGCGCGGCCTTGCGCGCAGGGAAGAAGCCGAACACCACTCCGACGGCGGCGGAAAACAGGAATGCGACAAGGATAATCGGCGCGTTAAAGACGAATGGAATCTTGAGCACGCCCGCCAGCGCAACTGAAGATCCAAGCGCCAAAAGGATGCCAATCAGGCCGCCGAAGGACGACAGCACCACCGCCTCCACCAGGAACTGTAGCAGCACCTCCCGCTCCAAGGCGCCGATGGCCAGCCGGGTGCCGATCTCGCGGGTCCGCTCGGTGACCGAGACCAGCATGATATTCATGATGCCGATGCCGCCCACCAGAAGACTTACCGCCGCCACCGCCGCCAGCAGGGAGGTGAGGATTCGCGTGGTGCCGGAGAGCATGCTGGCGATTTCTTTCAAATCCATCACGTCGAAGTTATTCTCCGCGCTGGCCGCGAGATGACGGCGGGTACGCATCAGCCGCGTGATTTCCTGCTTAACCTTCTCGGTCGCCACGCCGTCCCGGACCGAGACCTGGATGGCACTGACATCCTCGTTGCCGGAAATGCGCCGCTGGAACGTCCGCAACGGGATCACCACCAGGTCGTCCTGATCGGAACCCATGGTAGATTGGCCCTTGGCTTCGAGCAAACCGATTACTTCGCAGGAAAGCTTGTTCAGGCGGATATGACTGCCGATCGGATTTTGATGACCAAACAGCTTGGCGCGTACGGTCTCGCCGATGACGCACACTGCCACGCCCACCCGTGTTTCGTTGGCTGTAAAGGCCCGTCCCTGCCTGAGCTTGCGATTATTCAGCGTGAAGTACTGTTCGGTGCTTCCAGTAACCGCTGTGGTCCAGTTTTCGTTGGCCAGAATGGCCATCATGGAACTGCTGGCGGCGGGCGCGACCGCCACCAACGACGGGATATCGCGCGCCAGGGCCTCGGCATCGGCCAGTTTGAAGGGTGCCGCTCCCGATGACTGGCCTGGTCCCATGTGCTTGCCGGGATGAATCGTGAGCAGGTTGCTGCCCAAGCTCGCAATTTGCTCCGTGACCTGCTGGGTGGCGCCGCCACCGAGGGTGACGAGAATAATAACGGCTGCCACGCCGATAATGATGCCCAACATCGTCAGAAAGGAACGCATCACATTGCGGCGGAGTTCGCGCAGGGCCAGGAGCAAGGCGTTTCCCAACATCAGCGATTCTCCCCATGTACGTGATCGGTGGCCATAAGCCCATCCAAAAAGTGGACGGTTCGTTTGGCATATGCGGCCATGTCCGGCTCATGCGTGACCATTACTATCGTGATTCCATGATCGCGATTGAAGGCGGTCAGGAGGTTCATGATCTCGATGCCACGCGCGGAATCAAGATTACCGGTCGGTTCGTCGGCCAGTAACACCACCGGCTGTGTCACCATGGCGCGGGCAATCGCGACACGTTGCTGCTGGCCCCCGGAAAGCTCGCCCGGAGTATGATGTTCCCAGCCATCCAAGCCTACATTCGCCAAAGCCTGCCGCGCCTGCCGATGCCGATCGTTGGCTGGTTCGCCACGGTAGATCAGGGGAAGCTCCACGTTTTCCAGCGCCGTGGTCCGGTTGAGCAGGTTGAATCCCTGGAATACGAAGCCCAGATAATGGCGGCGCAGGAGCGCGCGCTGGTTGCGCGTAAGTTGCCCGACATCAACGCCCTGGAAGCGATACGATCCGGTGGTGGTGGTATCCAGGCAGCCAAGAATGTTCATGCATGTGCTCTTGCCGGAACCGCTGGGACCCATTACGGCGACAAACTCGCCCGCGTAAATTTTAAGGTCCACTCCGCGCAAGGCTGCCATCGCGGCGCTGCCGACGCCGTAAACCTTGGTCACGCCGCACAGTTCGAGGAGCGGCAGGCGCGCTGTCCCGTTGTCAGCGGGGGCGTTCATTGCTTGACCGTCTCCGTGTCCGTAACCACTTCCATTCCGGCTTCGAGTTGGCCGCCGGTTACTTCCGTGAGTATTCCGTCGCTGTTTCCCTTGGTTATTGGGATGGCCGTCAGCTGACCGGCGCGGAGAATCCAGACCCGCTGCTGCTGGTTTTTGCCGCTTGCGTCTTCGCTCGTTTTAGCTTCCGATCTGGGTGGATGCGGCATAAGTGAGCTGATCAGGCTCTGGCCGTCGCCCTTATTGGTTTGGGTTGTCTGGGGTGGGGTGAAGCGCAGGGCCGCGTTGGGAATGAGGAGCGCGTTCTCGATCTTGTTGACGATGATTATGGCGGTCGCGGTCATTCCGGGCCGCAATACCAGACTGGAGTTGTCCACCTGCAGCAATGCCTTGTAGGTGACCACTCCCTCGACAGTTGCCGAACCGAACCGAACCTGGGTGATGTGAGCCGGAAACTCGCGGTCCAGATAGGCATCCACGGTGAAAGTTGCTTCCTGCCCATTCCGCACCTGACCCACGTCGGCTTCATCAACATCCACCAGCAGTTTCATTTTCTTCAAATCCTCGGCCAGCGTGAAGAGCACCGGCGATGCAAAGGAGGCCGCCACGGTTTGACCCGGTTCCACCGCACGCGTCAGAACGACGCCGTCAATGGGGGAATGAATGACCGCCTTGGAGAGATCCGTTAGGTTGACATTCAGGGTCGCCTCCGCCTGATCCACCAACGCCTTGGCGCTGGCTTCATCGGCTTTGGCGCGCGCAAGCGTCGCCTTGGCCGTATCCAGGTCGCTTTGCGCGGGCATCTTACCGCCGCTCAGAGTGTAAACCCGGTTCAACTGTTTCCACTTGGCTTCCGTTTCCTGAATAGTGGCCTGTGTTTGAAGAACCTTCGCTTGCGCGGAGGCGAGCGCCGATTTGGATTGCAGCGCCTGCGCTTCCAGTTTGGAGGTTTCAAGCCGTGCCAGAACTTGTCCGACCTTGACCTCATCGTTGTAGTCCGCATCGACAGTCTTGATCGTGCCGGACACTTCGATGCCGACATCCACCTCTTTGATCGGGGCCAGCGTCCCGGTGGCGCTAACCTTCACCACCAGGTTACCGCGCCGCACAGGCTGGGTAATATAGCGTTGCGTCTCGGTTTTACGCCCGGCGAGCCAGAACACGCAGACAATCGCCATGGCCGCCGCCAGACTTCCCATCACCCAGTATTTCAGGCGCACATGGCGCGCGCTGGAATGGGCAAGACCGAGCGTTTGGGCGATATCCTCTTGCGGTTGCATCTTCGATAGGGTCATGACGTGCCTCCTGAATTGTTAGTTTGAGTCGCGGCCGGCGCCGGTGAGCGCGAGTTCCAGCCGCCCCCGAGGGCTTTGTAGAGACGGATCACATTGGCGGTGACTTCCGCGTCGCTGGCGATCAACTGATCTTGCACCGACAACAGCGTCCGTTGCATATCCAGAACCGTCTGGAAGTCGACGAGTCCTGACGTGTATTGATCCCGCGCCAACTCGAACGCGCTTTGACCGGCTTGCACCGCCGCCTGAAGCGCGCGTCGGCGCGCCTGCTCGTTGGCATAGGCGAGCAGGGCGTTTTCGACATCCTCCAGCGCCGTCAGCACGGTGGCTTCATACAGGCTCAGCGCCTCCTCCTGCAAGGCCGTCTGGACTTGGACGGCTTGGCGAAGGGATCCGCCGTCGAAGAGTGTCCAGGTCGCATTGGCCGCCGCTTGGGCGGTTCGGGCGCCAGCGTTATAAAGGGTTCCGAGCGAGAGCGACTCGATCCCGATGCTGCCCAGTAACGAGAAATCCGGATAGCGCGCGGCCTGGGCTACGCCAATTTGCGCGGTCTGGGCGGCAAGTTTGCGTTCCGCCTGACGGATGTCGGGACGGCGGCGCAACACATCCGCGGGAACGCCAACGGCAATGTCGAGGGGTGGCGCCGGAATGGCTTTGGGATCGGCAAGCAGTTCTTTCAGCCGGCCGGGCGGCTGGCCCATAAGCACAGCCAGGCGGTGTTGTCCCTTTTCCAAAGACGTACGCAACGTGGGGAGATCCGCACGGGCTTGCTCCAGACTGAGCTGGGCCTGGTCCACATCCAGTTGGGTGGTAAGCCCGGCTTCATGACGCCAGCGGGTGATGTCGCAGGTTTCGGCGCGCGTGGCCAGGCTGGTTTCCGTGAGGGCTATGAGGAGTTGATCCGAACGCACCTCGACGTAATTCAACGCCACTTCGGCGAACAGACTGACCAGCGCGTCGCTCACCGCTTCCTGCGACGCCTGCATCGTCGCGTCGGCGGATTCCAGCACGCGCCGCTTCTTGCCGAAAACATCCATCTCCCAACTGGCGTCGAAACCATTGGCAAACAGATTGTCCGTGGCACCGCTCTGGCCACTACCGCGGTTGCGGGAGGCGGACGCGGTGGCCGCTACGTTCGGAAATAGCGCGGCCTTGGACACGCCCCGTTGCGCCCGCGCCGCCCGCAAGCGGGCCTCGGCCTGGCGCACATCGAGATTGCCTGCGCGCGCCCGTTCCATCAGATCCGATAAGATCGGGTCATTCAACTGCGCCCACCAATAACTTAACGTTTCCGGCGAGGCCGGGGAAGTGGTCACGCCGGCGGTCGCCGACGCGCTCCAATTTGTCGGTGTCGTTGTATTGGGTGGCGTGTAATTCGGCCCCACGCTGCGGCATCCGCCAACGAGGAGCAAACTGCACGAGAGGACGAGCGCCGCGGAGCCTCTTACGGTTGGACTTGCACCTTTCATCATTCCTTCCCTTTTATCTGACACTTTACCTGCTTCGCGCATTGACGTCGGCATTCTCGAAGCCCTGCGAGATTGAAGCGGACAATGTGGTCCGCCAGGGCATCGATTCCGACTTCCGAGGCGGGCGAAACGGGAGGGGGACTGTCGGCGGGGGTACATTTCCTTTGGCGACGGTGTAACAGTTGGAAAAAGCATTGCGCATGGATGCTCATCTCACAGAGTTGCACCTGTTCTTCCGTGGCATGTGTGCCAAGGAATTCGCGCACCACCTTTACGAGCATTGCGCGCAACGGATCTATGGATCGCCGCATGATCTCGGAAAGGAGTCCCGTCGGGTTGGCCATTTCCTTGTGAGCGATGTCGAAGTCCAGGTTCGTGGGGTCCATAATCCGATGAAAGAGCGCCAGTATCTGACCGCGGAGCCGGTCTTCCACCGGCGCGTTCGGCAATACGCCTCCGTCCGGGGGATAGGCTTCCATGCTGCGCTCGAACGCGTGTCGCCACGCCTCGACGTAGAGTTTCTCCTTACTGCCGAAGTGGTAATTCACGGCCGCCATATTGGCGCCTCCGGACACGCGGCAGATGTCCACGATTCTTGTGTCATGAAAGCCCTTTGCGGCGAAGATGGTGGCGGCCGCATCGAGCAGGCTTCTGCGAGTTTCCATCCCGTCACTGCGGTTCGTGGTCATGGCGCCTCCGTATAATTGCCGAACAGTTCAAACGGCAATATAATATCACGGTTTGAAGTAGTCAACCACAATCTGCGCGACATTTCCCATGATCCGCGCGTAGAGAGAGGGCAGGGAGTGCGCAGGTGTAAATTTCCTAGATGAATCTGAAAAAAGATGCAATTTGGTCTTGACAGGCGATATATTGGTGGTATATCACTATATTCATTATGTCCGCTCGCATTCCA
>CAIYGI010000158.1 GCA_903925685.1 uncultured bacterium
CATCCTCGGCACCGCTCGCCGCCAAAGCCAACCCATCATCCCTTTCCTCTTCGCCCTCTTCACTGCCGATATCGCCACCGCCCAAGCCGCCCTCTACGCCGACTCATCTTAAACCTCTGAAAAAAGGGCTAAACTGTTACCCCTCGCCCGCACAGAGGCACAATATTTTGCACCGATTTGCCAGACAGGACTTTTTCAGCGGAATCGCTTGTCGAGCGTGACCCCGCGCGCCGTCCCTATCGCCTAAGGTTTATAGTGGTTCTCGGTTGTTCCGTTATGTTGAATTTCGGGCCTTAACTCAAAATTTTCCCCAGATTTATAACGGTCCGAAACTAAAAGCAACACCTTTCGAATATCTGCATTATTTTCGGCTGTTTTTCTATCCAGAGCACTTACAACTTTTGCTACAATGGGTCCCGCTATCTTAATGTCGTCAATCTTCAGGCAATAAACAAGCAACACCTTTTGAATCTCTACTTCTTCCTTTTGATGGGTAAGAAGGTCATTTAACATGCCTTTTAATCCAACCATGTCACCTTCTTGCAACTTCAAGACCGCCAACTGTTTAAGTGCTAGAACACTTTGACTGGAATTCCATGCCCGTTTGTACAACACCTCGGCTTTGTTTGTATTTCCCATCATATGACACACATTACCGTAGGCGACCAAGACACGGGCATCTTCAGGATCATCCTTGAGAAGTCTTTCAAATAATGTTTGCGCCTTCTCCGGCTGTCTCTCAAATACATAGCACAATCCGATAAGATAAAGTTGTCCATTCTGCCAAATTGAGGGATCGTTCTCATAAAGACCAATGAGAACCCGATTCACTTGTCTGTTTTCGAAAGAGAACGGCGGCGAATATTTATCCGCGCTGTTCACATAAGGTACATAACTTACGAAGACACCTAGACAAAATAATACAATAAGGATTCGCATCAAGACTTTAGCATTTATGTTTACCATGAAAACCCCCAACTAAACGCAGTATTTATTTCCACTTTTGGCTTGCTTAACGGGCATCGCACACACGCTTTGCCCGAAATTTCAAATCCATATGACAATTTGATTTTAAACTCTGGTATATCAAGTTTGTCTTCAACAAAATACTGCTCTAACTCATAGCATGTCGCAGCAGAACCGGCAACGCAACATGTCATTACCGGGTTATTCTTTGCCAAATCTTCAAGTTCTTTCTTTGCTTTATCAACTTCGGACTTGTTCTCCTGTTCAAACCATTTCCAAAGGTTCTTGAAGAAATCGCCCCATTTGCCATCTTCACCTGAACCTGGTGGTTCGCTAGGATAGATAGGCCATGGACCTTTTTCGAGGCCCAGCAGGTCAATCAGGTTTACAGAATTGTTGCCTGCAAAGGTATAGATATAAATATTGGCGGAAGAAACCGCAAATTGCTCGTAGGAAACAAATCTTAACCGTACAGCTAGTTGTTTAAAGAAACGAGCAATAACAGCAGTCTCAGCATTTCCGGATATTTTAGATGCGCGATTGTCAAAAGACACCGCTATGCTTTCACGGACTATATTGAAAACTTTACGTGCTATAAAATCTTGGCCGACTTTGAAGCCTAGTTCCCCAACGGGGTCTCTTGCTGGCCAATCAGCACAAACCGACGCGGATATCGTAACCGTAACCGTCGTTTCCGACATGCTGTCAAGGGGTTGCGGCATGGAACGCCGGGCGCGAAGCGGCGTAGATCGCACAAGAAATTCTCCGATGCGGTTTTTCAGAGGGAGGTCGGCGACATCACTGACTGACGCTCTCATAAATGATCGTCCAAAGTCCATATACGACCCCAATGTTCTCAATGTTCTACGGACGGTAACAATTAAAAAGCGCCACACAAACGCTGCAAATTACTTGAGAAATGCACGACGAGTTTTGAAAACACATAGGACATGCCTACAACGACGAACGCCAAAAGATTAAGTGTGCCCCATCTAACCAATCGTTTGCCTGTTAAGTTGTTCCTACAGAACACCAGCACAAGCATCCAAATCGCCAGTACCGGTACGGGAGAGACAACGGGAGGCACTTTCGGCTTGTCGTATGCGATATCTTTCTCGCTTTTACTCAGTGCATCAACATTCACTGTGCCGTTTCCAGTATCGCGCACACGATGCATCGGCGCGCAAATCCCCGCAAGTTTGCGAGCGTCGGTCTTGTGAAAATACTCGCGTAAGGCAAGAACACCAATGAACAAAAGGACGCCAATCAGCATAATGAGAAGCAAAACCCAGAGAGTTCGCGAGGAATTCATATTTATTCTGTCCTCTTTTGTTTGCACCCCAGTTTTGCGCATTCCGCTTCTTGGTTTTTGAATAGTCCATCCAGAATGTAGTAGTCGCGACTTGCCTGATCTCTAATTTCCTCATACCTCATCCGACCAAGCCCCACCCTAACAAGGATTTGTTCTAAGTCCACATTGACCGTCGTCCAATATACCCAATTCTTCCAACTTCGCTTTGAGAAGAGATCCCAAGCCCCTTTCCAACATTCAAACTCTTCCTTAGTCGAGAAGTACTTTCCTTGGAATCTAGCAAGCGCATAGTACCAACTCGGCGAGTAAACATATGATTCTAGATCTTTCACATGTCTCGCTTCATGGTTGGAACCACCGATAGAACCTACATGAACCATTACTTTATAGTTCACGTCAAGAGGGAGCGCCATGAAATTGACGCAACATCCTCCAACTTCTTTGGGTTTTACCGGTTGGAGTTCGACCGCGAGTGTCGGCAGTGATGGGTCGACACCTTCGGCATCACCAATCCAGCGGAATATATTCCAATCGTACGTTACGTCAAACGACGTTCCGAAAGCATCCAAAACATTTACCCCGTCATTATTGCAGCATCCATACAATAGTAATCCTCCCTCTTCCCCCAGTGGGTCTCTTGCTGGCCAGCGGCCAATTTCTGGAGAGTAATACCGATAACCGTAATAATAGAGGCCGGTTTCCTTATCGAGATACTTTGTGGAGAACCAGAAGCTGAAATCGTCTTTCATCGGGCCGGTGGAAACTGTTGTGTTTCCATACGGGTCATATTCACGATGCGCGACGACAACGCCGTTTGTATCTACGTAATCCGTGATATTCCCGTTGGCGTCGTAGCAGGGATAATAGGTGAAAGTGCCTTGTGTCGAGTGTCGAGTGACGGATAGCAGACCGCCGATGCCGCCTGCGCCTTGGAGTGTTCCAGAGAGGTCCAGGCCCCAGGCGTAGCGGTTGGTGACGGCCGGGACGGAGCCCGGCCCTCCATTAATCGTTTCCTCGATCAAGTTCCAGCCGTCGTAAATAAACGATGAAGTTTGAACGATGAACGATGAATTTGTGAAAACGGTCTTCGAGACGCGGCGGGACATGTAATCGTACGTGTAGGCAAGTCTGAGGCTGGGAATGGCGCCTGGCAGATTAGTGCGGGTTTCGTTGCCGATCAATCTGTTTTCACAATCCCATGAATAATTCAGGCGGGCGTCGGTCAACTGATTGCCGTCATCGTCGTATGTGAAGGCTTCTGGAGTTTCGGCGACGAACACGTGTCCGGTAACAGAGGTAACAATGTCAGGATCGTTGGTGCCGGGTGGATTGTAGACGCCGACGACATTTATCTCCTGCCAAACGGCGGAAGAAGCGTTGGTTACGGTTAAGTCAATGTACCAGTATTTGCCGTGGGGTGTTGTCGGCAGATTGTTTACCGTGACAGTCGTGCCGGTTTGGGCGGAACCAAGAATGGCAATCTCGTCGGGAATCGTCCGTTGGGTGTACTGATTGAGGTTGTTGGGGGTATAAATCATTTCCGCGTTTTCACGCGAGGAATTTGTGCGGTTGCCGATATTGTCGTAACCGTATGCGAAAGTTTGGCCATCTACCGGGTCGCTGGTATTTTCCAAATCAGTACCCCAGTAGCGGTCGCCGCGCACAACTTCGCTCTTGGAATTATATGTGTATTTATTGAACGCGGAACCGGTTTCGAAGGCCGATCCGCTGTTCTTCACAGACGTACGCCGCCCCGCGGCGTCGTTGAAATAGTCGTATTGGCTGATGGTCGCGGAACCAACGGCATTGTTGACCTGGGTGAGCAGGTTGCGGTGGTCTTCGTAGGTTTTGTTGACCTGTAGGCCGGAGAGTACAGACTGTTGGCTGATCAGATCTGAATTTGCCAGATAAGAATAATTAACCGCAGAGATCGCAGAGAGCACAAAGTTGGATGCCATGGAAAAGCGGCCGAGGGTATCATAACCGTAGGCGTTCTGGTAGCCGGAATTCAGGTTGAAGCCGGCCGGGCGTCCTAGGGTGTCGTAGGCACTGGTGATGGCAACGCCCGCGGTTACTTGCAATTCGTTGGTGAGTTGCAGGTACTGGTTGTACGCGAAACTGCGGGTGCCGTTGCCGTCGCTGGCGGTCTTTTGGCGGCCGAGGCGGTCATAGGTGAAACTTACGTCGGGGGTATTGGTGGCGGAGTAGTGGATATTGGTCAGGTTGCCTGAGGGGTCATAAGAGTACTCGGTTGTGAGCGGCTGGCCGCCTGAAGTCCTGGCCCAAGTGCGCCTGGCCAACTTCCCCTCGGGTGTATAGGTGTAAGCCGGACCCTTGCCGTCGGCGTAAAGTTTATTGGTCAGCAGCCCGGTGGCGAGGTCGTAGAGCCAAGTTGTCAGGTCGCCGGCGCCGGTAGCCGTGCGCCAGGTGCGCATGCCGGTCATGCGGGCGTAGGTGGCATCGTAGATGTACGCCACGGGATATGTGGCGCCCCAGTTGGTGATGGCGTGGCCCTGGATATCATAGGCGGTGTAGACGGTGTAGCCGAGCGGGTCGGTTTGCGAAATTTTCCGGCCAGTGGCGGCATCGTACCCAAAGGTGTTGGTGTGGCCGGCGGCATCGGCCACGTAATCGACACTGCCATTGTCTGCGTAGTGGGTGGTATTGGCGCCGGTGCGTGGGTCGGTCGCGCCGGTTTGGCGGCCAAGGGCATCATATGTGAAGGTGGTGGTGTGTCCGGTTTTGCTGGTTTGGGACTGGACGCGGCCGTTGACGGTGACGACCAAGGCCGTGCTGGCCGAGTCGGGATATGTGACGGTTTGGGTGACGGTCTTGGCGTTCCGATCCACGTATGTGCGACTGACGGTCTGGTTGCCGCGGATGTCCTGGGAGACGAGTTCAGAGGTCAGAAGTCCGAGGGCGGAAGAAGATCCCAGTCCGGTAAGGCAAGTGCGCTGGATGCTGTTGGTGGTGGGCGTGGCGGAACTGTCGCCGGCGTAAAGGATTGAGGCGCGCACCTGCCACCAGTTGGCGGAGGCGTCGAGCTGGTAGGACGTATCGGATGCATTTACGCGGTCGGGACCGGCGAGGTCCAAGGTGCCGTTGGTGTTGACATCCTGCCCGGAAAGAATCTGATTGCCGAGTTCGTCGTAGGTCGTGAGCGGCGCGTTGCGGACCGTACCGTGCGACGCCTCGGGATGCCTCTCTTTTGACTTTTGCGACGATCTCACGTCTGCCTCTCAGCATGCTCCCGCCCCGTGGATTATGCGCGCGCCACAGGAACGATCATTGCCAATTCCACTGCCGACGCTATCAGATAAAAAGTTGTTCTCCAAGCCAAAATTCTGCCAGCGAATTTCACGAATTGACACGAATGGGGACGGTGTGAAGGTTAGAGCGGGGGCTAGAGCAGGGATTGAAATGAGAAGGCCGGAAAGCAGAAACAGAAAGCAGTGTGGCGGTTGGGCGGAAAACCGGTGAATCGGTGAGTCGGTTGGCGGTTGGCGGTAGACAGACTAGAGGTCGGAATTCTGAGGTCGGAGGGCGGAGGAAGCCGGTCGGCCGTGGGCGGTGAGTCGGTGAGCCGGTGGGCAGGCCAGAGGTCGGAGATCGGAGAGTAACCGAGTTTATCCGGTCGGTTTGCAGCAAAAACGGCGCCTTTTGCGGGCGGCCGCGCGTGTCCCCTAGCCGGAGAGGCGATGGGGAGGTCATTTCAACACCTCCCAATGGCCGCCTTTGGCCGGACCGATGCGGCGGAGGCGGCCCTCGTGTTGCAATTCTCGTATGTTTCGCTCGATTGATCGTTCTGTCACCCCGATCAAGGTCGAAAGCGCTGGAATGGTTAACGAGCCGTCATGAGAAATAGCTGCCAGTATTTTCTCCGACGTTTTCTCCGACGATTTGGCAGTTTTCTCCGACATTTTCTCCGACGTTTTCACCGTGGCGGTGACTGGTTTGGCAGGTTCGTGACGGGTTCCTGACGGGGTCGTGGCGTTGACCGCGGGGTCCTGTTTGTTCTGTTTGCGTCCTGTTTCCATGAGCCCTTTGAGCCCTTTATGAGTCGTTTGTTTGGCCCCTTTGGCCCCTTTGTGGCCCCTTTGAGAAAAAGTGAATGCAAGCATCATGGCCCCTTTGGCCCCTTTATGGCCCCTTTGCGGATCTGATAGGCGGTGCCCTTTCCTGTCGTGCCGAGTCTCTCCAGCACCCCCATCGCGACCAGGTCGACCAAGTCGCGGTGGGCCGTTCTCTTGGCCACGGCAGAAAGCTTCTGGTACTCCGAGTTTGTGATTCGACCGTTTTGTTTTACCAACGCGACGGCCTGTAACTGCCGCACGTTGAGGTTCAGGGCGGCCAGCGCCTCTTCCGTCAGCCAGTCGCGCCAGAGTGTGAGGACGAATGATCCCTGGCGCAGTTCGAAGGTGGGTTCGGGGAGGCCGGCTTCGACGCAGAGTTCGATCATGCGCTGGGTGCCGGAACCGGCCTTCTCGATATAGCGGGCAAGGAAAAGCGGTTCGGCGATGAGTGGGTTGGCAGGCACTGACGGGTGGTCGATGCGCAGGGATGCAAGTGTGAGTGTGCCCGGCAAAGCGCCAGGATTCCAGACTTCGAGTCGGTCTGAAAAGAGACGAATTTCGACCGATGCGTTGCTGTGGTAGTCGCGGTGGGCGATGGCGTTGACAATCGCCTCGGCGACAGCGTCGGGCGGCAATTCGTAGGTGGCGGGGGCGGTAATGCTGAACTCGCGGGTGCCGACGGCGCGGTTGATCTTGCCGAGGACGAAATCGCGGGCCTGGTCGGCCTGGTTAAAAAGGTCGCCGTCATAAATCTGCTGAGATGCAAAGGGACGGCGGTATTCGGTGCCATGGCAAGAGATGCACTTGGTTTCGGCGGGGCGATGGAAGTGCTGCGGGTTGGAACCGAAAAGCAGCATGGCGGCGTTGTTTGGCTTGCGGCCGTCTAAGAGATTGAGATGTGCGAGCAGTGCAGGCGTGGGTGTGCCGGTTTTGAGGGTGAAGCCGCGCTCGCGGCGGGCTCTTTCGATGAACCAGTCGATCCGTTTGCGGGAGAGGTCGGCGACCGTGGCGCCTTCGCAGACGGTGGCGTCGAAGGGGGGCGTGTGAAAGGCGTGATGGCGGTCGAGGTAATCTACGAGGCTGGCGTAGACTTCGGTATTGAGGGCGGAAAGATCGTTCACACGGCGTCGGATCAACTCGCCGCTGGCGCGGCGGATGAGGGTCTTCATCTTTGGATCACGTCGGGTGTCGTCGGCGCCCCAGAGGTAGATCAGGCGTGTCTTGGCGTGCTTGGTGGCGCACACGTATTCGTTTTCGGTCGGGGATATGCCGATGTTGTCCTCCTCACCATACGCGTTGCCAAAGATCCCGATGTAGATGTCGCACCGTTCGACCTCGGTCAGGTAGGCTTCGTCGGGGTGTTGGTCGCGCGCAGGGAGTTCTTCGAAGAGGAAGACCTCGGCGACGAACCGTTTCAGAAAGGCGTCGCCCATCAGGAACGCCTTGAGGTCGCGGCGGACCGTGGCGAATTCCTTCTGGACGCTGCTGATGAAGATTCTGAGACGGGTGACAGGCATGGGCATTATTTCGCGGGGGTTGCGATCCCTTCGATCATCTGAGCCTTTTGCAAAACTCCTAAATTGGCCTGAATTACGAGGTGTGCGGGGTTGACCTTGTCGGACGGGGGGCGGGGTGCCGCTTGATGGGCAGCGGTATTGCGCGTTGGGCGGTCAGCGGTTCAGCGGACTTCAGTCGC
>CAIYGI010000159.1 GCA_903925685.1 uncultured bacterium
GCAATGACGGCATTTGCGAGAGCGTGTTCGCTTCATCCGCCCAGCATGGAACAAGCGCCTGAATCGTCACGCATAATCGAGCAGTCTGCTCGACCCCGTCCCCGATCCAGCGGGGGAAGAAGATGCGATAAATCGCTTCAGTCAAAGCAAGAAAATAGACAGGGAAGAAGATACATTTTCAAACCGGCAGTTTTACCCCGTTTTCATTCCGGCGTTCGGACCGCTACCTGAATCTGCTCGAAACCGGCTGCTTGATTACCCGCCTCAGACCTCTGGCGACCAATTTGGCGGGGGCTCTCGTCAAAGCTCCCAAGTTGTTATGGAACGATTGTGGAATCGCCGCCGCCCTTGCCGGGATCAAATCCACGACCGACCTCACGTCGCGCATGGATGCCGGCTACTGGCTGGAGCAAACCCTGTTTCAAACCTTGCAGACGTGGCGCGCCCTGGAACCGCAACGGCGCAAACTGCACTTCTGGCGTGATCGGGCAGGGCACGAAGTTGATTTCATTCTGGAGCAGGACGGCAAGCTGGTTGCGCTGGAGATCAAAGCGGGCAGTCAGGTGACCATGAGTGACGCGGCCGGCATTCGCACGTTTCGGGATTCCATGAAGCGCAAGGCTGCGCTCGTTCGAGGCGTGGTGTTGCACGCCGGCAAAGCGCGACCGCTGGATCGCGACGATGTCGCTCTGCCTTGGGGATGGATGGTGCCCAAGTCGAAGTAACGGACACTGGCTTGCGGTTCAAGAAGGTGCGTGGCGGAAAGTTCCGCTGCCCATCGTGCGGACATTTGGTCACTGAACCCACCATCGAGGAAATCGAAAAGGAGTTGGGCGATGCGCGGTGAGTGGAAAAGGGTGCGGTTCTCGGATGCCGTATTGGTGAACCCACCCGATGGAATTGAAGCGCAGCGGGAAAGTCGGTAGACTGCGGCCATGAATCGGGTCGAGATCAAATCGAAGATGCTGCAATGGGCGTGCGAACGCGCCGGATTCGCCGTTGCCGATCTGGAGCACAGGTTTCCTGGCCTACCCGCTTGGGAACGCGGCGAGGCGCAGCCGACGCTGAAACAGGTCGAGGCTTTCGCCAAAGCCACCTACACGCCGGTCGGGTACCTCTTCCTTCAGGAGCCGCCGGTCGAGAAGCTCCCGATTCCTGACTTCCGCACGATTGACAACGAGCATGTCGGCCACCCGTCCCCCGACTTGTTGGACACCATCTATGTTTGCCAGCAACGCCAGGAGTGGTATCGCGATTACGCCCGCTCCATGGGTGAGAATTCGTTGGCTTTCGTGGGTTCCGTCAGCGTTCGGGACGAGATTGTCGCGACGGCGGCATCCATCAGTACCGCCCTCGGTTTCGCCGTGAATGAACGGCGGCGGATGCCGACGTGGACAGACGCTCTGCGGCACTTCATCGAATATCTGACGCTAGGCGCGCGTACGAGCAAGCGGTTCGCCGCCGCGCTGGTCGCGAGTACACTGGAGGGCCAGACGTCGTTCACCGAATCGTTCCGATTGCTCGGCGTTAAGAAAATGGCGACGTTCCGCGAAATTGGGCGCAATTTTGGGGTGGATCTCTGATGGCCGACTACTACCTCGTGGCGCACGCAAAGGCGGGCGGACACATCGTTGTCACACACGAAGTTCCTTCCGCCTCGACGCGCAAGATCAAAATTCCTGATGCCTGTATCGGACTCAGGATCAAGTGTATGACGCCCTATGAAATGTTGCGACATGAGCGTGCTCGGTTCATCCTGGGGCCGCACCCATGAATCAGACGACCGAAGAGGACTTTGAAACCCACGGCGATGGGAGCGAACAGTGTCTCGACAAACGACAAATGGCATGCATGTTGAGCGAGAAGTGCAACTGGTGTGAAACCGAAATGTCCCAAGTCGCGACGTGATCGTGCTGAATTGTGTAAGGAACTCAAAGGCAGCCTACCCTCCGTCGAGGAAATCGAGAAGGAGTTGGGCGATGGGCGATGAGTGAATAACGATTCGTTCTCAATACATACCGGAAGACTTACCGCTTAACACCATCGGAGATGGAATCAAATGAGCGACCGCGACATCGACAATGACCTGTATAGGATCGTCGGCGAGGAACTGCTTGCCAGGAAAGAGCGTTCTGTGGGAGCGGCTGCAAAAGCGGCAGCAAATGCCCAAGGTAATCGAGATTTAGCCGAAAGCCTCTACATCAACTACCGAGTCGAGGAACTGAAACGGGAACTCGAATCTGAATTGAAAAGACAAACCGACGACAAAGCCAGACAAGAGGCAAAAGACGCAGAGCGGCTACTCCAGGCAAGAAAAGCCGCTGCAAAGGAAAAGAAGAAGACGGCCTGTCCGAAATGTGGACATCTGGATGACGAAATGAACTTTCTAGCCTGTGGTTGGGGGGGCGTTTTGCCAGCTCTTGCAGTTCCTGTAAGTCTATTTGTGTTCTTTTGGCTTGATGATTTTTTCCCTGATACCGTTGGTCTAATAACGACGAAGTGGGGAAGCATTGGACTATGGGTAGTCAAGGGATCGGTATTTGTGGCGATTTGTTCAGGGTTGTTTTGGCCACTCTCCGTTGTAAGAGCCAAGTGTTCGGCCTGTGGTGCCCGATTCAAGGGCGGGGACATCATCAAGCCGACATAGTTCCCATCTACCAGCACCCGGAACTGTTCTGCGGGGATTGGTCGGAACGGGTGGCGGAGGAATAGCAGTCTAGGTGCTTCGGGAGCAAATACATATGCCATCAGAGCAAGCAATGCCATCAACACACAGTCCCACGACGATTGAACAGGATTCCGCCCCGTCCCAGTCCCTAACTCTATTGCTATACAAGTGAGCCTTTTGCAAAACTCCTAAATTGGCCTGAATTACGAGGTGTGCGGGGTTGACCTTGTCGGACGGGGGGCGGGGTGCCGCTTGATGGGCAGCGGTATTGCGCGTTGGGCGGTCAGCGGTTCAGCGGACTTCAGTCGC
>CAIYGI010000160.1 GCA_903925685.1 uncultured bacterium
CGCTGGGCGGCCCGCGGGAATTGCGCGCCGGTGATTTTCGCTCGATTCTGTCGGACCTGTTCCTGAACGATGCGCGGTGGGCGCGGCGCGAATTACGGGCAAAACCGGGAACGAAACCGGCCGTGGACATCGGCTCGCGCCGGGAATTGTTCATTGACGATTTCCTGGTTGACCGCCTGACCGGCTCCGCCGAGCGACGGCTGCACCATCCGGTTCCGCGGGAAGTGGTGCTCCAGTTTGGCGAGAAGGGAAAACCCTGGGATAGCAATTGTCCCGCATGCGCGATGAAACAGGAGGGCGGACTTATACGAATCTACTACAGGGGTGTTTTACCGGGAGGCTTGCCAGACGTGGATGCCGACCTCCTGACCTGTCTTGCGGAAAGCGCCGATGGAATTCATTTCACGCGTCCTGAACTGGGACTTTACGAATTCAACGGCTCAAAAAAGAACAACATTGTCAGCGGATCTTATCGTGATCCGCATTACACCTCCTTTCTTGACAGCAACCCGGATGCTCCTGAAGACCAGCGCTTCAAGGCCATCTATGTGCCCCTTGGCGGTGCCGGGCTGCATGTCTTCGGCTCCCCTGACGGAATTCGTTGGAGGGCATTGGCCGACAAACCGTTTATCACCGTAAGTCAAAGTCATGGCGGCTTCGATGGACAGAACGATGCCTTCTGGGATCCGTTGCGCAAACTCTATGTCTGTTTTTTCCGGGAGAGATAGGAGAAATCCGCGTTATAAAACCAATCCATGATTACCAGGTGAAGCGGGAACGCCTGCTGAATGCCGTCGAGTTCCGGCCCACCGACCGCCTGCCGGTGTCGGGGACGACTGGAACCATCGCCGCGATTCAGCGGATCACCGGGCGTCAGGATTACCTGACGAACGCGAAAGAGGTGTTCACGCAGGCCATGAAGGCGTGGGATGTGGACGTTTTGCTGCAATTCGTGCTGCCGGACCGGCAGGATGGGCGGATTGGGCCAGGTGCGCAGGTCAACGTCGCCGCCGGATTGCGCAGCGGAACATCCCGGCTGATAAACGCCTGGTTCGAGAAGGGCCGCTGCCAGTCACCCGAGGAATTTCGCGATTTCTGCCTGTCGCTGCCATCCGCCGCGGATGCGGCCAAAGGCGTCGATGTGGGCCAAGCCGCCACGCGTTGGCTGGAACTGAATCAGTGGGGCGACTTTCTCCGGCCGATCGTGTGGATTCCAGGCCATCTATGCGGCACAGTCCCCTGGATGTGGTATTCCGCGGTGGGCTACGAGAACTATCTGATGGCGCATGCGCTCTATCCCGAAGCGCTGGAACACTTGTTCGCTTTCTGCGGGGCGGAGAGCGAAGCGATTAACTGCGGCATCGCACGCGCCATTCGGGAACACAAGCTGCCGCCCCTGGTGTACTCAGGCGAGGACATCTGCGGCAACGACGGCCCGATGGTGTCGCCTCAACTTCTTCGCGACACGTACTTCCCGCATCTCAAGCGCGCGGTGGCGCCGCTGATCGAAGCGGGGGTGCATTGGCTTTGGCACACCGACGGCAACATCCTGCCGATTCTGCCCGACCTGCTGGCCTGTGGCATTGACGGGTTCCAGGGCTTCGAGGAAGACAAGGGGATGGATATGCTGAGGCTCGCGGGGACGCCGTGCCGGAATGGCAAGCTTCCCTTCCTGTGCGGCAGCGTCAACGTGACGACCACGTTCTACCAGACGTCGGCCGCGGTGCGCGCCGACGTGCAACGCATGGTTAATCTGGCCCGGCAGCGCAATGGCGGCATCATCCTGAGTCCCAGCAGCTCGATCCTGGAGGATGTGCCGGTTGAAAACGTGCTCGCCTTCTACGATGCCGCCGTCAAACCGAACGGACCAGAGCGGCATGGATAGATTACAACGGATAAAACATCTTGATGAGAGCGACCGGAAAAGTGGACCATAATCTGGTATGGAGTCCGAGTTTTCAATTCTGTTTAAGAGGAGGTAAGGCTGATGAATGCGAAAAATGAAGCATCGAAAGTTGGCAATGAGTCTAAGGCTGAAGCCATTTCAGGAGACATCGCTTTCCCCATCCACTGGGTGGTTTTTGCGCCCCTGGCGCGAACCGATCCTGTTCTCGGCGCCGAAATTCTCCGAACGATCCCCACGGAGATCACTCTGGGGGGGAAGACGCTGACGGCACGGACCGTGCAGCCAGAACGGGGCGTGTACGACCTCCGTTCCCTCTTTGGCCCTACAAGGGTTACACCGTGCAATGATCCGGATCAATCTGGCACAATCGCGGGGAAGACCGCATACGTCTTCGTGCCGCTGGTGGCGGACAAGGCGATGGACGTCACGTTGGGCATGGGCTGTGATCACTGGCTGCAAGTCTGGGTCAACGGTGAGCCGATTCTGGGGGCGGACGAAGTGGAAGACGATACGTGGCCGCCCACGATAAGGGACTTTACGGCCACGGTGCGCCTGAAGATGGGCGAGAATGTTCTCGCCGTGCGTTTCGGCAGCGGTCGTGCCTCGTCGCTGCTGGCCCTGGGCGGGCCGCGGGAGCTGCTGGGCGACGAGTTCGGTTCGCCGCTTTCGGATCCGTTCAATTACGATCCGCGGTGGCGCTGGGAAGAGCTAAACGCCAGACCGGGCGTGAAGCCGGCGCTGGAGATCGGATCGCGCCGGGAGTTGTTCGTTGACGATTGCCTGATCGACAGCCTGACGGGAACGGCGGAGCGACGGCTGCATCATCCGACTCCACGGGAAGTGGTGTTATCCTGCGGCTTGGATATCAATCCCTGGGAGTTCAGTAGTTGCAACTTTGAGATGATCCAGGAAGAGGGGCGGATAAACTACTACAGCCTTGGCGTCTCTGTGGGACGCCAGTGAACCGGAGTGACAGGCAGTCCTGCCAGGGGATGCTCTTGCAAAACCCCTTGTGGCATGGGCGTCCCGCCCATGAATCACGGGCAAGATGCACGCGCCACTTTGGCTGGCAGGTGGTTTTGCAAGAGCCTCAGGGATTCAAGTGACGTCATTCAACACAAGGAGCTGGTATGAAAACGATGCAACAGGCAATGCTGGTGGCGGTCATGACGGTGACAATGGGATTGTGGATGGTGGAAGCTCACGGGGAGGGGACTAACCGGCCGGCTGCGACCGGCCACAGCCCGCGCTTCACGATCCAGGCGGACACTAACTGCGTGGTAGATAACCTGACGGGCCTGATGTGGGCCCGCAACGCGAACCTGCCGGGCGCCACGCAATCCTGGGCTCAGGCCGTGGCCTTCTGCAAGAACATGAACTATGGCGGCCACACCGACTGGCGTCTGCCGAACCTGAACGAACTGCTCAGTCTCGTGAGCACGAATTATACCCGACCCTCCCTCTCGAACACGGCGGGCACCGGCAAGTGGCAAGAAGGTGACGCCTTCACAGGCGTTAAGGAATACGATCATCCGCATGGCTATGCCTGGTATTGGGTGACCACAACCACGGCGGGCGAACCGGCCGGCGCCTGGCTCGCAACCTTTTTTAATGGCTCCATAAACCGTGACAAAGACAATGAGACAACGGGCACAGGTTTCGTCTGGCCGGTCCGGGACGTGAAGCCGGCCCCCGTGCCGGCCCGGGACGCCTGGTTTCGGTTTAGCCGACCCAGCCTGGTTAAGAATAGGAAGCCCTGCGCCGACATTGTGATCTCCGCCAAGCCCCCTCGCGCGGCGAAGTTGGCCGCCGCTGAATTACAGACCTACATTGTAAAGATCAGCGGGGCAAAATTGCCCATCGTAACCGCGCCCGGGACGAACGGCAGCGCACATATTTATGTCGGCAAGAGCGAATATACCGACCAATTAAAAGTTACTGACGAAGGCCTCAAGTACGGCGCCTTCCGGATGGTGTCGGGCAAGGATTATCTCGTGCTCCTGGGGCATGACAAGGATTTCGCCCTCTCCGAATACGCCGATCGCTTTTATCCCGATCCGCAGGCGCTCAAGGCCTGGGACGCGCGCACCGGCGAGCATTGGGGGAACCCCGGCGCGCCTGGCTGGTGGGGCTACAGTCCGACCGTCGGCATCTGGGAGCTTGACGAGCGCGGGACGCTGAACGCCGTGTACGAGTTTCTGCGCGGCCTGGGCGTGCGCTGGTACATGCCCGGCGACCTGGGTGAAATAGTTCCAAAGCTGAAAACGATCGCGCTGACCCCCGTCGACAAGACCGTCAAACCAGATTTCCCGTATCGGAACCTGGGCGACTATGCGCCCAGTTGGAGAGGCGGCAACAGGGACGGAATGCTGTATAAACTGCGAATAGGCGTTGACGCCTCCCTGGGCCTTCCGGGTCCGCATGGGCTCACCTATGTATACCGCCGGGACGAAGTCAAAAAGGCGCATCCGGAGTATTTTGCGCTTCTTGCCGACGGCACACGGTCGACAGACCACGCCTGCCTGTCTTCAGCGGGGATGTTCGACTACACCGTAAAATACGCGCGCGCGGTCTTCGATATTTATCCCGACCTGAAGTACATCTCCTTCTGGCCGAACGACGGGTTTTATAGCGGCAGTATGTGCCAGTGCGCTGCGTGTAAAGGCAAGCTAACGCCGAAACGGGGGGCGGAGGGTGAGTTGTCGGATTATGTGTGGGATTTTATCGAGCGCGTGGCAAAGGAATTGTACAAGACGCATCCGGACCGGAAGGTGATCTGTGGCGCGTATGGCGCCTATACGTTGCCGCCGGAAAAGATCGCCAAATTCAGTCCCAATGTGATGGTCGCAATCAAGGACAACCGGGCGTCGTTTAATAATCCTGAAGTGCGCGCCAACGCGCTCGCGTTCCGCAAGGGCTACCTTGAGAAGTTGGCGCCGGGGAATCTTCAGACCTATAACCATTACCTGAACAGTGGGTCGCGCCTGCCGTCCTATTTTCCCCACGCGATTGCCGAGGATCTGCATTCGTTGAAGGGGCTCTCGCAGGGTGAATTTATCGAGCTGACCTATGGGGGCGGCGACATGCATGCGCCGGGGTTCAATCATTTGGACGTCTACGTGACGACGCGCTATTACTGGAACGCGGACCAGGACATCGAGGCGTTGCTGAACGAGTATTACGAGAAGTTTTACGGTCCGGCGGCGAAAGAGATGAAGGCGTTCATCGAGTATTCCGAGGCCAACTGGACGAAGATGCTGAATGACCCGGCGCCGATCGCCAGGGCTCTTGAACTGGTGGCGGCGGCCCGCAAGGCCGCCGGAGATGGCGTCTATGGCAGGCGTGTCGATCTGCTGGTGGATTACTGCGCGCCGATGACGAATCGGATGGCCGAACTGGCCATAGGGCGGAAAAAGGATCTGAAATTCACTGCGCCATCCCGCGGCAAGCCCCCGGTCAAACTGGACGGCAGACTGGACAAGGCGTTTTGGAAGGATTTGCCCGCGTATTCCCTGCGCGACCTGAAGTCTGGCCAGTCGCCGACCAATGGATTGACGACGACCTTCCGCGTCGCCTGGTGCGACGACGAGGCGTTCTATTTCGGCATCCGCTGCGAAGAGCCGGATATCAAGGGCCTGAACATCAAAACCAGTGAACCGGACAATCCTGTCGTATGGGACGGGGACGCCATCGAGTTGATCGTCGAGACCCAGCGGCACGCGTACTATCAGCTCGCCATCGGCCCGAACGGCGTGCTCGCGGACGCGGATCGCAAAGTCGACGATAACAATATCAATATGCTCTGGAACTCGGGCGCCC
>CAIYGI010000161.1 GCA_903925685.1 uncultured bacterium
ACGATACCTATGTGAAGGTTCGCCAGTCCGTCTGACGGTTACACCTCTAACTGGAGAGCCGTATGCGGGAAATCCGCCTGTACGGTTCGGAGGGAGGGGTGCCGCGGAAACGCGGCATCCCTACCCCTATCAGAAGGCAAGACTCATCCGCAACGATTCGCAGATGCGCCCGGCTCCACCGGACCCGCGTGTTATGCTTGACGGGGATGCCTCGTGTAGGGCAGAATGATTACTTCTTTGCCTGCACGGGGGATTAGCTCAGTTGGTAGAGCGCTTGAATGGCATTCAAGAGGTCGTGGGTTCGACTCCCATATCCTCCACCACTATAAACACCCGGTTTTCTTAGTAATTGCGTCATTTATCGGTGTTTTATGTGTTTTATCATTGGTACGCATATGGGCGTGAAAACACCCGTAAATCTCCACCGTTATTGTCCACGGAATGGCCACAACATGTCCACGGACATGAATGTAGGGTGTTCGGTGCAAGTAGACTCCCGCTACCCATTTTATAAGCGTGTTGATCCAGCGTGCGAAATCAGACGCCGTTGGATTCAGTCGACGAATCCGGCATGCCGATCCATGTATGCCGGTCGAATTGGGCGACCGGGCGGCGGACAATTGGCGCCATCTCCTGGCCATCGCAGACCTGGCTGGCGGCGACCGGCCCCGCCGGGCCGGGATCGCAGCCGTCGCGCTGCCGGATTCGCGGGTTGACCATGAGGAAAACATCTGTGAACTGTTGCTTGGCGACATCAGAGACCTGTTTGAAAAGTGCCGTACGAGTCGGATGTTCAGCGAGGAGATCGTACTCGCGCTGGCGGACATGTATGACCGACCCTGGCCCGAATTTGCCCGCGGCAAGGCACTAACCAAGGCAAAGCTGGCCAGATTGCTGAGGCCATTCGGCATCCACACCATGACGTTCCGTATTGGGCGCGAACTTCGAAAGGGCTACTGCGCCGACAGCTTTCGTGACGCATTTTCCAGGTATGCCCCCTCGACAACCGTAACACCGTTACAGGACATCCATGTTGACATCGGAACACAGACATGACGCTGTCTTTCGGGCATTTCGGCCTGCTACCGGCCCGCCTCAACGGCAAGGGGTTGTTACGTTGTTACGGTTACGGTGCTCCAAGCAGACACACTCGCGAAGCGTCTATGACCGGGCAAAGTTACCGAGGATGGGAGAGAAGCCATGAGCAAACAGAGCGGGAAAGCCGCTCAGGCCAGTTACACCGACGAGCAGGGGCAAAGACACATGATCGAGTTGGGAACGAATCGTGTGATCTCCGAATGGGCCGAGGGCAACCGCGACGAGCGCAGATGGCTGATGTCGCCCAGCCGTGCGCGGTGGCAGCATCCCCGGACGTCCGATTTGCTGGACGAGTAAGCGCAGGCGGGGCGTACGCGTATGCGTCGCCGCCGTTGCGGCATAATCGGCTCGCGTCCTCTCATGCTTGACCTCCTGTGGCTGCATCCACGGCACCATGCCGCCGATGCGTTGCCCCCGTTCGTAACAGGTGGTCAGAATTCTCGCGATGTCATCTTGTAACGGTCTGGAAATCTCCTCCGAAAGGTAGTTTCTGAATGCCTTACCGTATGTTTGAGCGCTGGCGGCAGGAAAACTTCTTCAAGTATTTGATCGAGGAATATGCGCTTGACGCTCTCGTAGAATACGCGACGGAACCTGACGATCCCGCGCGCGAGGTTCCCAATCCAAAGTGGAACGTGCTGGACGGACAACTTCGGCAAGCCCGATCAGCCTTAAAGATTTTGCATGCTGAATACGGCCAGAAGGCGTTGCTCAACCTCGCTAGCCGACGTCCATCGATGCACGGGTTCAAGATCGCCCAAGTCGGGTCAGAAGATCATCGCGGTTGCGAAGCGTTGCACAACACTACAGATTCGCCGGGCAACCGTTCCCCACCGATTACCTGTGGGGCAGGTCGTCTCGGGTCCGGTGGTCAAACTCGCCGCCGAGCGTATGCATCTCACAAGCCTGCTGAAAATGGTCGCTTACCAAATGGAAAGCGACCTCTTCCGACTGGTCACGCCGCACTACAGGCGCGCCGAGGATGAGGGCCGTACATTGATCCAGTCGGCACTCGCATCCGCCGCAGATATTGAGGTGAGCAAGACGGAACTACGGGTTCTGGTCGCGCCGTTAAGTTCACCACACCGCACCCGTGTACTCGCGACGCTCTGTAGTACACTGAACACGACGGCGACGACGTTTCCAGGCACCAAACTAATTCTGCGGTACGATGTTGGCGAGGTCAGAAAACGGTGAAAAGCGGACAGAATGGCATGCCCCTATGTCAGGAGGTCTGACCTTAGGCTCCCAGAACGAAAAACTCCTCGCGCAGACCCCTGCCGCCGCGTGGGCGTAAGGCGAAATGCTTGCGGATGAAGCGGCGGAACGATGCTTGGCGGGATTGGGTGGCCGCCTTGACTGTTGCATCCCGAACATATACCGTGCGGTTCATCGTGTGGGGAGTTGCTGCCATCACGAGGTAGGCACACTAACCCAAGTTTCGCGCTTTGCGTCATAAATCATTGAAAATCAACGCCCAAATTTTCGCGGCACTACAAAGTTGCCGACCGGGCGCGATCTTCGATCTGAACGGGATGTTTCCCGATCACGGATCGGTTACGGGGCAGGC
>CAIYGI010000162.1 GCA_903925685.1 uncultured bacterium
CGCCCTCCCGAATATTTCTCTAGTGAGTCTCGATGACGTCTTTGGGAGGGCGAGCGTCCTCGCGAGCCGCGTGGATGTGAGGTCCAATGCTCGTCGACGGAATGACTTTAGGGATTGGGATGTGGCGAACGGCATTGACGCGAGGTTTGGAAGCCTGGCGTCGTTTACCCGTCGTGCAGTCCGGAACGGCGGCGTTGCGCCATGGTGCTGTGGTGGCGGCCGTAGAGGAAGTAGATCAGCATGCCGGCGAGCATCCAGATGAAGAGGCGGAGCCAGTTTTCAGATGGCAGCGAGAACATCAGCAGCAGGCAGCAAAGCACCCCCAGTACGGGAATCAGCGGCACCCACGGGCAGCGGAAGGGGCGCTCGGCCTGCGGGTGCAGATAGCGCATCACGAGCACCGCGATGCATACGATCACAAAGGCCAGCAGCGTTCCGATGTTGACCAGTTCCGCCAGGATGCCCAGCGGGATGAAGGCGGCCATGGCTCCGACCAGCAGGCCGGTGAGGATGGTCGACTTCCAGGGGGTGCGAAAGCGGGGATGCACGGCGCCGAAGAAACTTTCCGGCAGCAACCCGTCGCGCGCCATGGCAAGAAGCACGCGCGGCTGGCTGAGCATCAGCACCAGCATGACCGATGTGATCCCGGCCACCGCCCCGAAGGAAATGATCAACTGTCCCCAGCGCAGGCCCACCCGCTCGAATGCCTGGGCCACGGGCGCGTCCACATCGATCTGGTTATAGGGAACCATGCCGGTCAGCACAATGGTCACGGCGATATAGAGCACCGTGCAGATGATCAAGGAGGCAATGATGCCGAAGGGCACGTCGCGCCGCGGATTGCGCGCCTCCTCCGCATGGGTTGAGACGGCATCGAAGCCGATGTAGGCGAAAAAGATCATGGCCGCGCCGGCCAGCATCCCCACCGGCGCCCCATCCGGACCGGTCTGGCCCCACAGGGTATGGCCGAACACGCTCAGTCCCGCCCAACCGAAGGGGGCAAAGGGATGCCAGTTGACGGAATTGACGAAAAACGCGCCCGCGCCGATCACCAGCAGCACCACCGCCAGCTTGATCGCCACCATCAGATTGTTGAAACGCGAGCTTTCGCGGATGCCGATCACCAGCACAATCGTCAGGATCGCGACGATCCCCAGCGCCGGTAGGTCGAACCAGCTTCCGGTCGGCGCAAACGCCGCCTTCGCCGGATCGAAATCGAAAGGCGCGCGCGCGACGGCGGATGGGACGTGAAGATCGAATATCCCGATGAAATTCTGGAAGTACTTGGACCAGCCGTGCGCCACCGAGGCGGAGGCGACGGTGTACTCCAGCACCAGGTCCCAGCCGATGATCCAGGCCATGAATTCGCCCAGCGTGGCATAGGCGTAGGTGTAGGCCGAGCCCGCCACCGGGGCCATGGAGGCGAATTCCGCGTAGCACAACGCCGAAAAAATACAGGTCATGCCGGACAGCATGAAGGAGATCAGCAGCGCCGGTCCGGCCTTGAAGTGAGCCGCATAGCCGGTGATCACGAATATGCCCGCGCCGATCACGCAGCCGATGCCCAGGCTCGTCAGCGACCACGGTCCCAGCACGCGCCGCAGCCGGTTGTCCCCGCGCATTTCCTCGTGCAGCAGCGCGAGCGGTTTTCGTTTGAACAGGTGTCGAAACATTTTCCAGCCCCCTGTCGGTTTGCTCGTGAAATCGTCGGCGCCAAGTCTTCTTTATCGCCGCCTAACGAAGCTCCTTCTTTAACAGACTGGCCGCCGCATCGGGTTTGCAGGCTCCGGGGGAGGCAGGTGCGCGCTCCAGTTGTTCAATATCCAACGTGACCAGGCGCGCGCCAAACTGCGCGGCCACCGTAACGTACAGCGAGTCAGCTCCTCGTAAACGGCATTGCGTGGCAAGTGCCACAGCGCGACGGGCTAGCCCAAGTTTCGCGGGTACTCAACGGTTTCGGGCAAAATCGGTTCGATTTCAGTCGCAAGTCCCTGATATATCGTGTGGGTTTCGGTTTGTAGTGCCCATAAATGCCTGAGTTCCATTGACGCGCGTGGGGCCGCAG
>CAIYGI010000163.1 GCA_903925685.1 uncultured bacterium
CGCTTGAGAATCTCCGGTTCATGGGCAAATGTGTGTAGTTCCATGCCGCTCTTGTAGCGGAAAGCCGGAATCTTGTCCAGTCATTTCGCCATCAACCCTTGCTGGCACACATCCACGCCGCTACAGATGAAATGCCCCTGGTGAATGCCGCAACAAAGCATCGCATTGATCCGATGCGATCTCGGGGGCGGGTAGGTAGGCGCAACCCAACTGCCCGAAATACTGGAGGAACGCCTCATCGACCACGGATTCTGTGAATTTGAAGGTCATTTCCTTCTCAATCGTGCAATCACGCTGGCGAGGCTGCCTGTCACGCCCCACGAATCTTTTATTTGTGAATTATGCTTCGGTGCTTCCTCCAAACGCTCTATCAGGTCTGGCGATAACATCGTGAGTCCCTTGATAAACCCCATCAACCTCTTTGCGTGGGCAAAATCGTCAGCGTTCTCAAACCGAAAAACAAGACCCGCCGCCATCCGCTGACGGAGATGCTGATTCGCCAGAACGCAACGCATCAACTCGACTGCGATATCCTCGCTTGTCTTCCCCGCTCCAGGCACGCCCTGAAACTTGCCGATGAAGCCATAAGGGTCTTTCCCAAGGCGAACCGCCACGATCGGCACACCTCTGCCAATGGCTACGCCGACCTCTTGGTCAGTCCAATTGCTGTCGTGAAACTGGTCTGTTAGGAGGGCAACGCAAACATCCATCGTGCTCAACGCCAATTCGATTTCATCCTGCCATTCCCTGGTGGGCACAATGTCTTCGTGGGCAACGAAAGCGGAAATGCCCAGTTCCGCCAACGCCGTTTTCAGTTTTGCCGCCTCTTTCTTGTATTCAGCCTTATGGCTCAAGAACGCCTTGAAATAGCCCTTCTTCCATAGCCGTTCTGTCGCATCAGTCAAGTCCTTCTCGGACTTCTGGAGGGTCAGGAGGGCACCAGACTTCTCCCGCCATTGGCGTATGTCTTCTGTTTCTGCCGGTTCGACCGCAACGGCGGAGACGTGTTCGTTCGGGCATTTCGCTATGCTATTGAGGTCGGAAGTTATTCGCTTCTCGACCTCCGCCAACGTGTCCATAGTGTCCAGAAATAGTATTGCCGGAATCGCCAGACGGATCAAGTGTCCAGTTTGTCCGCCGTTCCAGTTGTCGTACTCTTTGCCCTCCTCGACGGTATAGGACGCATTGACGACAATACGCTGGAGCAGTTCCTCCTTCTTACGGGCGTAGAACTTGGACAAGGTCGCCAGGTACCCCTCAACCTTGGCGGGAAGTTCGTAATGTGTTTCGGACGGAGAAGTCACGACTCTCCTCGTGTGAATACTTGTGTTTGAACTAACATCAGGCGACCTTCGATGCGGGGACGGTGAGTTCGCCGGATAGCAGGCGTGGCAGCAGTGCGTCACGCTGGCACGCCAAGGTACGGGACTCTTGCTTCTTGGCAATCACTGCATCATACAAAGGCTGGCAATGGCGGTTGAATCCCGCAAGCACTTGAGGGTCTGGAACAATGACCTTGAACCGATCAATGTCGTTCTTGCCAAGATGGATGACCGTCGTAGCCGTTTCAGTTGCCTCAACTTCAGCCAAGAGACCACTGATGGATTCACGCACGAATGCTGCGGACACCCCCTGTCTGGGGACAAAAACGCACACTCGTTGATTCAGCCAAGCGTCAGAACCACCCCAGAGGTAAGCACGAAACTCGCCATCCATGCCGACAACAACATCGCCCGCATGAACCAGATAGCCCTTGGGATGGACTTCGGGAGTCCAAACGCCAGGGCACTCCTTCGGCAAGTCTCGTATGCGGATCAACGGGCGACCTCCCTCTTTATCGTTGAACAACGCTGATGAAAATGGAGCACCGTAGATGACATCGGCGATCTCGTAGATGGGGACGACCTTCCACCCCTTCGGCACCCGCCCGATCTCGAAATCCACGAACGAACTGGGGAACAACTTGGCGGTGTCGGCGTCCATTCCGTCGGGCTGGAGATCCTTGGACTTGGCGTGAACGGGATCGAAATCCACGAACCACGACTTGAAGACCGCCCTTGCCATCGTTTCCAGCGTCTCGTTCGTCCTGCGGTTTAACTCAATCTTGTCGTCCAGCGCCCCAAGCACCGAAGCGATGGCTTTTTGCTCGGGGAGCGGGGGGAGCGGAACCGTTAGATGTGACAACGCTTCTGTCGGCACACGCTGTCTTCCAGATGTTCCCGTCATCTGTGAAATGGCAAAATCCTGAACTTCACGCCATCGTGTGAGATAGTAGGCGAAGTTCGTGTCCGATACGCCTGGTCTGCCACGGATGACGATAAACTCCGTTGATCCGTGGGCGATGGCCTGATCGTCTTCAGAGACGAACCGTGCCGTCTTCCCGTTCTCCAGACACGGCGTTATCCGTGCCATAAGCGTATCGCCTGCGGCAAATCGTGCCCCGCCACCCGTGAACGGTCTGCTCTGCTTCGACCTTGCGGCCCGTTCCGATGGGTTCACATTCTGCATCTCGACAAAGGGATAGTTCTCGCCACGTTTCAGCGGCACGGGTGGGTTCACCCATACGGCGTCCGAGAACTGCACCCTTTTCCACTCACCGCCCATCGCCCAACTCCTTTTCGATTTCCTCGACGGTGGGTTCAGCGACAAAGCACCCGCACGAGGGGCAGTGGAACTTACCGCCTCGCGCCTTTTTGAACCGCAAGCCGGTGTCCACCATGAAACCGTCGGCGCGGTACGTCATCAACCGCCCGTCCACCGCGACATCCTCTTGCAAAGCGCAGCGAGGGCACTTCAGGAGTTCGCGGTCCTCGACGAAGAGTCCTAACGAGCGGGCCTGTTTCTGGACGGCGACCAGTTCCATCACGAGTGGACGGAGTTCGTCAACTTCTTCAGGGGTTTGAGGACCCTGTCGTCCGCGACTTTTCTGCCCTGATTTTGGCGTCGATTTCTCGATTCCCCGCGACCGAAATATCGTTGTTGCAATCCACGAGGGAAACGTTGTAGTATTGCTGCGGAGTCGGAGTGGGACCTGCCCGGTCTCAAACGCTTCCTTCACGGAAGCACCCGACTCTTTTTTTGTGCCCTCATGGCCTTAACCTCTCACGCCGCAAGATGCAGGTTCCATCGTCTTCGCATTGCAGCCGAACCAGTCCGTGAAGTGTCCCGCCGCCGCTGCACAGTTTGCTGAACTGCGCTCCGGCCACCAGTTTGTAGAACAAGAGATGACGATTGTCACCAGTAGCCCACCGGCCCAAGACGTACGCCGCCATATCCGCAAGTTGCAGCCCGGGCAAAACATTGGAGACCCCGATCAAAGGATGCGGCGCCAGAGTGGCATTGTCCGACATGCCTGCCAGGTAGTGATATACGGCGATCGAGATGTCTTGCTGGGCGCCGACGCGTTGGTCGAAAACAAGGACTCCCCGTTCTCCGTCCGGCACCGCTGCTTTGGCGCGAACGCACAGTTCCTTGAATGGCCGTGCCAGGTCTTTGGCGCGCGGGGCGAGCAAACTGGGTTGACTCGTGCCGTACGCAGTGATCCCGATAAAGCGGATTGCGCTCGTCTTCACCCACTCGAAGACCTCGCGGGCTACCGCCAGGTTTCGGGAGTAACCGTGTTTCTCGGCCATCTTGAAACTGAAATTACTGAGCAGGTCGGCCCCCTTGAGTTCGCTTCGCCGGTCTCGCGCATGATCGCCGCCAATGTATTTCTTGCGTACGTTATACATGAATTGGTCGAGCTTCTCGAACTCCGTGTATGGACCGACGGCGGCGGCAAGGACGCCGACCTTCTCCGTGCCGCCATCCTGCCAACTCTCATCGACGTAACACCAGTACATACAACGCTTCCTTTCTCGGATGCGGGTCGCATTCAGAATCAGAAGCCGAGAAGGCCCAAGTTACGGCGTATTGCCTTCTCCAATCGAGCCGATTCTCCAAACTGCTCGCCCAGCGTCTTCGCCAAGCGTGTCATCTTCTCGGGAAACGGCTCGCCGTCATCCTCAATATCTGCCGCACCAACATACCGACCTGGGGTCAGCACGAAGCCGTGCTTCTCGATTGTCGCCAGAGCCGCCGAGTTGCAGAAGCCCGCCACATCCTCGTATTTGCCTGCGCCCTTCTCCCCCCGCCAAGAGTGATAGGCACCTACGATCCGCTGGATGTCATCGTCGGTCAGTTCCCGATGGGTGCGGTCAGCCATCGTGCCCATTTTGCGGGCGTCAACGAAAAACGTTTCGCCACGGCGATCCCGCAAACCCTTGCCTGTCTTGTTGCGGGTCAGGAACCAGAGGCAGACGGGGATTGGAGTCGAGTAGAACAACTGCCCAGGCATCGCTACCATACAGTCCACGAGGTCGGCTTCGATGATCGCCTTCCTGATCTCGCCTTCGCCGCTGGAGTTGGACGACATCGAACCGTTGGCGAGCACGAAGCCTGCGATGCCGTTGGGTGCTAGGTGGTGGACGAAGTGCTGCACCCAGGCAAAGTTGGCATTGCCGACAGGCGGAGCCCCGTACACCCAACGCTTGTCCTCCTGAAGCCGCTGTCCGCCCCAGTCGGAAATGTTGAACGGCGGATTGGCTAAAATGAAGTCCGCCTTCAGATCGGGGTGCTTGTCGTTGATAAAAGTGTCCGCCCATTGATCGCCGAGATGTGATTCAATGCCACGGATGGCGAGGTTCATACGGGCAAGCCGCCAGGTCGTGGGGTTTGACTCCTGCCCATACACGGAAATGTCGCTACGCCGCCCGCCGTGGGCTTCGGCGAACTTTTCGGACTGAACGAACATTCCGCCAGATCCGCAACAGGGATCGTAAACCCGCCCCTTGTACGGCTCAATCATCTCGACCAGCACTCGCACGACGCAAGATGGTGTATAAAATTCGCCGCCGCCCTTGCCCTCGGCGGATGCGAACTTGCCCAGGCAATATTCGTAGACCCGCCCGAGAATATCCTGCGAACGGCTCTTTGGGTCGCCCACCGAGATCGTGCCGATCAGGTCAATGAGTTCGCCCAAGCGGGTCTTGTCGAGGTCGGGGCGAGCATAGTTCTTGGGCAGAATACCCTTGAGCGACGGGTTTTCACGCTCAATAGCGTCCATCGCATCGTCAAGCAGCTTGCCGATGGTGGGCTGGTGAGCGTTGTTCTGGAGTTCCATCCAGCGTGCTTTCGGCGGCACCCAGAACACATTCTCGGCAAGGTATTCGTCCCGATCCTCGGCGACTTTGGCACGATGGGTTTCGTTCTTGACGAAATATTCGCTTTTCGGGTCGGCGGACTCACGGGCAAGCCATTGGCGGCGGGACTCGAACGAATCCGAGATATACTTAAGGAAAATCAGCCCGAGGATGACGTGCTTGTACTCCGAGGCGTCCATATTGCCACGGAGTTTATCGGCGGCGAGCCAGAGTTTCTGCTCGAATCCGAGGTTAGCAGTACCATTGCCGTTCTTGCCGTTATCGTTGGCGGTGGTATATGCGGTCTTTTTGGATGCCATAGCGTTCTTCCAGACAGGAAGACACTACGCCAACGGAGTGCATTTAACAAGTGGGCGATGCATCGTGGTTATGCTTCGCTATCGGCGATCCTTCCGCCGCCAGTCCTGCATCGCCTCCAGCAGACGAGTGCTGATCGCCTTTATGACGGGAACCGTCACGCCATCCCCGAGTTGATGGTACCTGTACCCGCAGTCGGCATCAACGGCGACAGGCGTCTTTTCTGGCACAGTTTCAGGAACTACTTCGGTCATCCGTTGCCTGAAGAACGGGGTCGCTGTGCCCGCCGTAATGAAGTGGACGGGGCACGATTCGGCGAGCATGGTGCTGTACTATGCGACGGCGATTCAGCAGGCGGACGTGTACGCCGAGTTCTGGAAGGTACGCTGAGGTCGGGACAAATTCGGGACAGTCCCTTGAAACTATGCCGTTTTATTAGGAAAAATGGCGGGAGCGACGGGGCTCGAACCCGCAACAACCAGATCGACAGTCTGGGACTCTAACCAATTGAGCTACGCCCCCCAAGAAGAGAGTGATTTTGCCATACTACCCTCCCTGACTGCAAGGGTTTTGTCCGAAGCCGCGATTCAGGGCAGGTGTTCAATGTTCAGTGTTCGGTGTTCAGTTTTCACGGCGAATGGGATGAAATGGTGTTTGAGACGAATGTAGCCGCCGCGCTGCGCGCGGTGGCGTGCCTGTCTCGAACCGGTCGCGGCGACAGGTTCATAACGGGCTCTGCCACCGCGCGCAGCGCGGCGGCTACGACGACCAACATCAATACGAACGCCGGTGTCTCAGATCAGGAAGGATAAGATCGTGACGTACTGGACTGAACCCTATCTCATTTCCTGTTCCATCTGGCGGCTTCCGCCCGAACACCGAACACCGAACACCCTGACCTGTGCCCCCTTTTCAACAAGACCGCCAGGTTATTCCATCAACCTCAGCAGCGCCTGGCTGGCTGCGTTCTGCGCGGCGGGGGAGACGCGCTCGTCGCGCACGGAGAGCAGCATCTCGTTTAATTCCGCGCGCCTGCAGAGCATCACGCCGCCCGCACCACGCACGCCGCCCTCGACCGCGCCTTCGGCGAAACAAAGCACCGGCGCCAGCGCCGCGCCTTCCGCCGGCGTGCCGCGCAGGCGGCGGCGGAAAGCCGAGACGGCCTGATGCACCTGCTCAAGGGGAGGACGGCTCGGCACCACGCCGTCGAGCCGCAGCACCTCGCCGTTTTCCACTGTCACCGGGGCACTCCAATTTTTGGTCTCGATCACGAAAATTCCGTTCGGCCCCACCACGACATGGTCGCAGCCCGCGCCGCAACGCCACCAGGCGGCGTCGGGAAACTGCACGTCGTGAAAAACGCGGTATTCGGCAGGCAGCAGCGCCAGTTCGCGCGCCACGCCCTCCTCGCCCCGCGCGCCCTTGACATAGGCCCGCAGCCGTCCGGTGCAGGACCAGTTGAGCGCCGCGGCCAGCACGCTCAGCAGGATCACGCCCGCCGCCGCCAGCGCCGGGTGCAGCGCCGGGTAAGGCCAGGCCGCGCGCAGCAGATAGCCCGCGACGAAAACCACCGCCATCAGCGGCGCCAGCAGCGTCAGCACCCCGCGCAGCCGCGCGCCTTCGCCGGGCGAGCCGCTCACCCGCGCCCGCTGCTCTTGTGGGGGTATCGTTGAGGTGGATGGTGTTGTCATGGGTGTTCAGTGTTCGGTGTTCAGGTTTCAGGTTTCAGGAAATTAATTTATCAGAAAAGGGGGTATCCATGTAACGCAAACGCCCCCTACAGGTTGTGTTTTCTTTCGACGATCTGTCGGTAGGGCAATGGGGCGGTCTGCACGGCTTGCTCTACGAGACGATAAAACAGCAAGCCTCGTGATTGAGATGTGC
>CAIYGI010000164.1 GCA_903925685.1 uncultured bacterium
CGCTTGAGAATCTCCGGTTCATGGGCAAATGTGTGTAGTTCCATGCCGCTCTTGTAGCGGAAAGCCGGAATCTTGTCCAGTCATTTCGCCATCAACCCTTGCTGGCACACATCCACGCCGCTACAGATGAAATGCCCCTGATGACAAACTTCTGATCTGAGACACCTACGTTCATATTGATCTTGGGCGTCGTAGCCACCGCGCTGCCGCAGTGCGAATGCAACTTTTTGCAATTGCGCCCGGTGGTGACCCGGTGGTGATCTTGACGGCGATCGGGGCGTCTGCCATGCTGCTCGCGCTGACATCGTTGCGTCAGACCGGTTATGGCATGCTTTTGGCCCGTGTGGGCCGGTGCGGGCCAAAATGCGATTTTTTATCAATGCTGGCTAGTGGCTCGCGGGGGGAGAAGAAAAATGAACAATAAAAAAATATTTGAGAGACAGCTCGTTTCGGATTTCAGGCAGGCCTATCTACTCACCGAACACTTGAGCTGTGTCGAATGGGTGGCGCGGCACGGGACAGGATACACGCGTAAAGACGGGGATACCTGGTCCATGTTCCGCCATCCCTCCAAGGGGCTGAAACCTTGCCTCTGTGCCCACACCGACACAGTTCATCCGGTTAAACCAACTAAAACGATCAGGAAGAAGGGCGGGATTATTGTAGCGGCGCCGGAAGGAGGCCTCGGCGCGGATGACCGCAACGGCATGATAATTGCCGCCACCCTGATGTCCAGGGGATGTCCCGTGGATGTCGCAATCTTCGATCTCGAGGAAACGGGCGCCATAGGGAGCAGGTCCATACCGCTTTCCGAACTCGATGCGACTTCAATATGGATCGGCCTTGACCGACGCGGGGACAGGGAGTGGGTAGACTATGCGCGCTCCACTCCGGAGATCATGAAAATCATGCAGGAGCTCATCCCTCTCAGGAAATTCGAGACAGGCACATTTTCGGACTGCGCCGCTCTGTCGGATAGAACGGGGGTTGCCTGCATCAATCTCAGCGCAGGGTTACACCAGGAGCATTCGGAGAAGGAATATGCCAGTGTCTCCGGCATGCTCTGGACCGTTGAGGATCTTGAACGGATTGTCGCTCCGCTGTCGGGAAGGAAGTTCCAGGTCAGTATCCCCGCCCGCTGAACGTGTCGTAATACCGTCAGCGTGGAGTCCCGTATGCTTGAGCGAGCAACGGATGTGAAACAAACCTGCTTGCCCATCGGGAGCGTGCGGTTGTACTGGCTGGGACAGGCCGGATTCGCCTTTCGCACGGCGACTGGGCGGCGGATCTTGCTCGATCCCTACCTGTCCGATGCCTGCGAACGGTTGTTCGGGTTCAAACGCCTGTCGTTGCCGGCGCTGCGCGCGGAAGAGATCGAGGCGGACTGGGTGATTTTAACGCATGAGCATGCCGACCATCTGGACCCCGATGCCATTCCCGTGATCGCCCGCCGCAATCCGGCCTGCCGGTTTGCCGGTCCGATGGGTTGCGTGGCCGGCCTGGAGCAGGCGGGCGTGCCGCCGGCGCGCCGGGTCGTGCTGGAACCCAACCGGCGACACGACTTGGGCGATCTGGTCGTGCACACCGTGCCCGCGGACCACGGCGATATTTCGTTGAGCGCCCTGGCGCTGGTGCTTGAGTTCGGCGGCGTGCGCGTCATGGCGACGGGTGACTCGTCGTGGCGTCCGGCCCTGTTTAAGCCGCTCTACGACCTCAAGCCTGACGTCGTGCTGCCCGCAATCAACGGCGTGTTCGGCAACATGAACCACATCGACGCGGCCCGGCTCGTTGCCGAAGCGAAACCGCGCATCGCCATTCCCTGCCATTTCTGGACCCTGGCGGAGCAGGGCGGCGGGGATCCCGCTGGCTTTGTCCACGCCTGCGCGAGCATGTGTCCCGAGGTTAAGGCCATGCTGCTCAGACCCGGCGCGGGGTTGACCGTAGAGGCGGTGGGTCGGGGATAGAGGTGTTCGCGGGTCCGGACGAAAACAGACCGCCAGGAGCAAGGTGGGACCATGAGTTGCGACATGAACGGCAAGCGGGTTGTGGTGACCGGAGCGGGCACCGGGATCGGGCAGGGCATTGCGCTCGAGTTCGCGCGGCAGGGCGCGGCGGTGGCGGTGCACTACTCGCACAGCGCCACTGGAGCCGAGGCGGTGGTGAAGGAGATCGTGGCGGGCGGCGGCAAGGCGGCGGCGTTCAAGGCCGACTTCAGCCAAGTGACGCCGCTGCAGGCGATGGCGGGCGAGGTGGTGAATTTCCTGGGCGGGCTGGACGTGCTGGTCAACAGCGCCGGCATCACCATGAACCGGCCCATGGGGCAGACGACCGTGGAGCAATTCGACGCGCTATACGCGGTGAACGTGCGCGCGCCGTATTTCCTTTGTCAGGCGCTGCTGCCGGAATTGGAGAAGAGCCGCGGCGTCATCGTCAACATCTCTTCCATTCACGCCTACGAAGGATACACCGAGCACTCGGTGTATGCCGGCACACGCGGCGCCATCGTCTCGTTCACCCGCCAACTGGCCATCGAACTGGCGCCGCGGGGCATTCGCGTGGCGGGCATCGCCCCCGGCTCCGTGCGGGTCGAGAACCAGGAGAAGATGGTCGGCCTGAATGCGGACTGGGAAGCCGCGGGACGTAACCTGCCCGCCGGCTTTGTCGCGTTGCCGCGGGATATCGGGGCCGTGGCTGTGTTCCTGGCTTCGCCGGGCGGCCGTTACATCGTCGGCCAGACTCTGATCGTGGATGGCGGCACAACCTCGTGGATGCCCTTCGGCGAGCAGTTCAAGCAGCCGATGACCGCCCAGTTCGGGAAAGGATATGCGCCGGGAGTGTAGGGGGAATGGCGGATGCTGGGGCTGACGATGCTGTCTTTGATCTGCCGGTTGGCGCCGCGCCGGGATGAGGCCGTGACCTGGTCGCTCCAGGCATCACCCAGGCAGTGGTTTATCGCGTCTGACCCGCGCGCGGGTCTTGTCGGTCTTGCCGCGGCGGTTGCCGACGGGCTGGAACGGCCGCCGGTAGTCGCCGGGCGTGCTGCCGGCAAAGCGCAGGAAGACGGCGTAGAAGCGGGTCGGCGAGGTGAATCCGCATTCCTGCATGACGTTCAGGACTCCGCGGTCCGTGGTGGCCAGGAGCCGCTGGGCGTGGGAAACTCGCTGCCGGGTGATGTACTCCAGCATCGTCATGCCCATGCTCCTGCGGAACAGGCGCATGGCGTAGGCGCGCGTGATCCCGGACTCCCTGGCCACTTCGGGGATCCGCAGGCGCCCGAGGCAGCGCCGGGCAATCGTTCCCACCATGCGCTCCAGGCGTCCGGCGCCGGCCGCGCGGGGCGCCAGCACGGGCGAGGTCCGTTGGTCCAGGGCCATGCGCCGCAGGCGGGCCTCGGCCTCCAGCATCACGATCTTTTCCGCCTCGATCGAGCTGCCGTCCATGAGGCGAATCCAGTGCTTCAGAAGGTCCAGGTCGGAACACGGATCTTGGGTTGGATCGTCCACCAGCACTTGAAAATCGACCAACTGCCGGATCAACCAGGCCGGAAGGTTCCATTGCAGTACCAGGGGCATCGGAATCCGGAGGAGATAAGCCCGGGCTTTTGGATCGGCCTTTAGTGCATAGTGGGGCATGGCGCCCCAGAAGATGACCAGCCGGTTGGGCGGGATGTTCAGCTTTCTGCCGCCGAAGAGCATGGTCACCGGGCCATGCTCATAGATGATGAGCTCGACTTCCGTGTGCTGGTGCACCTCGCCAGCCCCCAGCATCCGCTTCGACTGCGACATCGGGATGCGCGATGTGGCCGTGAGCCCGGACGGTGTGGCTGTCCCGCCGCTGGTGTGGCAGCTATTGCTCATGTCCATGGCACAAAATGATAAAACAAAGGTCTCAAAACGGTCAAGACGCATTAATCGTCGCCTGATAGAATGGCGAGCAAGTTGAGCGTGTAATCTGAGGCAGGTGGCCGCGGTGACGAAGGAGCTTATATGGTAACTGCTCAGGTAGCCGCCCCAAAGCGGGCGGCCACCTGAGAGTGAATGGCGGTGCGTCCGAACCCGGCGCGTGGGCGAGGCTCACGAGGTGTTGACCGCCGGCACAAAGGGGTTGCCGAGGAACACGCGTTGCA
>CAIYGI010000165.1 GCA_903925685.1 uncultured bacterium
CGATCCTTTGTGGGACCGTTTGTTCGCCCCAAAGAATTCACCACGCCGCTTTACTTGTCACGCGTCAAAAAGTGCCATGTCATTTTCCGGGCAGTTCGCAAAAACATGCGTAATTACAGCACGGGATCAGGAAGTGTGAGGGTGGCAAGGCTGATATTCAGCGCTTTGGCGGCCTTTTCCTTGTCCCCGTTGTTTGTCGCAAGCACGTTTTGCAGGAGCTCGCGCTCTTTCTCACGCAGAAAGACCTTGAGGGACTGTCCCCGCGTTGCATCAACCGGCGATACTGGCCGGGCGCCCGTCTGCATCCCCGCCAGAATGCGAGGCGGCAGAACTTCTGGGGTAATGCGCCCATCCTGGGTAAAGGTCAAGGCATGCTTGATTGCGTTCTCGAGTTCGCGGACGTTGCCGGGCCAGGGGTAACGTTCCAGCACATTGCGGGCCTCGGGGGTCACCTTGGCCAGTTCACGGCCCTCGCCAAGTTCACGGCGGATGAAATGATAAACCAACGGGAGGATGTCTTCAGGACGTTCGCGCAGCGGCTTGATTTCGATCGGGATCACGCTCAGCCGGTAGAACAGGTCTTCCCGGAATTTGCCCTCCTTGATCATCCGATCGAGGCTCGTATTCGTCGCCGCCAGGATGCGCACGTCGATCGGAATGTTTACATTGCCGCCCACACGCCGGATTTCCTTCTCCTGCAGGACCCTCAGCAACTTGCCCTGCAACGACAAAGGCATGGCGGAAATCTCGTCGAGGAAAAGCGTTCCGCCGTTGGCCGTCTCGAACAATCCATCTTTGTTCGCCGAGGCGCCGGTAAAAGCGCCCTTCATGTATCCGAACATCTCGGATTCGAGCAGGGTTTCCGGCATCGCCGCGCAATTGATGGCCAGAAAGAGACGGTCTTTCCGTCGGCTGTGCATGTGGATGGCCTTTGCCACCAGTTCCTTGCCGGTGCCGCTGTCCCCGACGATCAGCACCGTGGCGTCGGTCGGCGCCACGCGCTTGATCATCTCGCAAACGCTGCGCATGGCAGAGCTTTCCGCGATGATATTTTCAAGACGGTAGCGGCCGATCAATTCCTCTTTCAACTCCACGTTTTCGGAAACCGCGCGCTTATACTCCAGCGCCCGCTGGATGGTGATGAGCAGCTCGTCCACCTTGAACGGCTTGGTGACATAATCGAAAACCCCGGATTTCATAGTTTCAACGGCGGTTTCCACCGATCCATGCGCGGTTAACACGATCACCGCCGCCTGCGGCTGGATATCCCTCGCGGCCCGCACCACCTCCACGCCATTGACCGGGGCCATTCGCATGTCGGTAACGATCAGATCGATGGTTACATTGCGCATAATTTCGATGGCCTTGGCGCCGTTCGAAGCCAGCACAATTTCGTAGCCTTCGGTCTTAAGCAGACTGCTCAAAAGACTCAATATCTGCGGCTCATCGTCCACTAACAGTATTTTCGCCATATCACCCGCCTATACCCCATCTACCCGCTGCGTAAATTACGACATTGGCATGGGATGCGCAATAGACTAACACACTACCGGGGGCGCCACGCGGAGCACGTTGTGCGTCTGCAACATGGGCATCAGCGACACGACCACCCGCCGAACCCCGTCCTTGCGCACGGGACAGGCATTAGCCGCGGCCATCATCTCGACATTCATGCCGTTGCCGGTCCGCAGCGCCAGCCGTCCCATCCATGCGGCCTTGTTGGAAGGAGCATTCAGCAGCATCTCCACCGCCATGGGGGAGACGCAATAGCGGGCCAGCGATTGCTTGACCAGACCTTCCTCCTCCGGGGCCTGCAATAATCGCGCTGCCGCAGGGTTGGCATATTCGATCGTCCCGTCGCTGGCGCAGAGCAACAAACCGCAGGTGGCGTTCCGTAAAAGATCGTCTTCCAATTCACGCAGTTCATTCGCCATCTTCCGGCGCGCCACGCTGCGCACCGATAGCAGCAAATCGCCGTCGTTCAGAAAGTTGATCTTACCGATTGCGATTTCCGCGGGCACCACATCCCCGTTATTGCACAGCCCGTTGCCAGCGATGACCGTAAACCCGCTCATCTCCACATTGGCCCGTATTTGAGCCAACACGATCGCGCTGAATCCGGCGATCAGCTTCCCGCATTCCATATTCCACAGCACTTGTTCCGGGTGTCCGAAAAACACTTCGGCGCGCTTGTTGCTGCCTACGACATATCCCTTGGGATCCACGATCAGCACGGCATCGTAAAGGCCGCCCATGACCGCTTTGTATAAGGATCGGTCCCTAGACCGTTCCGTCTGCGTCCCCCCCGCCGTCCCAGGCGCAGACGAGTCCGCTGCCGGAGGGGGTGGCGCTGACGTGAAATTCGGGGAGGGGACGGATTGCGGCGGCGTTTTAAGAATGGCGGCGAGATTCATGGCTGCCAATTCCTTGAGCGCCGCATCGTTTTGCCCGGCAGATTCGGGTGCTGGCACGGGTACGGGCGCGTCGGCGGCGGCAACGCCGGGAGCGTGCTCATCGGACGCTGCTTTATGCCCCGCAAGCCATGGAAATAGTTTCACGCCGCCCCCGCTTTACATTTCAATGTCCGAAAGGTCCATCCGGATAGTCATGGAACGACGGTCCGGGCTCTTACCGGGAACAGCGCGGCCTCCACTTGTTGTTTTAACTTCAGCGATGGTACGCTCAACGAAGATCCGCACGCCGGACAATTGACATCCATGCCGATCATCTCCTGCGGAGCCTCGATTTCCTGATGGCATGTTTTGCAGACGAACAATACGAATCCCGTCGGCGGCGCTTGAGCCGCCAACGCGCCGGCGCCCTCGCTATCGGAGCCAGCTTGTTCCTGCGCCGGGATGCCGATCGTCGCGCCGCAAACAGGACAAACTCCGGTCAGGCCTTTCTGCGCGGCTTCCGCCATTACCGTGCCTCCGCATTGGGGGCAGGCGAACACGATATTGCCCAGCGCGGGAAGAGCGTCCGGCGCCGCGGCGGAAACCGGCTTGCTGTCGGACACCGAAACGGCGGGCGCGGGCGCGACAAGCGGCAAAGAAAGAGGCTCATCGGGAAGGAACTGAATCAAGTCCGGCGGCGGTGGCGCAATCGCCAGTTTGGCCTTTTTCAACGGCACTATCTTCAGCGCATCGTGCGCCTTCATCAGCAGACGCTGTTTCGTAATCGGATTCCGCCTTTGACTCTCCTTGCGCCTGACAACCTTCAGTTTACAAATTCCGGGAATAACGAAACCGTTGACCGCCTCGCGGTAGGCCATATCCGCCAGCGCGGACAACAACCCCTCCACCCGGCTCTGGGAAATCCCCGTCGAGGAAGCCAACTCCTTCACCATCTTTGTTTTTGAAACACGTTTGGACATCGCATGCCCTTCCCTACATGTTGATGGCTTCGCTCATCTTGAAAATCGGCATGAACATGCAAATCACGATGCCGCCGATCGTGACCCCCAGAAAGATCATCAGCAGCGGTTCCATCATCGAGGTCAGAGATGAAAGCATGGTCTCGATCTCGTCATCGTAAGTATCCGCGATGTTGAGCATCATCTCGTCCACCTTGCCGGTCTTTTCGCCGGCGGCAAGCATGCGCACCAGCATGCTGGGAATCGCCGGCTGATTTTCCATTGCGGCGGACAGCGGATCTCCACGTTCGACGATGTCGCGCGCGCGCATCACCGACTTGCCTACCACCAGGTTTCCGCAGGCCTTGGCGACAATTTCCAGACTGCCGAGAATGGGCACGCCGCTGCTGAGCATCTGCGCCAGCGTGCGCGCCAGGCGGGAAATGGCCACTTTTTGCGCCAATGCGCCGACGACCGGGGCGCGGAGGTAGAACGAGTCCATTGCGAAAGCCCCCGCCGCCGTTTTTTTCCAGCGGCGAAAGGCCCAGATTGCGGCGATGATGGCCGGCACCAGGATGGGACTGTACTTCTTGGCCCCGCTGCTCAAATTCACAAGAACCTGGGTTGGGCCCGGCAATTTCGATCCAAAATCCTTGTACATGTCGGAGAAGACCGGCACAATAAACAGAATCATGCCCGCCGCAATGGTCAACGCCAGGCTCATGACCACGACCGGATAGGTCATGGCCGATTTAACCTTGCGCTTCAACCGCATGCTTCCCTCTAGCAAGCTGGCGGTGCGCCGCATGGTTTCGGCAAACTGTCCGCTGCGCTCGCCGGCGCGGGTCATGTTGACATAAAGGTCGTCAAAAACTTCCGGAATCTGGGCGATGCTCTCGGAAAACGACGAACCGCTTTCGATGCTCCGGCGGATTTCCGCGATCACGAGTTTGAATTGCGGATTGGACGCCTGTTCCTCGACGGCTTCAAGCGCCGACACAATCGGCATGCCGGCGGTCAGCATGGCCGCCATTTGCCTGGAGAAGGAGGGAAGCTCCTTGTTGGCCATCTTGGCGCCGCCGCGAAAACGCTTCCCGAAACGCCGTGATTTACGGGCCGGGACCGCCGATGTCCTTCCCGGCTGCGGCATGGGCGCCACTGGCGCCGCCATGGTCTGCGGCGGCGTCGGCGGGAATTTGCTTGCGGCTTTGGACTGAATAACCGGCATGCGTAGCCTACTCCCCGCCCGTCATTTCCAGCGCCGCTTCGAGCGAGGTGACGCCGTCACGGACTTTCTGCAGCCCGGCTTCCTTCAACGTCATCATCCCTTTTTTGCGCGCCTTCTCACGCAAATCCGCGCTGCTGACGCCGCGCAGAATACACTCCCGGATTTCCTCGTCCACGGGAAGCACCTCCATGATGGCCCCGCGTCCTTTGTACCCGGTGTTGTTGCACTTCGGGCAGCCCACCCCGGCGAACAACGTGGCGCCCCGGAAAAACTCGGGATCGATGTGGTTGGCAGCGAGAATGTCCGGCGAAGGAATGAGCTCCTGGCGGCAGAAGGGGCATAGCTTGCGGTAAAGCCGCTGCGCCTGCGCGAGAATCATCGAGGACGCCATCAGGAAAGGCGGCACGCCCATGTCGATCAGACGCGCGATGGCCCCGGCGGCGTCGTTGGTATGCAACGTGCTCAGCACCAGATGCCCGGTCAAGGCGGCCTTGACGGCGATGTCCGCCGTTTCGCCGTCGCGGATTTCTCCGACCAGCACGACATCCGGATCCTGGCGCAGAATCGAACGCAGGGCCGCCGCGAACGTCAACCCGCTGATGGGATTGACCTGCACCTGGTTCACTCCGGGCAACTGGTATTCCACCGGGTCTTCGCAGGTCACGATGTTCACATCGGTCTGGTTGAGTTCCTGCAGGCAGGAGTAAAGCGTCGTGGTCTTGCCGCTGCCGGTCGGGCCCGTGACCAGAATGATGCCGTGCGGCTGATCGATCGCAAACCGCAGGGCTTCGTAGGCAACCTTGTCGAGTCCCAGGGCCGCAACGTTCGGACACAATGAGCTCTTGTCCAGCACGCGCATGACGATTTTCTCGCCGTGAATCGTGGGCAGCACGCTCACGCGAATGTCCACTTCCTTGCCCAGCGCCCGGATCCGGCAACGCCCGTCCTGGGGCAGCCGGCGTTCGGCAATGTCCAGGTCGGCCATGATCTTGATGCGCGAGATTATGGCCGCTTGAAAACTCTTCGGAGGATTGGGACGCTCGACAAGATCGCCGTCCACTCGATAGCGCAGACGCAGGGTCTTTTCGAGCGGCTCAATGTGAATGTCGCTGGCCCGCGTGCGCAGCGCCTCGACCATGATCATGTTCACCATGCGGATCACCGGCGCGCCTTCGGCGCTCTCCAGCATCTCCTCCAGGCTCTCTTCCTGGCGGGTGCTGTTTCCCACCTCGACCTCGTTGTCGTCCGAGGATTGCAGGATGTCTTCCATGCTGTAATTCGCCGCCGCATCGCTCGCGTTCAGATGCGCGAGCACTTCCTGGACTTCCTTCTCCGCTGCGACCAGCGGCGTGATCTTCAATCCCGTCGCCTGCTGCAGCTCGTCCAGCGCCACGATGTCGAAAGGATCGCCCATCGCCACGGTCAGCATGTCCCCGAATTTGAGCAGCGGAAGAATCGAATGCTGTTTTAGAATTCCAGCCGGCAGACTGGAGATCAGCTCGGCATTGGGAGTAAAATGGCCCAGACTGATCGGCGGCATGCGCAGGTAATCCGCCACCGCCAGCGTCATTTCGGCCGTCGGCACGGAGTGCGACTCGATCAGATAGCGCTCCAGACGTCCGGCATTCTGCGGCATCTTCTCCACCGCCAGGCGCATGCCCTCTTCTGTCAGCACGCCGCGCCGCACCAGCACCTCGGCGATCTTTGGAGCTCCGAAGGCCGCCCCGCCTCCCGAAGGCGCGTTGTTAATGTTTTCTTTGGCCATTGTGGGGGCTCAGGGGGTGGAGGGTGGAGGGTGGAGGGTGGAAGGTGGAGGGTGGAGGGTGGAGGGTGGAGGGTGGTTCAGTCTTTCATTTTAGGGCACATCCGCCTTGCTCAAGTTGCTTGACGAGGTCGGTTCGCTTCATGCGAGTTGCAATTCTGCGACATGACGGACTCCGGGAATGTTTCCACTGGCGACCTCTTCGTGGATATCTTTCAGGTTCTCCTGCAACTCGTCGATGGATTCACCCTGGGTCATGTAGTCGGGAAATTCTTCCAAGTATCCCAACCACATATCGCCATCTTGCCAGTACACATATTTCATTGTTCTCATTCCCTCCCCAGATACCTTTTACGATACCAGATAAAACCAACCAGATCAAACACCGTCTTTGGCAGGCGTTTCCAATTGGTATACTTGGAAACCCCGCGACAACGCGGCCGGTGGTCCACAGCCACCTCGCGCATCCGCCGGCCGTTCAACGCGAAATAGGCCGGCATGAAACGGTGGACGCCATCGAGCGGCGGCAGGTCGGCACGGCACGCGGCGCGAAATGCCTTCAGACTGCAGCCCGTGTCGCGCACGCCGTCACGCGTGAAGAAATTTCGCACACGGTTCGCCAGGCGTGAGGCCAGCCGCCGCGACCACGTATCGCGCCGGTTCGCCCGGAAACCGCAGACGACATCGCAGTCGGGGCCGATCATGGACACCAGGCGGGGGATATCGGCGGGATTGTTCTGCAGATCTCCGTCGATCGTCACCAGCACCTCGCCCGTCGCCTGCGCCAGACCGGTCAGCATCGCGGCGCTCTGCCCGCGGTTGCGGGCATGCCGCACGCCCCGCGCCAGCCGCGGCCAAAGTTCCATCGCCGCCTCGATTCGCAGCCAGGTATCGTCCTGACTGCCGTCGTCCACCAGCACAACCTCCAGTTCCGGCAACTCGCCGGTCAGCCGGGCCATTTCCTCCACCAGCGGCATCACGTTCTCCGCCTCGTTATAGACTGGGACGATCACCGATACGCGCATGGGTGGAGTCCAAATGGTGGAAGGTGGATGGTGGATGGTGGATGGTGGAGGCGAAGAGGAACCGAATATCCAATATCCAACACGGAATGTCCAATATCCAAGTGAACATCCCTGTATTCCCTTGGAAATTGGGCGTTGAGTGTTGGCTGTTGGATATTCAAATTACGTGTCCATCAGTGTAATCCGTGGTGAGTAGTTGCGCCTTCCACCCTCCACCTTCAACCCTCCACCTGCTTGCTATTCCTCGATCGCCACACGCACGCCGTAGGGGAGAATCGTGAACAGTTCCTCAACATCGGCGTTTTTCAGGCGCACACAGCCCGAACTTTCGGCCTTGCCCAGAGTCGTTTCGTCCCAGGTTCCGTGGAAGCCGTAGCCGCCGACATCCTCCGTGGGCGGCACAGCCTTGAGCGACAGCCAGCGCGTTCCGAGGATGTTTTCCTTTTCGCCGAAGGGCACCAGTTTGCCGTCGGGCCGCGACCATGGCGGCTCCTTGACTTTTTCGCTGATCGTGAATACGCCCGTTGGCGTGCGTCCAAACTTGCCGGTGCCGACGCGATAGCGTTTGCAAAAGCGCCCGTCCAGTTTCAATAGCAGATCGTTGCGCTTTTTACTGACGGTCAGGCTGAAGGGCGCCTTGAGCACCCGCAACCTGTCGCCGGCTTTGATCAGGTTCGGACGGGCGATCTGATTGCTTTCGAGGATCAAATCCACCGTCGTCCCGTGCGCCGCGGCGATGCGCGCCACGGAATCGCCGGACTTCACCACGCAAGCATCCTTTTCCGCCATCATGCGCGGCGTGCGGATCATGGTCATCGTCACATGGCCCAGCGTATCTTCCAGTTCGCCGCGCAGCGGGTCGTCCGCCGCGGCGGTCTCCAAGGCGGCCAGGCCTTTGTCGCGCGCCTGGGCATATTGGTCGGCATTGGTGAGCGCCGCCAGTTCCTTGAGCAGTTCTTGAGCGAGCGGGATAATTTCCTTCGCGGGAAGCGCGGCGGGGGCGTTAGTGAGCCACACCGCCTTGGCCACCATGGCCGTCGAAACGGAAGGCGGGACAACAGCCGACGTCCCGGCGGTCATCCCGCCGTTCGTGGCCGCCCTTGCGGAAACGGCGGCCAGGAATAAAAACGTTCGTATGTGGTTCAATTCCCTGCCTTGGCGAGACCGTTCGTGCTGACGCCGACCTGCCCGGCCACGCCGACGATGTCAAGCGTCGTGCCGTCGGACTCCATCCAGGTGCCGCTCATGGTCCGGTTGGCGAGGTAGTAAGCGGTGCCGCCCTGGATCACATTGCCTTGCAAGGTGCCGACGATCTCCACGTCCCGCCCGGTCAGATTGTTTTTCCCCGTCATCTTGTATTGCCCGATTATCTGGTCGCCATTGATTGGAACACCAGTACTGGATCCGTTCGAACCGCTGAGAGAACCAAATTTGCCGCTGTACTGCGATCCATTGCTGTCCGTCATGTTGATCAGGTTGCCTTGTTGCATCAGCGTCAGGCCATAAACATTAATGATATCGCTGTTTCCACCCAAAACGGTGCTTGTCAATGTGTACTGATAACGAGCCTTGATCGGCGTGCTGCCGCTGGAGGCGCCGGTATCAACCGACCATGCGCCTGAGGCGTAGTTGATATGCCCCGAAGCACCCGCGAAAAAACCACCCGAAGTCACCAGATTGCCGCTTCCGTCGTCGTTAAACGTCCAGTCCACGCTGTAAAGCTGCAACGAACCGGGAACGATGGATTGATGCCCCAAGCTTCCGCTATATGTTCCGACGCCATTGAGGTTGCCCACCTCCTCGCCATCCACGGTTTCCGTAACGGTGTTGGTCCCTCCCCCTGCAGGCGTCCCCGGCAACACCACCACTGCGCCGCCGCTGGGATTTTTGTATGTGCCGCTGAAATTTACCCAGCTGTACGTGTCGCTCCAGTACTCGCCGTCGCCCGGCTTGCTGAAGTCGCAACCCGCCAGACCGATTACCATAAGAGGAACTACAACCTGCCATGTCTTGATCTTTTTCATTGCGTGCGCCTTTCTTAAGTCAGTGAACAGTGAACGGTAAACAGTGAACAACTGGCGGTAACCGGAAACTTCTGACCGCCGACTTCCGACCTCAGACCTCCGACTCCTTGGCTGGTTGTTGTGCAAGATCGGTTCATTTAATCGGTTGTTGGAATGTTTGGCAAGAGCATTTTAGCGATTACTTTTTCAACTTCATCGTTCATCGTTCATCGTTCATCGCTTCTTCTGTTCCGCCTACCACGCGATCTGCACGCGGTAGAAGTATGGGCAACTGGTCGGCGCGCCGACGTAACGGAAGAGTCCGGCATTGGCATCGTACTTCACCGGGCCGTCAGGCATGGCGCCGGAGACGTCGTTCCAGGTCTTGAGGTCCTGACTGTACTGCACCTTGAAGTTGACAACCACGCTGCTGTCGCTGGTTGACTGCACCTGATATCCGCTGCTGGTGGGCTGCAGATTGCCGGCCCACTTATCCCTGGCCCAGATTACCACCGGCATGCCCTGCGCGTCGGTCGTCACCCCCGAGATCATGAAGTCGTAATCCTTCACGAGATTCATGCCGAAGGCGGACTTGATCCGCAGCGGAATACCGTCCAACCCGGTGGCGTTCGGGTCGCTGGCATTCAGGTTCATGGTGCCGTAGAGGTACCACTCCAGGTCGGTCATAAAGGCGCTCACGCCCATGGACTTCGTCACCGAGAAGGTGCCGAGGCCCATTGAGCCCAACCCTCCGGTGGTCGCGATTTCCCAGTCGTCCGCAATGCCGTCGTTGTCGGTGTCCGCGGCGGACATGCGCAGCTCCAGATTGGTGTTGATGTCCTGCGCCAGAACCGTGGCCAGCGAGTAGAACGAGGTCACGCTCGTCAGGTACCCCCGCGTATCGGTCGTATCCAGTCGGCGGCTGTTGTTCTGATCGAGGTAGCCGCGCACGTAATACGATCCGCCGGGCAGACCAGGTATCATGAACGTGAATCTGTTGGTCGGCCAGGCGCTTGCGGTCGAAGAATTCGGCGCCAACCAGCGCCCTTCCGGCAGACCTGCGAACGACGGGCGCAGCGAAGCCTCCACCACTAAATTGCCGCTGCCCGTGACCTTGCCGTAGTAACTGAGCGTACCGCCCAGCGCGAACGGGCCCAACGGATTCTTGACCGTCGTGGTATCCACGGTAAAGCTGCCCCCCACCGAGAAGGCGGCGGCGCCATCGCCGTTCAGGGATTCCAACACCCAGGTGTAGATGCCATTCTCGAAGCCAGGCCCGCCGAAGTACAGGTTGGTCGGCATCAGGTAACGATAGCCGTCTTCATGCTGATACGGCAAACGCGCGATTTCTTCGTATACCAACGGCGTGACCACGGTGACCCCTCTATAGACGCGCAAATACACCCTCACCGTGCTGCTGCCGTCGGCGGCGAACTTGAACGTGTTGCGCGTGTAGCGCCGGATTTCTCCGCCGATCGGCGATACCAGCGTCGGAGCGGTCATGGCGCCGTAGGTGAAGGCAAACGTACCGTTGGTGATCGCCGTAAATTGCCCGGTCTGCGACTGCCTGGATACCGACCAGGTGTAAGTCCCCGACGGCAAACCGTTGAGATATCCGAGTTGCATGAAGTCCTGCTCATCGAAATAACTGCGCGCCGGACGAATAAAGCGGGTCAACGGACTCGCCGATCCCAGCGACGTGGAGGAAATCTGCACACGGGTGGGCAACGTCGAGCCGGTGTTCGGCCAGCTGAAACGGCCAAACCCCGCGGCGTTGTCGGTCAGGGGAATTTCGATGCCGCCTAGAGCGCTCCACGAGGCGCGCACCGGCTGTCCATCCGCCAGCCCCGCCGGTTCCCCGGCATCGAGTCTACCGTTGTTGTTGTAGTCCATGAACGCCAGCAGCCACACGTCGCCTTCCTTGGGCGCCACGGCTCTGAACTGCCAGCTATCGACGATTGTGACCATGTTGCTGGGACCGGTCGAATTCGTGACTGCGCTGGGCTGAACCGCGCAGAAGACGGGCACTTCGTCCATATCCGGCGTCGTAAACAAAAGCAGAACAGGTGTTGGCAACACGGTTCCATTGGTAGGCAAGGTGTTGGCGTCGAACCGGATCGTGCCGCTCAGCACCGGTGTCGGGAAACTGCCGTTATTGTCCGGGGCCGTTCCGGCCATGAATTCGGCGTAGTTCGACCAGCCGTCGCCATCGGCGTCCAACTGCGCGTCGTAACGCCGCGGATCGAGTTTTTCCGCGACAAAGTGCGCCAACTCCCACGAATCCTCCATGAAATCGTGATCGGTAAAGCGCTCGCCAAAGATCACCTTGTTCGTGGCAACCCAATTGTAGAAGTCAGGCGCGCCACTGCCGAAGCTATCGTAGTTCTGCGGGTTGGTCCCGGCCATGAATTCGGCCCAGTTGTTCAGACCATCCGAATCCGGATCGCCATAGGTGCCGTTCAAACCGTTTGGATTGAGCGGGTCGAGACCGTACAGTTCCTCCCACGCGTCGGGCAGGCCGTCTCCGTCGGAATCGTACGGATCGCTGCCCTTCCCGCCGCCGTCCCACATGGGCACATCCTCGTCGGTGACCGCCCACCGCAACGGCAGCAAGTCGGGAACCGTGGCTAGGGTTAGCAGCGCCGTGATGCTGTCCGCGGACGCCGTCAACGGCAATCCAGTCTGCGGATTGCTCTCATACAGTCCGCTGGAGTTGTGCATGTACCAAAGTCCGTACGGATTGGCCGTGTTGCGGAAGAGCCCGTTCGTTATCGCGCCATTACCGTCCCGGGGCGGATTCAGAGGCAAGTGCGACACCATGTTCTCCAGCCACGGCACGTAGCGATAGTCGTCGTACACCTTCGACCGATCGGCCGCCGTCGCCCACCACGGCACAACCGTGTAACTGGCCGGGTATTCGTTGAGCACCTGGAAGCCGGCCGGCGACACGGGACTGTGATCCGGGTCGGGGCGGTTATCGAAGGTGAAGTAAGCCTTCAGGACGCTCGGCGCGCCCGCACTGGTAGCGGCTTGATAAACCTGACCCCTGGTCATGCGCGTCGTCTTGTCCGTCCGTATCTGACCCGGCGAACGCACACCGTCCCAGATGGCGATGTGATCCACCCACCCCTGGAAGAAATCGCTCAGCGCCGGCTGCGAAAGCGGGCCCCTAATAAATGGAGGTATGAGAATCGGCGCGCCGTCCACCCACCCGTCCGGATTACTATCGGCAGCGCCGACCACATAAGCCGCGGGGGTCCAAAAAAATATGGCCGGATTTCCATTATACCCATCCAACCAGCCGTTCGCCGGAATCAGGGCCGACGGCGTGGTCGCGATCAGATTGCCGTCCCTGTAGAGCTGGAGCGCCCAGACGGCGTTGCCCTGAGAATCGTACGAGCCGCCGTACGTGCATGCCAGATGCACCCATTCGTTGGCACGCAGCACTTGCGCGGCCGTCGCCACCGGGCATGCGGTGACCGGAGAGCCTTCGGCGTTGTCGTACGCCGCGTAAGGCAGCCCCTGCGCGTTAATGCCAATCCGGAAATTGTGGCGCAGGCCGGATATATTGAAATAGCTTCCCGGTGTAATGTAAAGACAACGCTCCACAACAACCTGATTTTTCCCCGCCACCGGGTTCTCCGGACGAACCCACGCTTCCACGGTGAATTGCCGGAATTCATCGCGAGTCACCACATGCGGATCGCGCGTCCGCGCCGCCGCATCGCCGTTCAGGTACAAAGCGCGGCGCTTGATCGGCGACTGGCCGTTGAGCGGATCGGTAAGGCCGGTGGTGACTTGGGTGTCGCCGGCGAGTTCCGCCTTGTCGCTAATGTTGTCATTGTCCGTGTCGTACCCTTCGTTCGCTTCGAACGAGAAAAGATAACTGGGCGGAGGCTCTGTCAAGGCCAGGACGCTGTTGTTCCAGTACCAATCAGGGGACATCGGATTGGCGAAGACGTTACCGGTCCAATAATAGAGGATGGCCCATGAATCCGGACTGCTGAAGTCGGTCATCCAAAGCGGACTCGGATCGGTATGGTAGTATGGAACTCCGGCAGCATTCTTCTGAAGGGATTCCTCTTCGTTCTTCAAACCATCCTGATCTGGATCCACAGTCTGACAGCCTGCGATCCACGGGTAATTCAGAAAGTCGCCCGAACCCAACCAGTCACGATGAATAGGTAGCGTCGGAACATATATGGGGACCCCACGAATTTTCGACATGACGACATCGTAACCTCCGAACAGTGGATCGAGTCCGTGGTAGACCTCGTAGTAGTCGTCCATCGAGTCCCTGTCGGTGTCAACACTCCCTGGATCGGTGCTGGAGAACCAAAGCCCACTCAAATGCTCATAGGCCGTCATGAAGCGCCAATTCACGGGATGATAAATGGGACCGATAATGTAGTGTGGATCCCAGACGTGTGGACCGCGCCCGCCGGGGCCCATATACCACTGGCCGCCACCCGACAGGGACGGATCGAAGAAGTCGTACGGATCGTAACCGTAGAGCCCCTTGCCCCCGGCCCACACAGTGAACTGCCAGTTATATACCGCGCCGCAGAGGTATTCCTGATAATTCACCAGGCCGTCGCCATCGTAGTCCGCCTTGTCGTCGGCCATGGTTCCGTTCATGCCGCCGGACCAGGTGTTGTTGGTGGTCACGCCAGTGACGGTGATGTTCGTGACGATGGTGGTAACGCCGTTCGTGTCGATGGTCGTAATGACGTTTGTCGTCACGATCTGGTTCGTGGTGACGCCGTACTGCCCGGGGTACTTGCTTTCCCACGCATCCGGGAGGTGGTCGCCGTCGGTATCGGCCGACGTCGGGTTTAGCCCCCCGCCTTCGAAGAAGAGCGTGGCGGCATACATGGTGTTCGTATCTATCGTAACTTGCGCCAAGCCGTTCGTGGTGTAGTTAAAGTTCACTTTTTCGGGGCCATCCAAAATCTGGTCCCAGTCGGTGTCACTATCGTTCGGATCGGTCGGCCACAACTTGTTGCGCCATCCGGCCACGAACGTCCGCGTCGCCTCCAGGTTGGTGGAGGTCGTATAGCTCTGAAATTCATCGAGGTTGGGGAGCCCGTCCGCGTCGGGATTCGGCACGCCATCGGTCGGATCCTGCGGATCGAGGCCGACGTAAAACTCCCAGCCATCCCACATGTCGTCGCCGTCGCTGTCATAGGCATACGGACTGACGGGCCGGTCGTCAGTGTAGACGCCGGGGAAGAAAGGCCCGGCGCCGGCGCCGCGGATCGCCTCCAGGTTGATGAATTGCGCGGTATTGGGAGCGCCAGCTACTGTCCTTAACGGGACGGAGTAGCCGTAACCGGTGCGCGGATCGTATCCTATATTAATGTAGACCTGATTGTGGCGATTCGAATTAATTGCGCTCCATGCACCCTGCTGGGCGTACCACTTGCCGCTTGGGTTGTCGTGGCCGTCATCGGTGCCTTTGATGCCCAGCGATTTCGTCGCCCACGGGTCATACCCGAAGGTCAATTCCCAGCCGTCGGGGAGACCATCGCCGTCGGTGTCCCACAGGAAGGGATTGACGCACCAAGCCGGATTGCCCGGGGGAGGATTCTGACGCACCAACGGGAATGGAAACGCTACGCTGTTACTACTGATGAGTGCCGAGGCGTGGTATTTGTCAATGACCGTCACCCAGACCGAACGGCGGGCGCCGGCGGGCACAAGGCCATTCAGCACCGGGTTGTACCAAACGTCATAACTCGGAAAGCCCTCGGCGGGTTCAACGAAAGTCGCCGAAGGCTTGAAGAGGCGGGAAACCGCCCATGAAGGCACCTTGTTCGTGATCTGCGGCCAGATGTTGGTATTGGCGATCTCCCGTCCAACGTTGTTCGACTGCCAAAAATCCCAGGTCCACTTGAACCCGTCGTCCATATTGTCGCCGCCGGTGAAACTCGTATCTGAGAAACTCGTGTCCTGGGTGTCAGCCGGATTCGCAACACGACGTTTGACCGTCTTGCCAACGATGGTGTTTACCCAGCCATCCAACGCCCCGGTGCCGCCGGCGGGAACCGACTCGAAGTTGTAGGGGCTTGCGGCGTCGGGCCCAGTGTACTCTTCCATGTTCGACAGCGGCTGGGTGGTCAAGTAGCCGTTATTTGTATTCCAGTGGAAGTCGCCGTCCGGGTTTCCTGCCGGTCCATAAATGCCATCCGGCGTGGTCATGGCCAGCCCGTTCTTCTGGTTGCCGACCGGACCGGGGGCATTGGTATCTACAATATGGAAATACTCGTAGTTATCGTCCATGCCGTCGCCATCGCTGTCGGCATTCAGGGGACTAACCGTCTGCGCCCGCACAAAGTCATTACTGAGCAGCGCCGCATAAATCCTGTACTCGGATTCGTTCGAAAGTCCATCGTTGTCGGGATCGCCGTTGGGGCCGGGGTCGCCCGCAACGTTGGGGTTCAGTCCAAAGTTCTGATACCAGTCCAGGCGATCATTGGGCTTGACAAAGCTGGCCCTGTAGATCGAGGTACTCGTGATGACTTCGTTCAGCGATGGCGAAATCAGCGTCGTCGTACCAGAAGCGTTCACACGGATCCAGTTCGCGAAGTTGAAGTCGACATTTGGAATGGCCAAAAGACTGAGCGTGTCCCCGCTTGCCACAAAAACGGTGACGTTCGATCCCGCGCCCACTATGCCCACACCGTAGTCAACCGTGCCGTTGGCGCCGCAGTAAATCGTGACCATGTATCCGGCTTTGAACGTCGCCCGGAAGGTGCGCCCGTCAATGACGCTGCCGGCCAGCGACTGCTGGGCCGATTTAAGATAATCGAAGCCCGCGATGGTCGTCACCCAGCCCCCGGCGGTTCCGTCATCCCACCCCGTGAATCCAAAGCCTGCGTTGGCTGTGGCGGAGAGCTGGATTATGCTGCTCTTGGGGATGGTTATGGTCTGGCTGGCCCCCGCCGTATATGTGTTGGGGCCATAGACTAACTTAGCTGTTCCATTGGCGTTTTGACTCTGCAGTGTCACCGTTGCGGTGTCCACATGCACCACGTAAATGGCGGTAAGCGTCGCTGACGCCGCCCCAATTGAGATCGTGTTCGGGTTGGCCGTGGCGCCGAGATTAAGATTGAGATTCTGCTTTTCCCAGTGATCGAAGTCGTAGAGCACACCCCCTATGGTCCGGCTTGCGAACGCAGAAACGTCGTTGGTCGCGGCCCTGGGCAGCGTGATTATGGCGCCATCGGAGTAGCCATTGCCGTTGACCGTTACGTTGCCCCCCGCCGGGATGGTATGCACGGTCAGGTTCGCGCTCGCGACAAAGGTGGCGATGCCCACGGCATTCGGCAGCACAAACTGCAGGTCGGTGTTCGTATCAGACGGCCCTGTCGAAAATCCGCTGTTGATGTAGGGCGCCGCCGAACCGCTCCAGCCCATGAACATCCAGTTGTTCGCCGGGGTGGCCACAATATACTCATAATTGTTCGATTCCGATGCCAATACCGTGGGTCCGCTGGCGGAAGCAACGGGGCCATTTGTGAAAGCAACATTGCCACTTCCAACTTTGGATAACGTGTTGGTGATGACAGCGCCATTGGCGACCGACAGCGTCCCCGCGACGACGAACGCCAGCAACGCTGCCAACCTCCGCGCGGACGGAACACCTGCGGGGATTTTATGGAGAATACGCATGTTCATGGTCGGATTCCTTTCTCAACAGCTTGCTGCGAGGCCTTCGCTTGCGCCTCGTTGGTTCCCATTGTCTTGATCAGCCGCACACTCTCGACATACCGCGCATCGGCCTGCACCAGCGCGCCGTAAACGCTCTCGGCCCGTTCCGCCGCGGCCCGCGCGCGCGCCGCTTCCGGCACGTCGCGCAGCAGCGTCCGTTCCCGTTGAGCCATGGCCGCGCCAACTTCCTCGGCCTCGCCGGGCGCATTCGTGGCCGCGATATCCTCGATCCGCGCCAGTCTTGCCGTCAGTTCCCGGTATTGGGCGTCCTGCTTCAGAACATCGCTGTATGCTGCGCGTAATTGTATCACATTGGCCCATGCCTGCGAACCGGCGGGACTGGCGCGCACCGCTTCGTCGGCCGTCCGGACCAGCGTGGAAACCTGCCGGGCGGTGGAGCGGAGGTCGGAGGTGGAAGGTGGAAGGTGGAGGGTGGAAGGTGGAGGGTGGAGGCTGGATGGTGGAGGGTGGAGGGTGGAGGGTGGAGGGTGGATGGTGGAGGGTGGAAGGGAGGTCACAACAGACGATGGCTGGGCGGTGGGGGGCTGCGGTGGGGGAGCTATGGCAGTTGGCACGGCGGCGGCTTGCGCCGACGGTGGGGTGCGCAGGTCGGCCGCCGGTGGTCGGTGGTCGGCAGGCGCGGGCGCGGCGGCGCGGCGCCCGCAGCCGGTGGCCATAACGCAAAGGCCCAGAACGACGGCTAGGTACGCAAGCGTACGCAGGAAGGTGTTCGGTGTTCGGTGTTCGGTGTTCGGGGAAGAGGTGAAGATTTGTCCATTGAGAAGCCGTTTCAAATTATGGCGCCAGACCCCCGCGACCTTGCGTCGCGGGTGAACGCGATTGGTGGAAAACGCGATCATTTTCCACCAATCATCCGTTCCTGCCGCACGAGGCGGCAGGGGACAAGAGTCATGCGTGTTCTCCCTGAACACCGAACACAGAACACCGAACACCTTGTTTTCCCTTACCATGGCGGCTTCGCCCTCCGCACGCGATAGAAGATTTCGCTGTTGGTCCCCGGCCCCGCCACGGGGGCTGTCATAACGCCATTGACCGCCGAGGTCCAAGTGCTCACGTAGACCCAGTTGGTGGTCGGCAACAGCGGCGCGGTTTGGACCTGATAGACGAACGAAGCGATGGCGCTCCAGTTGACGACATAAGGCGCCTGCGCCACGGAGGAAATCCGGATCACCTCCGAGGTTACAGTAAAGACGCCGGCAGCCGCATAGGTCGAAGGATCGGAGGACTGTCCGAGCGTGTCCATCGCTCCAGAGAGGGACGCGTTAACCGCGCCCGCATCGGCCGGTTGCACGGCGTAGGCAAGCACAAAGGCATTGGCGTTGGTCTTGCCCATGGGGGTCGCGGACAGCGTGGCGCCGCCGTTCAAGCCCAGGTTCGGCGGCGGCGCGTTGGTCATGGCCTTGTCGAATGTGGCTGTGAGACGCACCGTCTCGCCATACACCACCGGACGCCCCGTCACATCGCAGGTCAGGGCCACAAGATGCGGCGGCAGACTCCCGAGCGGCGCCGGACCCGCCGGGTTGTATCCGTTCAGCATGTCCCACAAATCGCTGGCGCCGTTGCCGTTCGTGTCGAACTTGTGCGGATCTGTGCCAACCCGGTATTCGCCGAGGTTGGTCACACCATCGCCATCCGGATCGAGCAAGGCATCGGACGGGTCATTGCTGTTCAAGCCGTGCAAATCCTCCCAGACATCATCCATGCCGTCGCCGTCCAGATCGAGCATCGTGCGCATACGGACCACACGGTTGTTATATGTGTCGGCCACATAGAGCAGACCGTCGTCGGTCGTGGGCCAGAGTCCGCGCGGCAGGTCCAATTGCCCCGCTCCGCTCCCGAACGTTCCATAATCGGCGGCAAAGGTGAGATTCGAACTAAAAACCGCCACCCGGTGATTGTCCTGGTCGGCGACGTAGATTCGTCCGCCCACGCCAAGTTGCACGTCCGAGGGCAGGGACAAAGCCTCGCCCGCCGTGCCTGTGAGATCGCCGATGCGATTGAGCCAATAGTCCAGAACTACTACGCGGTTGCTGCCCGTGTCGGCCACGTATGTGATGTAGTTGGAGCCGACGGACACCGCCTGCGGCTGTTTCAACCCGAGTCCGGCAACGGTCGACTGATAAACGCCGCTGGGATCGAACGCCTTCAGCGCGTTGTTACCGGTGTCGGCCACCCAGTAATAGCCGTCGGGGTCGATCGCCACGCCCTGCGGCTTAGCCAGGTTGTTAGACAGGCCAAGCGCGCTCCCGCCAAAGGAGAACAGCCACGTCAGCGCGCCGTTCGGCGCAATGGAGAGGACAACAATGCGGTTATTCTTGGTGTCGGCCACCGCGAGCCGGGGCAATCTCGGATGCAACGCCAGTCCGCGCGGGGCGTTGAACTGATTCGCGCCGGAACCGGATGATCCGAAGGCGCCCAGAAGGGTTCCGAGATCGCGGGACCAGATGCCGATCTGACCGCCCTGGGGGCCGATGCCGTCCGCCCCCTGTGTCACGAATACATAGTTGCTCCAGACGGCGACACGATTCGGATAACCGGAAGTTTGCGTCGCCAGATTGGTCGTGATCCATGCGTTGCTCAACGCCCCCGCGCCTTGCCGCGGATCGAGCCCTCTCGTCACGCACCATCCATCGGGCACCCCATCGCCGTTCGAATCGCGCGCGTAGTTCCACGGGGTGCGCACCGTCCAGGCCGTATATGCATTGGTCTGGTTCAGCGCGCCGCCGATCGCCAGCGCCGCGGAATCGCCGTAGGCTACCGAGGCATCGGCCGACGAAGCGTCCCACGCCCGCATGTAGACCTTGCTGCCGGAAGGCAGGGAATGCCAGAACCCCTTCGCGAAGCGGCCTTTATCGGGCTCAACGCCGCCGACTCCGAAACGACCGTAGCAGGCGAAGCCGCTCTGCTCGTACAAGAGCTGGTCATCTCCGCCGGCCTTGCCGCCCAATCCGGGAGGATCGATGATGCCATTCGCTCCGGCCGCGATCACCTGGAAGAGACACGACGCCACGCCGCCGTCGCCCGCCAGGTAGCGCCCCAGCCAGTCGGCGACGCCGCTCGATCCGTTGGACAATGTAACCCACAGCGCGCCCGTCGCGGCCGCCGCCGTCACGTTCGTGACATTGAACGGCAGGGACTGCCCGCCCGCCACGCCCACCGTCGAAGTGGCGGAATGGAAGAGCGAGACAACCGGAGACCGGATGATACCGGGCGCCGCCAGCGTCACGCTCACCGGCGCCGCGGCGTTCACGATATCGCCGGGTTGCATCAACCCGTACGACGGGAGCCCCGCGACCGTCACGCCCACATCGGGACTTGTCACCGTGGCGCTCACGCCGACCAGTGTCGTGGTGGTGGAGTTATATGCCGTAAACCCTACCGACACCGTGCCGGGCGCGGCGCCCGAATCGGGCGCGTAATTAACCACCCAAACCCCGGACGGCTGGCGACTCGACAAGCTGACGTCGTCAATAAACATGCCTGACTGCGTCTCCGCGCTTCCCGTCATCACACGGAAGCGCACGCGGAGATCGCGGTTTCCGAACTGCGCCTTATTCAACACCACAGTCTCGGGAATCCAAGCGCCTGACCTGGAGTAGGAGTAGCCGTAGAAGCCGTAGGGATCGGGCGTGACGTTAACCCACGAGAAACCGTCGAACACCTCCACGCAACCGACGCCATCCGCGAAATCGTACCAGACGGCGTACCGGAGCACCGGGTTGCCGCCGACGTGGAACGTCGGAGACTGCAGCGTCGTCCAGGCATTGTTCGGACAACTTCCCGTCATGCCGGTGCCCCAGCAGTGGGTGGGACTATGGGCGACCAACGGTCCGTTGGATGGAACGCCCCAGCGCCAGACGTCCGAAACGAACTGACCGGGAACATAATTAGCGGCCGAGGGGGTCCAACTGAACGGCCCGGATTCCATGTCGTCACTCAACACAGCACCCTGGAACGGACGCACATAAATGCCTGGGACCGAGGTGGTGTTCAGGTTGCCGTTCAGGTCGCGGATCACCCCTGGGCGCACGGCCAGCGTAATGCTGCCGTAAGCGGGCCCCGCAATATGCACAGTCACCAGAAAACGCAGACCGCTGCCGGAAACTCCCGTCACCTCAACGAGGTTGGAGAGTGTGCCTCCGGCAACGAAATCGTTGGTAGTCGGCGCGCCGCGAACGAGTTCGTCAAAACGCACTTCGAATGTCAGATCCGGGTCGTTCTCGGTTTTCAAGAGCACGATGGAGGTCGGCCCGTTGGTGTCGGACGGGGGATGCACGGTGAAAAGCAGACCCATGGCGTCAGCGAGCCGCCACTTGGCGGCATAATGCGGCGAGTATTCCCGTGCGGCCTGCCCGGCGTCGTCCTGTATGCCGATGGAGGCGGCGACGCCTCCGCCCGTAAGCGGTGAGTCCTGGGCCGCATCGAGGTACTGGAAGACAATGTCATTGGTTTCCGCCGTCACGGGCGTCTCGGGAATCACAACCTGGAAGGTGTTCGTGGCGCTCGGTTCCGAAACCGAACAGGCCTTGGTCCAGCGCACGATCAACTGCCGCGAAGGCATAATGCCAGCGACCCCCCAAGTCACGCTCCCGATGGTCACGCTCCCGATGGAGAATTCGGCATCCACGTCGCTCCATAGCGGCGCCAGGATGGCATAGGGCTGGTTCGTGATTCCGAGCGGCAACGGGATATTGCTGCCCAACGCGGAAGGATCGCCGAATCCGACGAGCCCGTGCGACGTCACGAAAAAGTTGCTGTATGGCTTGCCGTAGAAGTTAAACGGGAATGGCATGGCCAGCGCCTTGCTCACTCCGCCGGTGAAACTCAGAGAGGTGCTGATCTCCGGATCGGTCCAAACGAAGGGCGTCGAGCAGAGCGTGTAGTTTGGACCGACATATAAATGCACCGTCCGCGTCACCTGGGTGGTGCGGATGGTGGTGGCAATAAAGGTCAACGAGGCGGTGTAGTATCCCGGCGGCATGGTGGAGGTGACGGCATTGGTCGCGATGAAAATGGAATTCGAAGACAGGGCCGACAACACGCCGCCGGTGGACGATACATCGCACCAGGGCTGATCCACCGAGGCCTGCCAGTAGAGAACGCCCTTGGTCTGATTGGTAAGGTAGTAGACAATATTGCTGGGTTCGAAAGGTCCTCCGGGAGGTCCCTGGAAGGACACGCCGGGAATTGGACCGACCACAAGATCGGGCGCTATGTCGAAGGCTTCAACCAGGCCAGACGTGGTCCAACTGGGCGGCGAAGTGGCGCTGGCCCCCATGCCGCGTTTGGCGAAGGCGGTCCAAAGCAGAATCCGGTTCAGCCCCCCGGAATTCACCTGGTCGGCCTGGATGATCGCATCGCGGGCTTGCAGGAAGGTCGGGTTAGCGGGCGAAAGATTCATCCCGTCGGTGACCAGTTGCAGCATCAACTGGTTGCCCACGGCGGCGCCGTACCTGCCGATGAGATTGGCGCGCGCCTCCCAGAGCGTCACGCACCAGACCTCGCCCATGTTATGCACTTCGTTCGCCGCCCCGCCTGCGACCGGGCTCTTGGGAATCCCGGCGTGCGCACTGGCCTGGGCGGGGTCGATGTCCCTGAAGGTGAGCGGATTTTTGTTGGTAATGTTGGTTGAATAGGGATAGCGGCGGATACCGTAGTAGTAGTTTTGCCTCAGGCCACCCAGCAGGTAACTGACATATCCGCCGGAGGCGTAGCAGGCGTTGGGATTGTCGTTGGTCGCGCTTAGCAACGACAGCGCGTAGAAGTCCGACCATCCCTCGCCCATACCTCTGGATTGCAGTGCGCTCATGCCAACGCCGCCGCCGACGCGGCGGTTGCTCAGGCCGTGCGTATACTCGTGCAAAACCACTTCCGCGTCCAAATCGCCGTCGCGTCTGGGGTCGCTGCCGGTGAAGATGTACATCTGCATCCGCGGCTCCGAGCCGTCGTCGGGCTGAACCGAGAAGTTGGCATTGTCGGTGCCGCTGCCGTCCTGCGCATCGGCCTGCACGGCGTCCCCGCCCAGGCCGCCGCGACCGAAATTGTCGGTCTGGAAGTTCCCGGCGGCTTCGGTGAAGCCGAGTTCGTAAAGTTTGTCGTGCATCCAGTTGTTAAGATAGAAAAGCTGGACGACCGCGGCGTTGGTGTACGCGAGTGGATCCTGGGTCAGGTCCAGCGGAAAGTCGAACACGCGGAACGAACTGCCGGTGGGGCTCGACCCGGGGTCGGCTATGTCGTCCGCGTTATGGTCCAGGTGCGCGTCCACGTTATTCCCTACGGTGGTGTTGTCGCCGTCGTTGATCCAGCCGGCGGGCGAGGCGGTGGTATCGAGCGCACCCCAGGTGACCAGCGACCGGGAAACCTCCAGCGGCTGCGCGGTCAGAGGCGTCTGATGCCCCGGTGAGAACGGCGACGGACTATCGCTGGTATAAACCTGGTACGACGCATCGCTGATATATTGCGTCAAACAGCGCCGCAGCAATACGTTGCCGGACTGCGCGTCCACCAGCGCGCGGAACATCTCGCCGCGCGCGGCGACGGTCAACGTCACGTCCCAGCACAGCCGGAGATTCGCGCTGTTCATCGGCAGCCAGGTCAACGCCGCCATGGTCTCGCCGCTCATTCCCTTGGCGCGGAAGCGCTGACGTTGCGCCACCCCGGCGGGGGCAGCGGAGGCGACAAACTGCTTCGCCTCCACCTTCACGTCCAAACCGGCCGCGGCCGCGATAATCGCCTGTACGGCTGAGACTGCCGGCGCGGCCAGCACCGCGGCGCGATTCGGCGTGCCGACTGCCGCGGCGCCTGGCAGGTCGCCCAGGAAACGGCTGTAGAGGTTGACCAGTTCTCCCTGTTTGGTGGTATGCGCGATGAGCGTAGCCTCGAACACCGGCACGCCGTCCAGTTGCTGTTCCCAAACGACCGTGCGCAGTCCATTATGCGCGCCGACAAATTCCCGTTTCACGCGCGCCGCATCCAGGGCCGTGGAATCGTGTCCGAAAAGGGCGCTGTATTCGTCCAGAAACGCCTTCACGGGCCGGTTCGAATCCTGAAGCGCAAACTTATTGGCGCGGGCGGAGGGAACCGCGCCGCCTTCTCCCGCGGGCCCGGTCAGAAATCCGGCCCTGCAAGTGGCGAACACTTGTCCGCCACCCTGCTCGTTCTTATCCACCACAACATCGCGCAGCGCGGCGCGCAATTTATCCGCCGCCTGCGACTGCGCTTCCAACACCTTGGCCGTGCCGGGCGCGGCGGCAACGCCACGCTGGTCGAAATCGGAAGGCGTCGGTTGAGCCGGAGGCCGGAATGCCTGCGCAACGCCACAGGAAGCGGCCAAGACTGCAACGACCAAGAGCGAAAGCAAGCGATTTTTATTCACTGCGCACACTCCACTACTGCTTGATTGTCACCGCAGGGGTTGCATTCAGGGGCTGGTTCGTTGCCGCCATGGCGTCCCGCCGCTCCAACTCCGCCTGCTTTTGTTCCAGCCGGGCCAACTTCTCGCGCAAGGCGCTCATCAGCGCCCCCATATCGCGCAGTTTCTGGAGACCGCCAACGCGTTGCTCGGTCATTTTCTGGTATTGGTTGTCCTGATTGAAACGCTCATCTATCTGCCGATTCAAGGCTTCGCGTTCGCGGTTGAGCTCCTCCATCCGCTGCTGTAGTTTCAGGAGTTCCGGATCGCCGGTGCGCAGTTTCGTCCGATAGTCGCGCACATTCGTCATCTGATCGGAAGCGGTCACCTGCATATCCACCTGGCGGCGGACCAGGACCATCAGCGTCTCGCGGACCTGCTCTTGCAGCGCCCGCACCGCCGGAATATCGTCCGGCAGCGGCGCGGCGGCCAGGCGCGAGGCGTTCGTTGCGTCGCTGACCGACCAATCCATGCCGGCGCCGGGAACGCGCTGTTGCACCAGCGTAACCGTGGGAATCCCCATCGGCTCGCGGTATGAGCCCGGAGCCCTGGGCGATGCGGCCGGCTTAGGCGCCGCGCCATTGGGTACGGACAAAGCGGCGTTGGGTTTCAGTAACGGCGCGGGGCTATCCGCCGCCACCGCATACCCCACCGCAACTGCCGCAATCAGCGCGGCATCGAACCAAAACTTCCTCATGTCAGTCCTCCAGCGAGCACCGCGGCCCGCGGCGCGATCGCCATAAAACCCTTGAACCGGCTACAACCACCATGAAACGTAATTATCTAACATCACCATGCCAATGGCAAGCGAAAAAACTCCAGCGAAAAAACTCCAATCAGTTGCTGCGGGGCGTATCTGCGAATCGTTGTCTGGAGGTGGGAAGCAACGCAAGAGGCGTACTGTGGATTTGGAGGGACGACCTCCGTGTCGTCCGTGAATCAGCCAGAGTGGGAGGAACGGACGGGACGGAGCCCGTCCCTCCAGAAGGCAAGGCTCATCCGCAACGATTCGCAGATGCGCCCGTTGCTGCGTAATCGACATGAGTACACGCAACACGCCAAGATTTTACCATGCCTCAACTTGTTAGCGCAAGAGAATTGTCCTTTTTTGTGCTGGTTTTGTACTGGTTCTCAGCGACATTGGGGCTGAGCGCGGTTCAGCGAAATGAAAGCGCTTCGCTTGCGCGCGGCCGAAAAAAGCGTAGGCTATTCGTCACATGCAACACGAACTTTCAAAAGGGGCCGAAAACTTCATCCGCGCCGCCGAACTGCGCCGCTTGCTGGACGAGGCGCCGGAAAACCCCGCCCGCGTGCGCGAAATCATCGCCAAGTCCCTCGAAAAGCAAGCGCTCTCGGTCGAGGAAACCGCCGCGCTGCTGGCCGCCGGGCCGGCGCTGACGGAGGAAATCTTCGCGGCGGCGCGCCGGCTCAAGCGCAACGTCTACGGCAATCGCATCGTGCTCTTCGCCCCGGTTTACATCGGCAACAAATGCATCAACAACTGCGCCTATTGCGCCTTCCGCAGCGACAATGCGGAGGCCCTGCGGCGCACGCTGACGCCCGGCGAGATCCGCGCGCAGATCGCCAGACTGATAGACCAGGGGCACAAGCGGCTGATACTGGTCTTCGGCGAACACCCGGACTACAACGCCGCCTTCATCGCCGACACCGTGCGCCAGGTCTACGCGGTAAAAAAGGGGCGCGGCGAAATTCGCCGCGTCAATATCAATGCCGCCCCGCTCAGCGTCGCCGACTTCCGCATCGTCAAGGCTTCGGGCATTGGCACGTACCAGATTTTTCAGGAAACCTACCACGAGGAAACCTACCGCCGCATGCACCCGTCCGGCACGGCCAAGGGCGACTTCATGTGGCGGCTGGACGGCTTGAGCCGCGCCTTCGAGGGCGGCATAGACGACATGGGCATCGGCGCCCTCTTCGGCCTTTACGACTGGCGCTTCGAAGTGTTGGGCCTGGTTTCCCACGCCCTCTATCTGCAACGCCGCCACGGCGTCGGTCCGCATACGATCAGTTTTCCGCGCCTGCGCCCCGCGCAAAACGCCAGCTTCGACCACGCCCGGCGCGTGGACGACGCCGCTTTCAAGAAAATCGTGGCGGTCTTGCGCCTCGCCGTGCCGTACACCGGACTGATCTGCACCGCCCGCGAAACGCCTGAAGTGCGCCGCGCCGTGATGTCCTTTGGCGTCTCGCAGATCGACGCCGGCAGCCGGGTCGAAATCGGCGGCTACACCGAAATCACCGACAATCAACGGCAGTACCAGGAACGCGAGCAGTTCGAACTGGGCGACCTCCGTCCGCTGGACGAGGTCATCGGCGAATTGCTCGCCGATGGTTACATCCCCAGCTTTTGCACCGCCTGCTACCGGCTGGGCCGCACGGGCGAACACTTCATGGAGTTCGCCATTCCGGGCTTCATCAAGCGCTTCTGCACCCCCAACGCGCTGCTGACGCTGCAGGAGTACCTGAGCGACTATGCCACGCCCGCCACCCGCGCCGCCGGTGAAGCCATCATCGACCGCGAAGCGGAGGCCATCGCCGACCCTGCCCAAAAGCGCAAATTCGAAGAGTATCTGAAGAAGATCCGCGCCGGCACGGAGAGGGATTTGCACTTTTAACAAGGCTGTTAGGCTGTTAGACTGTTAGGCTGTTAGGCTGTTAGGCTGTTAGGCTGTTAGGCTGTTAGGCTGTTAGCTTGAGAGTCCCGTTTTGTGACTCATGCGACCAAGCGTAGTCCTTCGGCCCTGTCGATGTCAATATAGTGGCGGATGAATTTCGCAAGGGCGTGGGATTGTGGTGAATCCGCGAGAAATAGCGGGAGGCTATGGCGCAA
>CAIYGI010000166.1 GCA_903925685.1 uncultured bacterium
CGATCCTTTGTGGGACCGTTTGTTCGCCCCAAAGAATTCACCACGCCGCTTTACTTGTCACGCGTCAAAAAGTGCCATGTCATTTTCCGGGCAGTTCGCAAAAACATGCGTAATTACAGCACGGGATCAGGAAGTGTGACGTTACGGTTTCTGCATCAGTTTCGGCAGCAGGCGCTCGGCGATCTGGGCGGCGGCGTTTTGGAGGGCGGTTTTGCCGGCGATTTGTTCGGTGAGATCGACGGCCACGTATGTCTCGCGGTCGGTGGCCAGGATGCGGTCGGTCTTCTGGTCCACGGCCTTGATCTCCACGCGCGCCTTGACGCTGACCAGGTTGCCGTGGCGCATGCCGAACTCGCTGAAGCCCTCGCCCAGGATCGTCACGTCGGCCTTGCGATCTCCCGCCTTGGGATCGATCACGTCGAATCCGGCTTCCTTGCAAAAAAGCGTGATCTCGGTCTCGGCCGCGGGGTCGATCGTCGCCTGCCCCACGTGCCGTTCCACAACGCGCACGACCACCGACGGGCGTTTGCCGTCGCCGAGGGCCTTTTTCACGGCGGCGATGCGGTCTTCCATTTTGACCTCTTTCGCCACCAGTTGGTCGGCCTGTTTCAAGATCGTATCGGCCACCTGCTTCGCCAGTTCCTCGGACAGGGTGCCGATGTCGTCGCTGCTTTTTCCCTTGACCGTGGCGCCCAGCACGCGGGTCGTCTCCGTGCCGATGATTTTGGCAACAAGGTACAACGTCTTGTCCGCATCGATGACCGATCCCGTCACCAGCACCTTGGCGCCGGTGATCTTGCCGACCTTGATGGCCTGGTCGGGCGCCACCATGCCCGATAGATTGAGTTCGTGCTCCTGGAGGGTTTTGCTCAGTTCGGAGCGGTCGACCAGAAACAGCGCCGGGTTCGCCGCCAGCGTGGCGAAGACCACGTCGCTGACCTTCTGGCCCAGGTCGTGTGCGCCTGCGCCGGTTTCCTTGAACGACAGAATGGCCGTCGGGTAGACTGCGGTCTTCGCCGGCGCCTCTTTTGCCGGTTCCACAACGCCCCACGCTGTCACCAATGCCGCCGTCCAGATTCCCATGACCGACACAATCACGCGCTTCATGTTACGTCTCCTTGTTTCACTTGTTTCACCTTGCAAACACTACTCGTCGCCCGGCTTGGTCGCGTAATCCAGCAATTCGGCGAGGCAATAGCGCGGCGCCGGACCAGCCTCCCAGCGGGTGACGATCTCGAACGCACACACGATCAGTCGTCCCCGGGGGTGGTGGGGGTAGCGGGCCTCGATCCACGACCAGACCATCGCGCCCTCCGTCACGGAAGCCACGATACCCGCGCGCTCGGCCTGGAGGGTGAACCCCGCCCGCGCGATGCGGCCGTCCGGGGGCCAGGTTTCCGCGTCGAGCCGTTTGTTGAGACGGGCGATCATGCGCGGGCCGTCCAGTCTGACGCTCGAAGGCATCGGTTGGTCCTCGGCCGCAACGCCGGGCATGGGGAACGCGCCTTCCGCGGGCGCCAGGCAGAGCACCGGCACGCCGCGCGCCGCCAGGCGCGGCAGGCGCGCGCCCAGCCCGCGTTGCGCGCGGAACGAGACACCCTCGCCGACGACCAGCAGGCCAGTCTTGAGGTTCTCGATCGCGTCCTGGTCGCGCAGGACGCGGAACGGAATGCCGGCCTTTTCGAAAAGTGTCGCTGTGCGTCCTTCGGGATCGAAGAGCGCGATGTCCAGTTTCTTCAGCCAGACAGCGCGGTCTACGAATGGGTCTTTGGGAAAAATGCGGATTGGACGTTGCAAGGTTGCGTGCGCGCCCGCAGCCTCGGTGCCGACGAGCGCGAGTGTAAGCGCGGCATCCACCACAACGCCGGGTTTGACCTCGGGAATCGGCAGGCGGATTTCCACGATCTGCGCGTGGGCCGCTTCGATGGCCACGGCCTGCTCGCGGCGGGCGAGCGTGCGGCCGCTGGTGGAGAACGACCATTCCAGCCGCCCCTGAAACGCCGCCGGCGCGGTGACGACGAAATGCAGCGCCGCTTCCTGTCCGCCGAACCAGTCGGCCCAAGGCTCCTGCGATCTGATCGTCGGTCCCGCCGGCTCGGCGCGCCCCAAGGCGGCCAACGCTAGAGCGCCCAACGCCGCCACATAGCGCACGACGGTTCGGCGGAACAACCTCTGACCACAGTTCCATTCATTACGCAACATGTTTGCAAAATAGTCCGAATGTAATCCGCCGTCAATCGCTGAATTCAGTCTATCAACCTGCATCCTATGGGATGCTACTGCCCCCTTTACTGGATTGCGGACACGCTTGACCGATACACCAATATTATGCTCATACTATGAGTGTTGGCACAATACAAGAGCGGAGGTTGACATGAAGGTTCATAGAACAATTGCGATGATGGCTGTGGTTGGAATGGCTGGGGCGGCATGCGGACAGAAGCCTGCGCCTGTGGCGACGCCGGCGAAGACGGCCGTGACAGACGTGACCTGGCTGACCGATTTCGCGGCGGCCAAGAAGCTGGCGGCGGAAAAGAAACTGCCCATTTTGGTGAATTTCAGCGGCTCGGACTGGTGCGAGTGGTGCATTAGACTGGACCGGGAAGTTTTCGAACAGCAGGTTTTCAAAACCTATGCCGCAGGCAACCTGGTGCTGTTCATGGCCGATTTCCCGCGCGACAAGGTGCTTTCCCCGGCGCTCCAGAAGCAGAACGAGGCCTTGGCCGAACAGTATGGAATCGAAGGCCGTATTCCCACTATACTGTTGCTGGACGCGGCAGGCCGGGTGCTGGCGACAACCGGTTATGAAGCCGGAGGTCCCGAGAAATACGTGGCCAGCCTCAAGGCAATGTTGAAGAAGTGATGGTGGAACTGGAAGAGCTAAGGAACGGCCCCGCACGTTGGAATTGGAGGACATCATGAAGTATGTATGTAATGTTTGCGGCTACGTGTACGATCCGGCGGCGGGCGATCCCGCGAACGGCATTGCCCCCGGCACATCGTTCGAGGCCCTGCCGGACAGTTGGGTCTGTCCCGATTGCGGTGTTGGCAAGAGCGACTTTTCGCCTCAGACGTAATTGAAACGATTCGAATGAACGGCTTTTACATTGAAAGGAACACTTGACCCATGAAGAGTATTAAAGGCACCCAGACCGAACGGCATTTGTTGATGGCTTTTGCAGGCGAATCCCAGGCGCGCAACCGGTACACATACTTTTCAAGTCAGGCGCGTACCGAGGGATTTGTGCAGATTGCCGATGTTTTCGAGGAGACGGCCAATCAGGAGAAGGAACATGCCAAGCGCTTTTTCAAGTTCCTTGAAGGCGGCAATCTGGAAATCCAGGCCACCTTCCCGGCGGGCGTGATCGGCAAGACGGTCGACAACCTGAACGCCGCCGCCGCTGGCGAGCGTGATGAATGGTCGGAATTGTATCCGCGTTTTGGGCGGATTGCGCGTGAAGAGGGCTTCGAGGAAATCGCCAAAGTATTCGAGGCGATCCTGGTGGCCGAGAAGCAGCACGAGAAACGTTATCTGGCCTTTGGCGCCAACATCGCCGCGGGGCGTGTCTTCAAGCGCGACACGCCGGTCGTCTGGCGCTGCCGGAACTGCGGTTATCTGGTCGTCGGCACGGAGGCCCCCAAGGCGTGTTTTGCCTGTGCCCACCCGCAGGCCCACTTCGAATTGCTTGGCGAAAACTGGTAAAGGAAACAGGTGTTCTTATGAGAAGCGCTGTTTTTAAGACCTGCTCCTGCGGAAAAGTCTGGGCGGATCGGGCGGCATTCTTGAACGATGCCAAGGTCAACTTGATTGGCTACCAGGTGCATTTCGAAAAACTTGAGGCAGGCTTTTTCCTGTTCAACCACCTGAGCGCGGATTGCGGAACGACGATGGCCGTGGAAGTGAGAGGCTTCACCGATCTTTATCATGGGCCCATTTTCGAAAAGCGCATGACGGGCAGCCAGGCTTGCCTTGGATTGTGCCTGCACCGCGAGAGTCTGGAACCCTGCCTCGCCGAGTGCGAATGCGCTTTCGTTCGCGAGGTGCTCCAGATCGTGTGCAATTGGCCTGGACGCAAAGGAAAGGCCGCATGAAACGGGCGCTGCTGGCCGTCGCCGGCCTGTGTCTGACAGGCGCGGCGACGGTGCTGGCCGCTGCAGACCCCTTTACGGTGACGGCCGTGTGGGAAGCGGTCGAAGGCCGCGAGGTGGTGTCCGTCGCAGTCACAATTCCGCCTGGACACCATCTTTTTGCCGATAAGTTTGTGGTTGAGACGCTTGACGAAAAGGCCTTGACCAGACTGTCCGTCATTCCGAGCGTCAGCCGGCAGGATCAATTCAGCGGGCAGGTTCTAGCGCAGATTGAACAGTCGTTTACGGTCAATTTCGGGCCGCCAGTGAATTCCGCTGTGCTGCCGGACGCCGTGCGCGTCCGTTATCAGGGCTGCAGCGAGAAAGCCTGTTTTTTTCCCAGCACGCTGACTTTCAAGAAAACGACCTCCGTCCCTCCGCTGCTGACCAATCAGGTGGTGGCTGCAAAGGCGCCTGAGCTGGTGACGGTCAGGGCCTCCGGTTATCTGACGAGCAGTGAGTTTCTCTCCTTTATGGATCGGGCGGAAGGACATGCCTTCACGAAAACCGGCGGTTTCGGCGCGGCGCTGGCCGGGTTCGCCGAGGATCCCCTCGGGTTCCTGGGGCGTGCCGGTCTGCCGTTGACGGTGCTGTTGATTTTGCTGGGCGGCTTTTTGTTGAATCTCACGCCCTGCGTGCTGCCGATGATTCCCATCACGCTGGCGATTCTGGGCGCGGGCGCGCACGCCTCGTCGCGCCGCCGCGGGTTGGCCCTGGGCGGCGTTTATGGCGCGGCCATGGCGCTGGTTTATGGCGTGGGCGGGATGGCGGTGGCGCTAACCGGCGGAGTCTTTGGAGCGTTACAGTCCTCGCCCTGGTTCAGCCTGGTGGTGGCTGCGGTCTTCGTGGCGCTGGCACTGGCGATGTTCGATATCTTCACCCTCGACTTCTCGCGCTTCCAGAGCGGCTCTGTCGGCAATCCGCCGCCGCGCGGCGGTTCGGTCGCGGCGCTGGGCATGGGGGCCCTGTCGGCGCTGCTGGCCGGGGCCTGCGTGGCGCCGGTGGTGCTGGCGGTGCTCGTGCTGTCCAGCGCACTCTACCGGCAAGGTCAACCGCTGGGACTGCTGCTGCCTTTTGTACTGGGGCTGGGGATGGCCTTGCCGTGGCCTTTTGCCGGGGCCGGGTTGAGCGTGCTGCCGAAGCCGGGCCGCTGGATGGTGACCGTCAAGCACGCCTTCGGCGTATTGATTGCGCTGCTGGCACTTTACTACGCTTCCCTGGCCTGGTCTGGCTTCAGAGGCGCGGCTGTGCCTGCGCACGAAGATGAAAACACGTCTGGCGTGGTGCGGCTGGACGCCTCGGCGGCGGATGCCGTGGCGCGCCTGAGCGCGCTGGTGGAGCAGGGGCGCCCCGTATTCATGGATTTTTGGGCAGGCTGGTGCAAAAATTGCGAAACGATGGAGGCCACGACCTTCCGCCGCGACGCGGTGCGCCGCCGCCTGACGGGATATCTGGTCGTCAAGGTGCAGGCCGAACATCCCGATCGTGCGCCGGCGCGAGAATTGCTGGCCGCCTGGGGGGTGCAGGGACTGCCGACCTATGCGATCGTCAGGACCGTAGACCGGGGCTCGAATTTCCAACAGCCAACAAGGAATGTCCAATGATCAAGGAAAGAACCTTGTTGGATATTGGACATTCGATTCCCGCATCTTCTAAAAAGCATCCCTGCCCGGATTGCCGGATTTGTCAGTGGTGTTCCGATGCGCGCTGTGCGTTATGCCGGGGCTGGGAAGTAAAAGTTGCGCCGCGCTGCACGGGGAAGCGCCGGAGGCATGGAGCATGAATACCTCCGAACCCATCACCTTCGTAATTCTCGGCGCCTCGGGGGATCTGGCGCGCCGCAAGGTAATTCCGGCTTTTTTTGCGCTCTATTGTCAGGATAAACTGCCGCCGGAGTTTCGCGTGGTTGGGTTTGGACGCAGCGAACTTACGGACGAGGCTTTTCGCCAGCGCGTCATGGAACATCTGGCCTGCCGCTACTCGCTGGGACCGGATTGCGCGCGCCGCGAGGCGGAATACCTCGCGCGTTGTTTTTTCGTCACCGGCAGTTATGACAGCCGCGACGCCTACCTCGACCTTTACACGCGCCTCCGGGAAATCGAGCCGCCGGGGGCGGCGGTAAATCGCGTCTTTTACATGGCCATTCCGCCCGATGCGTTTCTCGATGTCAGCCACGGGCTCGGCGACGCGGCGCTGATCGCCTGCGATGACGGCGGAGGTTGGACGCGGGTGGTGGTTGAAAAGCCGTTCGGGCGCGACCGGGCATCGTCCGATGCGCTGGTGCGTGGAATGTCGCAGATATTTTCGGAAGCGCAGACCTATCGCATCGATCACTATCTGGGCAAGGAACTGGTCCAGGATCTGATGGTGCTGCGTTTCGCCAACGCCGTCTTCGAACCGCTCTGGAATGCCAGGCATATCGAGCGCGTCAGCGTGCTTTGGCGGGAGACCGACACACTGGCGGGACGCGCGGGCTATTTCGATCGTTACGGCATCCTGCGCGATGTTGTGCAGAATCACCTGCTGCAGATCGTGGCGCTGGCGGCGATGGAGCCTCCGTCCGGCTTGAACCCCGTGGCGGTGCATGCGGCCAAGGCGCAGCTTTTGCGCTCCATCCAGCCGCTGGCGGAGGACGACCTGGTGCTTGGACAGTATGCCGGCGGCACGCGGGGCAACCTGCGCGTGGCCGGCTATCGCGAGGAAGCCGGCGTGCCGGCCGACTCGTGTACGCCCACCTTTGCGGCGGGCGTGTTGACGATCGACAACGAGCGCTGGCGCGGAGTGCCCTTTTTCCTGCTGGCCGGCAAGGGCGCCGCCCGCAGCGTGAACGAACTGCGCATCCAGTTTCGCCGTCCGGCGGCCGATCTGTTCGGTACTGCCGCGGCGGGACTGCCCGCCAACGAGCTGGTCGTCCGCATCCAGCCCGACGAGGCGATCGGCCTGCGGGTGTTGAACAAGACGCCCGGCCTGGCCATGAAACTACAGACGGGCGACTTGAACCTCTCGTATAGCGAGGCCTATCCCCAGGTCGTTCCCGAAGCCTACGAGCGTTTGCTGCTGGATGTCATCGCCGGCGAGCACGGGCTCTTCATCTGCGCCGACGAACTGGCCGCCTCCTGGGACGTGGTGACGCCCGTCCTGCATGCCATGGAAGAATCGCCGCACCCGCCCGAAGCGTACGCGCTGGGTGGAGACGGCCCGGCCTCCACCGCCGCGTTGGCGGCACGCTGGGGTTTCCCCTGGCCGCCGCCTGGCTGAGCCAAGACACGCAGGATGAAAATGCAGTATTGACGCGACGTACAGATGGATGTAGGTTGTACGTCATGAATGCAAAACTCACCTTGCGAATGAACGTTGGTATGATTAGAACAGCCAAATCCGAGGCTAGCCGTCGGGGCAAGTCGGTTTCGCAAATCGTTGGAGAGTTCTTCGATTCCCTGGCGTCCGGGCAACGTCAAGAGTCCAAACTTCCTCCCATCACGACTTCGCTCCTCGGCATCCTGAAAGATAGAGGCGTTCGGGAATCTGACTATCGCAAACATCTAAGGGAGAAGTATTCGTGAGGGTATTGCTCGATACGAACGTCGTGCTCGATGTGCTGCTCGCGCGTCAGCCATTCGCCGGCGCCTCCGCCGAAGTGTTTGGCTTGGCCGAACACGCAAGAATCGAAGGACTTTTATGTGCAACAACCATCACGACAATTGACTATCTTCTCACGCAAACCATGCCCCGCCTCGACGCCCATCAAACGCTTCGAAGGTTGCTGCAACTATTCGAGATTGCGCCTGTCAACCGGGCCGTGTTGGAGGAAGCGCTCAAGAGCAAACTCACGGATTTTGAGGATGCGGTGCTCGATCAGGCAGGAAGACTGGCGGGGGCCGAAGTCGTTGTTACGCGAAATCAAAAAGACTTCCGTCATGCATCGCTGAAGGTACTCGCGCCCGATGAATTGCTTGCCAGTTTTCCCAAATAGCAATTGTGAGTTATCTTTTCGACTTCCGGTTCGGTTAAGATAGCAGGCGCCACAACTTGTCGAGGTCCACATACTGGCGCACGAGCGATGTCGCCAGCTGGATTTTCTCCGCGTCGCTTTCCAGAATCTTGACAGTAATGTCGTGGAGAATGGCGGTGGTTTCGTAGGTGGGCATGTCCACCACCAAAACCGGAATGTGCGTGCGCATGATCAGTTCCCTGGTCTGCGGCGCCAGTTGCATGCCGCCCGTCAGGATGATGCCTGAAAGATCGATGTCGTGACGGAGCAGGTCGGTGGTCGCCGCCGCCAGCACGACGTCGTCGCGGTCCCCCGGCACGACCAGGAGGGCCTTATCCTTGATGAACTTGATGACATTGTGGGCCGTCATGGCGCCGACCACCACGTCGGCGATCTTGTTGGACAGACACTGGCGTCCGGTCAGCACGGTGGCATGGATCGCCTTGGCCACCTGGCCGACGGTCGGCCAGGTCAGCCTCGGGCTGTAGGGAATGGCCCCCAGCAGCGCCAGGCCCCGGCGCGCAAAAGCCCTGGTCAGATAATCGCGGGTTTGTTCCAGCTTGTCGGGCTGAATCTTGTTGGCGACGACTCCGATCACCTCCACGTTCTCCTTCTCGAAGAGATTGTGGTTCAGCGCGATCTCGTCCACGGGCCGCCCGATGCCGCCCAGCGTCACGATTACGACCTTGGCCTTGAGCATGTGCGCGACGCGGGCGTTGCTCAGGTCGAAAACGGAGCCCACGCCGGCATGGCCCGTGCCCTCGATCACGACCAGGTCGTTATCCTTGGCGGCCATGGCAAAGGAGGCTTCGATCGAGCTGATCAGGCGTGGGGTAACCCCCTCGGGGTCGTCCAGGAATTGGCGCGTGAAGTTACGCTCGATGGCCACGGGGCTCATGTCCTTCAGCGGGCAGCGCAGGGCGCAGACCTGCTGAACCAAAACGGAATCCTCGTCGATGGTCTGTCCGTCCACGAGCACATAGCGTTGTCCGACGGGCTTGATAAATCCGACCGATTTCGACATGTTGCGGTAGGCATCGAGGAATCCCAGCGTGCAGGTGGTCTTGCCGTCATTCTGACTGGTGGCGGCCACAAACAGACGCTTTTCGATTCCGTTGATCATGCGTGACCTTCGCTTTCCTGTTCCGTCATGGGCTTTCCAGATAGTACATCAAGCAGCAATTCGGCGGCAACCACGCGATCCTCGGCCGGCAGCAACTGCTCCGCGTCGGCGCGGTAGACGACGCTTGCGCCGGCGGGAACCTCGTCGTCGCCCTCGTACCTGACGATGGATATCGGGACCCGCGGCAGAACGTCGAACCGGAAACCGGCGCCCGCGCCCGGCAGACGCGTTGCGGCGAGCTGCCCTGCGCGCCGCGCGAACTCCCCGGCGGTCCGTCCGGATGTCGCCAGAAATCGCGCCGTGATGCGCTTGCCGAAGACGCTGAGGTAGCTGCGGCAGTCCTGAAAATAGCCGAAGGAGACCTCGCGAGGATCGGGGACGAACTCCCCGGCGCGGAGATAATGGACGGCCAGCACCGCCCAGGCGGAGCGCGCCGGAACCGATTCGTCAACCAGCACGCTGCGCCGATCCAGATCGATGCACAGGCATTGGTTCAGCGCGGGCAGGTGAATCGCGCCCGCCGTCATCGCCGCCCCGAGAAACACGATATTTTCGGGGGACGGCGGTCGCGAGCACAAAGCATCGAAGCCCAGTTGCAGCGCCTGGTCATAAGTCCGTTGCCGCGAAGGAACCGCCAGGCTGGCGCTGAGTCGCGGTCGTTCCGCCGCAAGTTCCTGTGTAGGTCGGTCGCTCATGTATGCATGCTAAAACTGGCGAAGGGACTTTTAGACAATCCACACAAGACAATTGTACCGCGATGTGCATACCGACTGCAAACCAAGAACATAGTCGGCGTCCGCCATGGCCTAAAAACCAGCACACATTGACATTGGAACATTCCGTGATATGCTTATGCCTACAAAAGACCACGCACTGCACTTGTTAGAGTGCTTTTTTGTTGAAGGGTGGCGGCAGGGTGCACGGAAAGAATCCAAAAATATTATTATTTTTTAGCTGTACGATGCAGCCGAGTATTCTTGACAGGAGGTCTTATGTTTCGATGCAGGACGGACGTTGGCCGGACGATGGAAGCCAGAAGCGGTGGCAGATCATCGAGCGTGTTTCGGCGATACGTTGCGCTGCTGCCCATCTTGGCTGCGTTGTGGTGGCCTGGCATGGCAATGTCAGCAGCGCCAACGGTCTCCAATATTACGGCGACTGTAGTAACGGTCAGTCGGACCGAGATTTGCCTCAGCAACACCACCGACACCTACAATGCAAGGAGTTCCTTCGTTAACGCAACTGGGCCCGGGAGTGCGGCTTCGCTGACCTATACGATTATCAGTGCGCCGCAGCACGGTACGCTACAATCGAACATGCAGTCTGGTAATTCCTATTTTTGTACGTATCAAGCCACTACCGGCTATGTGGGCACAGACGCATTCACGTGGTGCGTCTCGGCCGGAACCCAGATTTCCGCAGTTGCCACCTGTTCGCTCCTGATCACAACCAACCACGCGCCCGTGGCGCAACTCATCGCCTGCACGGTTACGTCCGGCGTGACCCTGACGCCGCTTGTTGATCTATCGTCCTATCTCACACACAGCGATAGCGGACAGACGATGCGTTATTTCCTGACGAGCCCGGCGACTCATGGAAGCGCATACGCCGCTCCGCTCTCGGGTCAGGGCTATGTCGATTATGTCTCGGCTCCGGGATTCGTGGGGACAGATACATTTTTTTGGGCGGTTAGCGACGGAATCGCCATTTCGGCTCCAGCGCGGATGACAGTTACGGTGATGCCGGGGCCACCCGTTGCAACGAACCAAACCGTGGTGGCGGCAAAAAACACGCCGCTCACAATCTATCCAGCCTACGCTGGAGGCGGCGGGTATACGTGCTGGCTGGTGAAAGCCACCAACCCCTCGCACGGTGTGATCACGACAAATGGGATCAACTTCTGCTATACGCCAGCCACCAACTACGTCGGGGCGGATTCGTTCATCTGGAAGGTCGCCTACTCAAACGCAACGACAGCACTGACAAACACGGCGAATGCCACCTGCTCCATCACGGTCAAGGACATGAGTCCCAACGTGGACTGGACGCAGTGGCGGTTTGACGAATGCCGAACAGCACAATCGCCGGACGCACTCCCAAACCCGTTGTACTTGCAGTGGCGCCGGGATGTACCGACAACCGCGACCTCGTTCAACGGCATCATCAGCTACGCCAACCCCGTTAACGACATCGATCATTGCCGTCCGGTGCAGTTGGGCAAGACGCTGTTCGTAAGCCTCCAGGCCAACGACAGTGTGTCGGCGTACAATACGGATACGGGCGTGCTAAGATGGCGGTATTATGCGAGTGGTGCGTTGCGCCGTCCACCCGCAGCCGTGGCCTTGACCAATGGAATCAACGTGGTGGTTTTTGGCAGTGACGACGGAAACATGTACTGCCTGAACGCTGCAGACGGCTCGGTCTATTGGAAATTCCAGGCGGCGCCCAATACGAAACGGGCCATGGGCTTCGGGAGGTTGAACTCGATCTGGCCCATCTGGGCATCGCCGGTGGTCTCCAGCGGCAGAGTGTATTGCGTGGCCGGTTATCTTCCGTCCTGGGGTCTCTATGCCTACTGTCTCGATGTCGCGTCCGGAGCGGTCGTGTGGCGTAACGACGGACAAATTCGAGAGGCGGGCTACAACTCAACCCTTGGACCACTGGCGATCTCAACCGACCACACCAAGATCTACGGAACCGTGGAAGGACGCCTGGGTGCCTGGGTGCTTTCCGCGACATCCGGTGCCTTGATCGGACATACGGGATCCGGGACCGGGCATGACGGCGCCCCGCTGTACTGGTTTATTGACGGAACCGGTGTGAATCAACAATCGGAACCCATGGCAATTACGGTGGGTGGGCAAACATTCACACCCGTCAGCGTGGCCGCACTGGGCGTGTTGGGGCCCGTCGGCAGCATGCTGGCTGGCGATGGCAAACTGTTCGTGACAACCACGCACGGCAGCATCTACTGTTTCGGCGGAACAAGGGTCACACCAAATATTTACACGAACACGATCACCCCCCTGCCCGCAATAACGGACGTCTGGACAACAGTCGTGCAGACGATGTTGAGCGCCGATCATCTGAAACAGGGGCTGGCGTTGGTGTGGGGCGTTGGCAGCGGGCGGTTGGTGGAGGAATTGGCAAAACAAGCACCGGGGTTGAACATTGTGGCGGCCGATCCCGACCCGGCAAAACTGCGTGCACTGCGACTAACGATGGATGCCGCCGGCTGGTCCGGAGCGCGGGTCTCGACACTGCAAGGCAACCCGATGGAATGCGGATTCGCACCTTACCAGGCGGCCATCATCGCCAGCGAGGATGTTGGCGTGGCGGGATTTTCGAATGGTCTCGCCATGGTGCAAATGCTCTATACCTGTACCCGCCCGTTTGGCGGTGAAATCTGGCTGCCGACGCGTAACGCCCAGCATACCGCGATTGCCAATTGGGTGACGACAGCGCCAACCCTGTTGCCGCTTTGCGATGTCACGCGCCGGACGGGCTTTGCCCTGCGCGGAGTCGAAGGGTGTACGCAGATCCGGCGGCTGGGGCTGACGAATGACAAGCTGATCGTGAAACCACCGTTCCGCCTTATCGCGTTTGGACCATCAGGGGCTGTGATGGCTGGCGCATCTAGCGACCCAAATGCGTACACGTTGGATCCGCGCCCACTCTACAATTTCGATAACTATTGGATTGGTTGGACCACATACGGAAGTGCCGCGCAGCGGGGCATGCGTTCCGGGCGCGATCTCTACAGTTGGCTGCCGGAAACCGCGACCATGACTGGTTTCGAACCGCCGGTGCCAGCGTACAACAACACCAACGCCGCCTGGGCCATGAATGGCGCACTTCCAAACTCATTGTACGCCCGTAACGAACGAACACCCTTCATCTTCTCGTCCTGGTCCTGTAGTGGAAACAACCGTTTTGACACTCTGCTCCTTACACCAGGGAAAATGGCGCACATGGCCAACTCATCGAATTATTGGGGTACGTGGGTTTTGCCCGACAGCGGCGGGTGCGGAGCGGATGCTTTCGCGGCAAACGGAATGGCGGTTTTCGCCACGGTGAATTTTTGTAGCTGCACTAGAACAGCATTGGCATATACGCAACTTGGTGTGGTATCGGAAGATGACCCGAACGAGGAGTATAGGGCTATCTTCCGTTACGGACGCACAACGCAATCGGTTGAGGAAACGCCGGTACGGCGGGTGGGTGTCAACCTCGGTTCACTGAGCGATCGGTATGTTCCAGAGGATCGGATGCTCTGGACGCATGTTCCATCGTTTGGGCAACGCCAGGACAGAGAGGCCTGGAACAGACGTGAAGTAGCGCCGTTGATTCCGGTGGCGTTTCGCGGGGCAGCAACGAACGCATATCACCACAGCGCGCAAATGGTCCAGGCACCCGGTCAAACCCACGGGTGGGTCGCGGCGTCGCAAGTAACTGGGCTGAATGGCTTGACTATTTCGCTGGCAACACCGCTGGTGGCACAGCGGACCCCGACGCCGCCGGTGATCGATGGTGTGCTGAACGACAGTTGCTGGAACAATACCAACCGGGCCGTCTTCGTGCCGGCGGCTGAGGCAACGTCAACCCGCTGCGAAGATTACGCCGCCGTGACGCTTCGGTATGACGCCACGAACCTGTATGTCGCCGGAGACCTGCACACCCGGTCCTCCGCACGGCGCTATATGAAAATTGCGTTGAATAGCCGGGAACAACGAATGCCTCCCGTAATCCTGGCTTGTGGTGATTATGGCAAGAAATCGCAAGGCATCCCCGCCAATGCATGGCAAGTAGTCTGCACAAACGTCTCCGCCGACCCAAAGATATTCCGGGCGGAAGTGGCGATTCCATGGACCGCGCTGGCAGCATCTGGATTGTGGAAAGAACAGCTCGTAATGAATGTGGATCTCAGTGGGGCCATGTTGAACGGCAGTCTTCTTGATGGCTGGTGCTATTTGAACGACATTTTGACATTCAACACCGCAGAACTGACATCCCACTGGAGCCCTGTCTATCTCGATACGGCGCGCGGAGCCATGACCGTAGCAACGCCACATACCGTACGCCTGTACTTTGCAGAGATGGAGGGGCTGTTGCCCGGTCAACGGGTGTTTGACGTCCAATTGCAAGGGCAGACGGTATGGAAGAACCTCGATGTTGTATTGGCTGCAGGCGGACCGCATCGCGAGTTGATGCGGGAGTTTCAAAATATCTCTATTGCCGATCACCTGGATATCGACTTCATACAGCACACGGGCCAGCCGATGCTCAGCGGCGTGGAGATCATGGACACGTACACCAATCTCCTGGGTGCACACATCGATCCGACGAATATGCCGCCAATCGCGCAAATCGACGCCAGCACGCTCAGCGGCCCGGCACCGTTGGACGTCACGTTGAGCGCATGGCGGTCATCCGACCCGGACGGACAGATCGTGGAATGCACCTGGGAAACCGGCGACGGGCGGCTGGCGCGCGGCTCGCAACTGCACCATATCTTTGCCGAGACCGGAACGTACACGGTACACCTGCTGGCGCTCGACAACCGCGGTGCAACTGCAGCCACGAATGTGACCGTGACGGTCACACCCGGCCCGCCCTCAGCCTTTATCTGCACGATCCGGGCAAGTTTGACAAATGGCGATTACACGAAGCTTTCCGCATGGAACACGGCCATTGCAAGTGATTTGACGTCCAGTTCGGTGCTCTTCCAAGTGTCGTCTCTTGGCACGTATGCAACGGCGGACAACGGAAAAATCGTCACATTCACCGGGGGGAAATCGGGCTTGCTCCGCTGGTTGGCGACCAACCAGACACCCATGATCGCAGCAGTGGCAAACATCGGAGGGACTGGAACCGTAGCCGTCGGGGCTGTGACCATCAGAGGCGGGCATACATTTACAATCAACGATACAGGCGTGGCGGTGCAATCGCTGTTGTTTACAGTCTCGGGGCTTGGAAATTATTCCCCGTCAAACGACGACGGCACGGTCGTGACATTCACCGGCGGCGGATTGGGCTTCCTTAAGCACATCAACACCAGCAACATTGCCTACATTACCGAGTGCCGTGGAATTATCCAGACCGGCACGGTGACCTGCGCCTCGAAACACACATTCCGCATCGCCACCACCGGAAACCCGATCATCACTGCAGTGGCGGAAGGCTACAACGACTGGCCCAGCGGATTAAGCGACTCGGCAACACTCTCCGGCTGGATCACCGACGAAAACCACTGCCCAACCATTCGTCCGGCAGCCAGCCAGGGACACACAGGCAAGCAGGAAGACACCAACAGCCACTACACCGGATTCGCTTTCACAAGTCTGGACGCGAGCACAACGCCCTACACGCGGATCGAAAGAATTATCGTCTCGTCTACCATCGTGATCGGCAATACCGGGTCGGTCAATCGCGTTCTGGGCGGCAGTGTGTTCGTCGGCGGAAATGGCGTGACCATTGCCAACTCGATCGGGACTACAATTGACAGGTACACCACCAGCGTGGGGCTGAATCTCCGCATCTACAACTGCACGTTCAACACTTTCTCGCTGCTTTCTTCTTTTAATAATGTTCGGACCGTCAACTGCCTGAGCTCCGTGGCCAGTTCTGGCTTTTCCTCCTCTTACTTTTATAACACAACCTACGAGTATTGGCTGAGCCATTGCATCTCCATGAACAGTTCGGCAACCAATTACGACGGATGGCTGGAGGGGAACGAGGGAAATCGGGCGAATCAGGCCGTCCGCTTCGTGAACGCAGCCAGCAACGACTATCATCTGGCAGAACATGACACGGGGGCGCGTGGGCTGGGGCAACCCGGTCTGGGTGCGGATATCGATGGCGATCTGCGGCGTGGCCCATGGTATGACGTTGGAGCCGATCAGAACGCCGCGACACCAACATTTGCGTTACCCGTTGTGAAAACAGCCATGTTTCCTGATTTCATGAGTTCCAAACAAGAAAAATGAGTTGCTACGCATACGGCATCGTGGATATGGGCTGTTACGAATACGTGCCCCAAGGCTCGGCTTTCTTTTTTGATAAACGGCTGCTCGGCGAAAGCGGGTTTTAACAGGAGGCAACAGAGGAAACCGAGACAGCCAACCCCTCTGTATGGGAGAGTTTGACGAATGGGCGTTGTGTAGACGCCGCGTCTCCTGGAAAGCGCATCCCATTTCTGGGCATAAATACAGGTTAAATACAATTCTGGAGGAGTTTGGACAGTGTTTGACGGCTCGGGGATGCAGGGTTTATAGTCTATGAGGATGGCTCCATTAATTTCTACAAGGCGATGATCGAATGAAAAAATCCCAACGTTTGCTGGTTTGGTGCGTTGTTGGTGTGGTCGGCGCTGCAATGCTGGCGATTGGCATCCACCTGTCGCGCCGGAGTCAACCTTCCGGAACGAGCGAAAACGAAAACCCGGTGCGTGTGGCGCATGTTGAAAGAACGCCTGCCCGTGACGTCGCAAAGCCCATCGACAAAATCGCAAAGCCCGCAGCCGAACTGCAGCAGTCGGCACCCGTAGTCGCACCCGCAGCCCCGGATCAGATCGCCGACGCCGTGACAAACCGTCTCGCAGCCTTGCTGGCAGCCGGGCTCGGCTCGCAAAAAATGGCCGACGAACTGGAACGCCTGGGCCGCAAGAGCGATGACATCTCCATCGGCATGTTGCTGGCCTTGAGCAATGACCGGGAATGGGGAGCACAGGCCATCCGCGCCTTGGGGGGCACGCGGACATCTGCCGCGCGCATTCGCGTGGCGGATGCATTACGAAAGAAACTGACGGCTGCCGACGTGGAAACCGTATGCGTAGCGGCGGAGACTTACGCCCAGGTTGCGAAAAACGAGGCGACCCCCGACCTGCAGGCGATGATCGGACAGAATTGGATGCGCCCGGATGGCCGCGGCCAGCAGGTTTGCGCTGCGGCCGTTCGAGGACTGGGATCGATCAACACCCCGGCATCGGAACAAGCCCTGCTCGATCAACTGGCGCGCGTGAATGAACCGGGTTGGCTGCCGGATTACGGTTCGTCGGTGGTGGCCGCACTGGCCAACATGCCACAAGGATCGGTAAATCTCCAGGCGTCGGCACGACGGTTGTCTCCTGAAGTAACAACCGCATTGGATGCCTACGCCGCGGCGCTGGAGCAGCGGATGCCCGGGCCGGATAATCCACCGGGGCGGAAATACATTGAGGAGAAAATTGCGGAAGCGCGAACGGCCAAGGAAGGCGTCCCCGCGCGTCGCACGAATCCCTCCCTGACGTCTCCTTAGCATAAGTGGAACAGCAATGAGCACCAGCAGATGCCTCCGTCCGGCTCTATATGCCATGCTCGGCCTCAGCATGCTGTCGGCGCCGGTACCGGCGCGCGCGTGCAAGGACCCTGTATTCGAGTACGCGATCCAGCATTGGCCCGCCAGCGACTACCGGCTGTTGCTTTTCCATCGTGGCGCGCTGTCTTCGCCGCACCTCGCCTGGGCCAGTGCCGTAACGCAGGCTTGTGAACGGACGGATCTGCCACTGAATGCTGTTTTTATGGACAGCGATCAGACTGCAAAAGATGCGGCGGAAACATGGGCGGAACTGCATCTGCAGGACGCACAACTGCCAACGCTCGTGGTGTTGTTTCCGGAACAGAAAAAATCTTCGGAAAGATCCCCGGAGCAGCCCACAGGTCTCGCAGTCGCTTGGAGCGCGCCGCTTGCCGAAAATTCCGCGCGGCTGCTGAGCGCATCGCCGCTGCGCACCCGGATCGTCCGGGATTTGCAGGCTGGCAAGGCGGCGGCCTTTGTGCTGGTACGCGGCGGCAATGCGGCCCGCGATCAGGAGGCACAGCAGAAACTGGATGCGACGTTGCGCGGCTTGGAGCAGCAGCAACCGGCGGCCCCGGATCCGGCGGACCCAGCGCCTTCGGCTCCTGCTGAAAAACCGATCCATTACAGTCGACAGACTGTGGATCTGCGCGATGCCGCGGAAACAGTGTTTCTGAGCATGGCTTTCGCGCTGTCTCCGGGAATGCGGCAACGTGTTGCCCAGGGTGAACCGGCCATTATCGGCTTATACGGGCGGGGCCGGGCCTTTCCGCCGTTTGCAGCCAACAGCGACAGTGCCATGGAACGGGTGTCGCAGATCTGCCAGATGGTCACGGCATCGTGTTCGTGTCAAATCAAAGAGATGCACCCTGGTGTTGGCTTGCTTTTTGCCGCAGACTGGGATGCTGACTCGTACCCGTCGGCTGATCCGAATGCATCGGTCATTGCGCGCCCCGATGCGCCGGTTGCGCCACCTTCGATGGCAGCGCTGGTACAGACACCCACCGGGGCGCAAGCACATTCGGTTGTGACGCAAACCGTGGCAACCGTAAGTATGGGAAATCATCCGGCGCTCTTCCGAAACCTGACGCGGACAGTCGTCGTGGCTGTGGCGGGCATCCTCGTGTTGAGTGTATTCCGGCTGTGGCGGCGACGGAGTTAAAAACATGAGTCTGTGGCGATTGATCTGGCAGGAAATGCTGCACCGACTCGGGTCATCGCTGGCACTGGTGGCGATCATGGCTCTTGCGGCAGGATCCATCGCAGCACAACTTCTTCTCTTGCAGGAGCACACCCGCAGGACGGAACAGCTTCTCGCCCAAAAAGGCCGGGAACTCAAGGGGATGATGGCTCAACTTGAGGACGATTACCGGAAGATCATGCTCAAACTGGGGTTCAACCTGTTGATCCTTCCCGAAGGCGTGCATCCGGTTGACCTGTACGATCCGCAGGCCACGCCGCATTTTCTTCCCGAAGAATACGCATCCCGTCTGGCCAACAGCAAACTGGCGACGATCAATCACGTCCTGCCGACGCTGACCCAGCCGATCGAATGGCCGGAGATGGGCCGACGCATCGTGCTCGTGGGTGCGCCCGGCGAGGTCTACATCCAAAGTGCCGGGCAAAAGCCCTTGCAGGCGAAAATCCCGGTCGGACAGATGATGGTGGGGCATGAATTATGGCGCGACGGTAAGCTCAAGGTTGGCGCGACCGTGCAGTTGCACGGGCAGACCTTTCAGGTGGTTACGCTGCTGCCGGCAAAAGGGAACTGGGATGACCTGACGGTCTGGATTGACCTCAAAACCGCCCAGGAACTGCTGGGGCGGAAAGGCCAGATCAACGCCATCATGGGGTTGGAGTGTGCCTGTGAGCCCGACCGTCTGGTCCGGATTCGCGCGGAGATCGGGCGTTTAATCCCCGGCGTCCAGGTGCTGGAGTTGTCGTCCTCTGCCATCACGCGCGCCGAGGCGCGCAACCGTGCCGCGACGCAAGCCGAAGCTTCGATCCGCCAGGAGCAAGAGTATCAGGTTCGGTTGCTCCGGCAGCGCGAGTCGTTTGCCGCCATCCTGATCCCGGTCGTCATCAGCGTGGCGATTATCATGACGCTCACCCTGATGCTGCTGAACGTGCGGCAACGGCGCTATGAGATCGGACTCTTCCGGGCCATTGGCTTCCGGCAAAGACAGATTCTGGCGCTTTTCCTCGGAAAGGCGCTGGCCGTGGCTGTCCCGGGCGTTGTGCTGGGCGTGGCCGGCGGAATCTGCATGGTCCCCGGCGCGACGTTTGAACGGGCGGTGTGGTTGTGGACGCCGCTGGGGATTCTAGGTGTATCGTTGCTGGCTGCGTGGCTGCCGGCGCTGCTGGCGTCGCAGGAAGAACCGGCGCCGCTGTTGCAGGAATAGGAAATTCATTCATGCTGGAACTGTGTGCCATTCATAAATCCTACACGACCCGCGGCCAGCGCAGGGACGTGCTGTGCGGCGTTTCGTTGCAGGTACAGGCAGGCGAATTCGTGGCCTTGTGCGGTCCCAGCGGTTCCGGCAAGACCACGCTGCTGCTGACCGCCGGCGGATTGCTCCAGCCGGATGCCGGATCCGTGCGGTTGCGCGGCGATCCGGTTTATGGCAGACCTGCCGAGGCGCTGGCCGCTTTCCGCGCGGAGAATATCGGTTTTGTGTTTCAGCAGTTTCATCTGGTTCCCTATCTGACGGTGCTGCAAAACGTAATTTTCCCCTCGCTGGCTGCACGAGTCGCTGACGCGCAGGTCCGGGCGCGTAAGTTGCTGGTGACGGTCGGGTTGGAGGATCGGCTGTCGCATTTGCCGACGCAACTGAGCACGGGTGAGCGGCAGCGGGTTGCGTTGGCGCGCGCCCTGCTGACAGAGCCCCGGGTGATTTTGGCGGATGAGCCGACGGGAAACCTCGATACGGCGAGCGCGGAAATTGTCATTGACCAGTTACGGTTATTTTCACAAGGGGGTCACGCCGTACTGATGGTGACGCATGAGCAAACTGCCGCGGCGCGTGCCAGCCGGGTGGTTCAGATGGCCGCGCTGTTACAGGAGGCTCTTGCAAAACCCCTTCCGGGGTGTTTGCAAGAGAGAAGTCAGAATCCAGAAGTCAGGAGTCAGAATCTACGGATTGCGCGGGATTTCGCGGATTGAATGCGGGGACGGTTCCCCTTGGAGAAAATCCAAGCATTCTGGACAGGGGGTCTTATGACTCGATGCAGGAACTGGTAGCCCGCTCGAAATTGGCCTCTACCTATACGTAGGTTATTCGCAGTATGATTGGCGGTTTCGTTATTCGATCGTCAGCGCACCGCAGCACGGTACGATACAACAGCGTAGTATTTATGGGTGGTATACGTATCAACCCACCGCAGGTTATATTGGAACAGACTCATTCACATGGGTTGCCGCGGACGGCTCCGAGACTTCCACGGTTGCCACCTGTTCGATCACGATCACAACCAACCACGCGCCCAAGGCGATCTCATCTACCCGCACGATTACGTCCGGCGTGACCGCATACTTTGTTCTCTCGGACAATGTCACACACGACAGCGTTGATAGCGGACAGACGACCTACACCAACGCGGTCGACGCCAGCAACCGGTTCTTCAAAGCGGTTGTGGAGTAGGGGGGAGTTGCAAGCGAGAAGTCAGAATCCAGAAGTCAGGAGTCAGAATAGGATAAGACGTTGCACATGAAAGGGTTTTGATTCCGTGGTTGTAACTGCTCAGGTAGCCGCCCCAAAGCGGGCGGCCACCTGAGAGTGAATGGCGGTGCGTCCGAACCCGGCGCGTGGGCGAGGCTCACGAGGTGTTGACCGCCGGCACAAAGGGGTTGCCGAGGAACACGCGTTGCAA
>CAIYGI010000167.1 GCA_903925685.1 uncultured bacterium
GCACATCTCAATCACGAGGCTTGCTGTTTTATCGTCTCGTAGAGCAAGCCGTGCAGACCGCCCCATTGCCCTACCGACAGATCGTCGAAAGAAAACACAACCTGTAGGGGGCGTTTGCGTTACATGGATACCCCCTTTTAGACAATTCCTCATTGTATGGCGACGCCTTTTTTTAATATAATAGCCCGTAATGAAGATATGCGCCGTTCTTTCAATGGCGATTTTGCGGAGTTTTTGCAAAATGATCGAGGGACAATGATGAAACAATCACCGGACACGATCGTGGCGGCCAGCCGAGGCTATCTATCGGCGCGTGACGACAAGGAGAGGGCGGAATATCGCTCTGTGCTGGAATCGTACGATGGAGATTTCGACGCGGTTGTTCGGGCCGTGAAGCCCGTCCCGCCGACGAAGCCCGAGACCGGCTGGATGATCGAACGCCAGTTCACCTCGCCGCGGCTGGCGGGCAAGTATCCGCGGCAGCCCTTCATGCTTTACGTGCCGGCGGACTACGATCCTTCGCGCCCGCGCGGTCTGGCCGTGTGGCTTCACGGCGGCGGCAGGGGCGCCGGCGGCACCCTCAAGTCCATCCACGAGGACGATCCGGGCGCGAACAAGGTTTTCGAGGAGAGCGGCCGGATCGTGTGCTGGCCCAGCGCCCCGCCGGATTATTACTGCTGGTCGCGCTGGCAACTGCCCGAGGCGGATGAGTACCTTGCGGACGTGATCGAGGAGATCGGCTGCCATTACGCGATTGATCCGAACGACATGATCCTGGCGGGGCATTCCATGGGCGGCATGGGCGCCTATCACATGGCCCATCGCTTCTCCGACCGGTTCACGAGCTTCCTGGCCGCCGCCGGTCACTGGGACTTCGCCTGCTGGCGGGCGCTGTCCGGCACCACGATGTGGCTGTGCCAGGCCGTCAATGACACGATTTTGTTTCACCGCCATCATGGTACGGACATTGAATTTGCGCGTCTGGCCCGGCGCCGGCTGGAGGAATCCGGGATTCCGTGCTTCTACCGGGAACACTCCGGCTGCCACGACAAGATATCCGAAGCGATCTGGGTGTTGCGCGAATGGCTCGACTGGAACAAGGGGCGTCGCCGCGATCCATTCTTTCCACACGTGGTGGCCGTCAGCCCGCGCGGGCTGGGCCCCCGGACCGATTTTCGCCGCCACAAGGTGCCGCTGGCCGCTTACGAAAATCACACCGACTTTCACAGCATCTCCGCGGCGCCGCACACGCGCTGGGTCACGATCGACGGGATCGGCAAGGAGACCATCATCTTCGACATGGTCACCATGTCCGAGGTCCGCTTGAACGTGGAGGAGGACTGGAACAACTTCGCCCTGACCCTCAAGCGCAAGCATGTTCCCGCCGGCGCCGTTGAGGCGCATCTGAATCCGGACGGCAGCATCGATGTGACCCCGCGGAACGTCACCGGGTTCACGCTGTGGCTTCATCCAAAAATGGTCAACCTGCAGGACGTGCGCATCCGCGTGCGCGGCGTGGAGCGTTTTCACGGCGCGGTGCGCCCCAGCCTCGCCACGCTGCTGGATTCATACCTGCGCCGGCGCGACTGGGGCTTGCTGTATCCGGCCAAGGTGACCATTGCGGATGACGGCACCTGGGCGAAGAATGAAACGATCGCGGAGCGCTGATACGACAACAACCAGCCGTTAGCCGCGCGAGTAGATCACCTTTCCGGCGACGATAGTGTGGAGCACATCGAGATTCGAGTCTAGAATCACGAGGTCCGCATCGCGATCAGCCGCAATCTCGCCTTTGTTGAGGCCGAGCAGCCCGGCCGCGTTCTTCGAACACAACCTGCTGGCGGCGGCCATGTCACGGCCGAACAGGCGAACGGCATTGCGGAGACCATCGATCGGCGTCATGGCGCTCCCGGCCAATGCCATTTTGCGATCAATCAGGCGCACGCCATTATTGGAACCGTTGATGCGCACTCTGCCCCACCCCTGCGGCAGAACGTAATCGCCGGACGGAAGCCCAGCCCCGAAGTTGCTGTCCGTAACAAACACGAGCCGGTCCGCCGGCTTACAGCGGAACGTTTTTTCGACGTGCAGTGGGTCGACATGCGTCCCATCCGGAATGATTTCGCAGGCCACCCGGTCCTCAATCAGAAGATAGTCCACCAGACCAGCCGGATAGACGCCCGGATCCGTCGTCGGCGGGATTTCAAAGGTATCGAACAGGTGGGTAACCAGCCGCGCGCCAGCCTCGACTGCCTGCCGCGCCTGAGCGATGGTGCATCGCGTATGCGCGAGGCTGCACACCATGCCGGCGCGACTCAAGGAAGCGATGGTCGCAATAGCGCCCGATAGTTCAGGCGAGAAATCCCATATTTTAATCTTACCGCCCCCGGCCTTCATGAGCATGTTCGTTGTGGCCTTGCTGATCGGGGCCAGGTCCGTCGATATTCCGGCGCCGGTGCGGCCAAGATAAGGCGATTCCAGGCGAAATCCGCCGATCTGCGGCAACGCGCGCAGATTATCGGTCTCCTCAATGTGACGCCGCATGTGGCCGGCGCTGACCTCTGGCGGACCAAATAGCGTCGGATAGAATGTCGTCGTGCCCCGCGCCGCTTCCTTTTCCGCGTACGCTTTCAGGGAACCGTTGGAGGATTCGTAACCGATACCGTGCGTGTGGATATCTATAAGGCCGGGCAGCACGTATGCGCCAGCCGCGTCCAATTCGACCGCGGCACGGTTCGCAGCGCCGATCTTTGCGATTCGCCCGTTCTCCAAGAGCAGGTTCTTCTCAACGAGTTCGCCGCTAGCGAGTAGAACCTTGCCGTTCTTGATGACCAAAGACTTGGACTTAACCGTCATTCTTGATGCCATGCGCTCCTCCTTCATTTTTACTTGACAACCAATTTGCCGAACATCGTCACTTCGTGGAAGAATGACGGCAAATTGCTGTGGGAAAAGACGTGGAATGTCCATTCCCGTCCTCTCACGCGCTGGCGGCCAAGATTAAAATGCCAGGGGGCGGTGTCGGTCGGTCTTTGCCCCGCGATGCCGCGCAGCGGGTCGAAGTCTGCGGTCTTGGGATCGACAACCGGAAGGCGCAATTCGACGCTCCAGAAGTCTTTGCCCCTATGCGACGCCACCTCGGCGCCCGATGACCAGCGCCAATTAACGCCGTTTTCCCGGTCCGCGGCCACCACAGCCCCGGTCGGGCCGATGCCGATCTGGTAATAGGCGTGCGTCTGGGTCTGGATCAGAAGATCGAGGTTGTCGCCCTCCCAAATCTTCTGATCGCCATTCTCCGAGGCACCGATGTTCAGGTTCGGCATGTCGTTATCCCGGCACTCGATGCCGATGTAAAGCGCGCCGTCGGCCCAGGCGACCCGGAAGGTCGTTTCCAAGCCAGGGTCCGGTGGCCCGCCGGTGTCTCCACGCCGCAACATGTAGGCCTTCAAGCCTTCCCAAAAGGGGTCATCCAGTTTGCCGTCCAGCGTGAGCTTCTTCCTGTCGCGCTGGAGCGCCACGGCCTCGGGGATTGTTGCGGCTGTGCCTTGCGTCGGGCGTTCGCCCAATTTGAGCAAGGGCCGGCAAACGCCGACCAGCCGGCTGATGCAGGCGGCGCCCAGGCTTTTCTCCACGAAAATATGCCGCCCGATCATCCGCCCGTAACCGGCGCTCTTGAGCCAGCCATCGGCCTCAGTCGCGTCGTACCGGAAGGCGTCATGGACATAGAGCAGCGTATGGTCGTCAATGCCAGTTAATTGGATGTTACACGTGCTGTTCGCGTACTTGTCCGGAACGCACCCCGTCGCGTTGAAAAGCGTTTGACTGAGCGGCCAGGTCGCTCCGCGGTCGAGGGAAAAGTGTACGGTGCAATCGGGCCGCCCAGTGGCCAGCGCGAGCACGCCGCCGGGCATCGGCGCCAGGTGCGGGGTGACGCCGCGGATGGGCAGTTTAACCGGTTCGCTCCACGTCGCTCCTGCGTCACGGCTCCTCACCAGGTAAAGCGGCTTGAGAGATCCGGTTCGCATGACGCAAACCATCTCGCCGTCCGGATAAACGGCCAGCGAGGGTTCAGTGAAAACATCGGTCGCGCCGGGTTCGACGCGGTGTTTTTCGTCGTGCGCCACCACGCCGGCATATGTCCACACGCGGCCGCCGTCGGTTGACTTCTGCATGCGAATGGGCAACCGAAACCAATCGAGTTTGTCCCAAAAGGCGCGCTCATCCCCAATATTATCTCCGCCAGTCACATAACGGGCGCCATGGGTAAGTCCATAGAGTATGCCATTGGAATCGGCGCTAAGGTGGTCGAAGCCGGGCCCGCGCTTGCGCGTGCCGGCCTGCCGAAACAGCGTTTCCATATAGGCCGGAGGCGCGGGACGCTGCATGCCGCTATTGTATTCGAGGCTATACAGTTTATAGTTGTCCGGCGGATCATAGATGTCCAGGCCGCGCGTGCCTGGATATTCCAGTTCCGTCCAGGTCATGTCGCCCCAGGACTGCCCGTTGTCCATTGACCGCCAGGTCGCCATGCGAAAATGGCCCGGCGCGCCGGGAACTTCGAAAGCCTGCCCGTAGGACGTTATCTCCGCCGGGCCGGTCACGATCTTTGGTCCGCCCGGCGCCAGCACGGTTTGCCGTTGCCAGGTGCGGCCGCCATCGCGGCTCAGCCGCCCGTTGGGGCGGTCGGCCGCACGGCCATCGAGCATGTCCCGGTCAAAGTTCCAATTCAGGAAGAGCGCGTCGCGCGACCACCAGAGGTACGGATGACAGAACTTGCCCTCATCCGGATACTGTTCCCGGCTGGCGATGATAAACGGCTCGCCGATTCGGATTCTGAAACCGCCCAAGCGGCGCGTTGCCGCCCGCGTCGTTTGCATGGGAAATTCTACAGTTGACATACCATTGACTCCTTAATAATTAACTACGAAATGCGCGAAAATCGGGAGAGATGACGGTCCCGGGAAACCAATCTCTCTTTCGTGTATTTCGCGCTTTTCGTAGTTAGAAATCTTTGGGTTGCGGGCTGACGCCCGCTTTGGTTTAGGCGCGGAAGGCTTTCAAGCGCGGCCCTTGCGCTTTGACTATGGCATCGAAAACGCGCCGTGCCTCATCGAAATCGCGAATCATGGGATCGGAGGCCATGGCCATCAACGCCTTCTCCCGGCTGCCTTCCGCCGCCGCATCCACACTCAATTCGTGGGCGTAGATCTGGGCCAGGCTCCAGCGCGCCGCCTGGATCGGCATGTCGCCCACCACGATCGGACGCGTGCCGTTCGGACCGATCTCGGCGCGCAGTTCGATCACCGCCCAGTCAGGTAGATTGGGCACCGCCCCCCGGTTGGGAACATTGAGGGTGTGCATCATGGCCGGCCCGTAACGCAAGGCCCGGATCTGCTGGCCCATGTTCTCGGGCGTGGGTTGCTTGGGGTCCGGCAACCATACCGGATGCTTCCCCTGCGCCTTCAAGCGCATCTTGGCTGGAGAGGAGTTCAATTCCGCGCTCAATTGATTCTCGCGAATCATCTCCGAACGCCACTGGAGTTCATAGGGAATGCGACGGGGAGAAGTCGCCCGCCGGGCGTGCGGGAAGAACTCGATCAGATGCCGGTCGCCCCCCACGGGAAAAACATCGAACAACTCCATCATATCCGCGGCAAACCAGTGGCCCTTGAGAGTTGTCCCCGTGCCATCCTCCCTCGGCGGCAACGGTTTCCCGGCGTTGAAGTCCGCCAGCCGCCGCTTGAGCAGCGGGAAGACGTCGCGCCCATGATACTTCAAGCCCCACATCCAGACGCAGTGATTGGGCCCCGCGAAAACCGGCTCCAAGGCCTGGTGGTCGAGTTTGAGAATGCGGCCGAAAAACCTCAAGTCCCCGGCCACGTTGTGGCAATAGCCGATGACCCGGATTCGGGTGTACTTGGCGACCGCCCGACAAATGGCGCCCATCGGGTTGGAATGATTCAGCAAGACGGCGTCCGGACAATATTTCTCCATGGCGCGAGCGATCTGAAGAAAGATGGGAATAATCCGCAGGGCTTGAGACAGCCCGGACGGGCCGACCGTGTCGCCCGTGGTCTGCATGATCCCGAACTTCGCGGCGACATCGGAATCCAGCTTGTGCCATCCGGCCTTCGGTCCGTGCACGCCGATGGATGCGATGGCGAAATTCGCGCCATCCAGGGCGCGCGCCAAAGAGGTCGTAGCCGACAAGCGCAGTTCGGCCTTGGTTTCGGCGACAATGCGCAAGCCCACCCGGTAGACAAGGTCCATGCGTTTGGCGTCGACGTCATACAGCATCACGTCGCTGCCGGCCAATTCGGGGGTGCAGGCCAATTCCGCGATCACCGTTTCAAAATACAGACTTCCGCCTCCCAGCAATACGATTTTCATAGACTCCTTTCAGGTGTTCAAATTAAAGACCGTTATTCTAGCAGATCGTTTGGATATAAGCACGGCTCCACCCATTTTATTGTTTCCGCTCTGCCGGCGACCGGCGCGCCATGGATATGAAATAATCCATGCATTGGGTTACAAACAATCCGTGATTGCGGTCGTAAAGCTGCTTGGCAGCCTCAAGTCGCCGGAGCAGTTTTTCCAACGGGTCCGCCGCAAACCGGCCGCTGTAGAAGCGGAGCATTGTTTCCACCCACACCGCGCACAGGTCGGCGAAGGCTTCCGCAGCCATGAATTGATCCAGAAAGGCGACATATTCATGCTCGTAACCCGGCAAACGCCGCACGCGCCGCTCAAAACTTTCGCGCGCTTCCCGGAACATGGCGGCGCCGCGATACATGCGTTGAATGGCCGCGTCCAGGTCGGAGATGAACGGCAGCACGTTCTTGCGGATGTCGTCGCCGGCCGATTCCATCGCAGTATGCCCGAGTCGGAAATGCTGCCAGTCGTAAAACCACCCGTGATGGAAATAAGACTGCGCATATTCGCGGTTGCCCGTCCACAATTCGCCGAAGTTACCCGTCAAGCGGAATGCCTCCGTCAAGAAACAGAGGATTTCGCCCAGGGGCGCGCCATTCCCCGGACCCAGCAAGCCGTCGCCCCAGATGGCCAGGAACTCCGTGTGCGGAACCTCCGGCTCCAGCATCTTGCGGGCAAAAACGAACTGGTTGACCTCCGCGAAACGCGTAAAGCCCTTGAAATGGGTGATGTTATTGATCGAGGAAGTGCCGCCCCCCACCGGCCAGGCCCAGATGCCGGCGATGCCTTTAGCTATGTTTTCCCGGAGGGACTCCTCATGCACGGCGCCAATGTAGAGAGGCAGAGAACCATGCCCGTCGTGTTCGAGTTTGAACTGGTATTCGATGATCTGATTGGGCATGCCGCCAATCCCGGGATGAAACTGATTGGAGATCATGAAGTCGCCCTTCGTGTACTTAAGCAGCGGATGCACCCGCGCGTCATCGATCCCCGCAAACAGTTCCCGATGTTTCTCGATATCCACATGGATGCCGTGTGCGACATCCCAGGTGCGGTAGTACAGCTCGCGATTATGCTTTTGGACCACAACCCGGTACATGCGGTCCACAAAGGCTTTCAACCGTTGCAGCGGGGTCAGATGCCGGCAAGCCGGGCACTCATGTCGAAAGAGATCGGTGTGGAAGTAATACCCATCCAGGGGCATAAAGGAATCGGAGACCTTGACCATGTACCCGTCAAACTCGGGAAAGACCTCCGCCAATTCATCGTACTTCTCCTCAAGGTGCGTCCACATTTTCTCGTTGCAAGGACATATCTCGCCGAAGAACGCCTTCGTTGGCGGGGTATAGCCGAGTTCCTGGCAGAACAGCACAAACCCCAGATCGTGCGCGGCGGCGATATCCAGCAACCGCCGGAAAAGACGCCGATAGACCAGATGCCGCCGGTGGAAATGGCCGCCCACCGGATAGATTTCCGGATGCCGCGGAAACAACACCAGGTAATCCTGGTCATCCAGCACAACGTGCGTGAATCCCTGCTTGGCCACGAGTTTGACATATTTTTCGAACCGGATGACGGCCATCTCCATTTCCGACTCGACGACGTCCGGCGAGAGCCGATCGCGCAACCGAATGTGCCAGGAATGCTCGTGGTATTCCGGCAAGGGCAGGTACATGTGCGAGTGCATCGGCGCCCAGGCCTCCACCAGACGCAGGGGTAATGGCGAGGTCACGCGCTTGTTCCGCAACGGCCGTCCTGAACGGATGGCACTTTCGACATCCCCCACCGCGCACAGGGCATTCCGCAGGCGCGAGGCCCGCGCGACCACGTGATTACCCTTGACCGTCAGGGTGTAGTCGCAGTCCAATCCCGCGTCCAGTTCGACCGTGCCGGTCCAGCCGGCGGGCAGCAGGGCGCCCAGTTCGCGCCGGCAATCTTCCTGATTCATAGTAGTTCCCATTTTTTCATTGCTTCACGATGCGATAGGCCATTTGACACCAGTCGATCAGCCGCTGCACATCGCCGCGCACCGTGCTGATGTCCTTCATGATGATCTCGCAGGGCATGCCGCCGGACTGTTTCAGGCGCGACCGCACTTCCTGTTCGGCGCGCGGCAGGTCAAACCGATCCCCGGCAAAGCAGGCGGGATTCGGCTTGTGACTGAACACGTACCGGCCCTGCGCCTGGGCCGCGGCCTTGGCCACGTCGCACCAGGGGCTGATGGATATTTTGCGCAAGCGCGGAACCTTGGCCATCAGGTGCATCTTGTTGTGCAACGGCTCGCAGCAACCGTAGTAGTTCAGGCCGAAGCGGCTCATGACTTCGATCTCGTATTGCAGGGCAAACTCCTCGTGCATGGCCGGCGAGACCTCGCCGAAAACCTGAGCCGTGGCTCCGCCCCAGTGGTCAATCAGGCGGATCCGCGCCGGATCGTAACCTGGTTGGGGCAGTTCGTCGGTGTAACCCGCCCCGCCCTGCCCGACGTGTTCTTCGGGATGGGGATAGCCCAGCAGCCCCAGCTCCTCGTACTGGGTCAAACACGCCATCACCGCGTCGGTCAGGCGCCGCATCAGGGCGTGCAGAAACTCCGGCCGGTCCACCAAATCCGTGAGCACCTCCGTCACCCCGGTCCAACGCACCAAGTCATCCCAGCCCGAAAACCAGTGCCGGCGCGGACCAAAGGAGCGCACGGGCAACGTGTCCCCGAACAAGCCCTCCAGAAATTCCCGACGGGCCAACGTGCCGGCCTCGTCATGATGCACCCGAGGCATTTGGATTTTTTCGATATCTGGAAAATCCTTGATGGCCGACTCAAAGTGATGGGAACGTATGCCGGAAGCGCCCGGGGGAAGTGTCTGTTCCTTGATATCCGGGCCAAACTCGTTGCCGCCGATTTGCAACGGAAACCACCAGGCATCCTCCACCACCTCGTCACAGGCCAGGCGCCGGGCCGTGAACAATTTACGCCGCAATTCCTGTTCAATCGGGCGCAGTTGGGGCTCCGCGCATTGTAGACGGAGATCGTCCACCTGGTCCGCGAACTCACCCCATGGAATCTCCATGATCCACAGCATGGGCCGCTGAGGCCGCAGGCTGTTCAGGCTTTTCCAGCCCTTGATCTTCTCTTGTTGTTCGGGCCGGGCGGCGATGCCGGCCACTTCGCCGGCCAACTGGCGGATCAAGTCGCGTTGTTCGGATGTTGTCATAATTCCTCAGATATTTACCTGTATTCTTCGCGCAATGACGAGTCCATGTCCGGCGTGCCGCAGCCAGGCGTTGGGCGCCGCGGAGTCCGGGCGCGTGGCGTCATGCACATAGAGCAGTGTGTTGTCGTCCACCGCGATCATGGAGTTGTTTTGGTGACTCCCCGAATAAACCCCATCCCAACCAATCCCGGGGGTGGCGAACAGCGTTTCGCTCAGGAACCAGGTGCGGCCCCGGTCCTTCGAGAAATGGACGGTACAGTCGGGCCGGCCGGTGCATAGCGCCAGGATGCCGTTCTTGAGCAATACCAATTTGGGAAGCACCCCGCAAACAGGACCAATGTACCTTGGTGTCAAGAGTTCGGCCCGAGTCCAGGTTCGGCCCCGGTCGTAACTGCGAACACAGTAAAGCGGCTTGTTGCTTCCGGTCCGCAGGGCGCAAAGCATTTCGCCGTCCGGGAAGATCACCAGGGAGGGTTCGCTGAAGCCATCGGCGGGGCAGAAGTCCACCCGCCCCTTGAAGCCGGCTCCGATTTGATTGTCAGGATTGATCGCAAACGAATCTTCGTCGTACTGGGAGCCGCCGGGTTTAATGCCCAAGCGCGGCTCGTAGTCCGATCCGTCCACCGGCACGCCGGCGAAAGTCCAGGTGCGGCCGTGATCGCGCGACACCTGCATCAGCACGGCGTAGCGATACCAGTTCAGCCGTTGCCAGTACTCGCGGTCCCAATCCCGGATGCCGGCGGTATCCTTGAGGTAACGGCCATATGTCATACTATAGAGTGTCCCATCCTGATCCCTGGCCTGAGCGTTAAGGCCAGGATGAACGAGCGGACGCAGACGAGACACTTCGCGAAAAAACGGCTCGAGGTACGCGGGCGGGGTCGTTAACTGGGCTCCGCGGATGTAGTTGCCGTCCTTCTTGCGATACTCTTCGGGAGGATCGTAGCTATCCAGCCCTTTGGTCCCGGGATACTCGACGGTTGTCCATGTGTGGCCGCTCCACGTCTGGCCCAAGTCGGACGAGCGCCAGGTGGGGATTTTATACACTCCGGGTCGTCCTTGGATTTCAAAGGCATCCGAGAACCAACAGGTGATCTCGCGCTCGCCGGTCTGGTATTTCCCGCCAGTCGGCATGAGCGCCGTCTGCTTTTCCCACGTCAGACCGCCGTCATGGCTCACGCGGCCGTTGGGCTTGTCGGGCAGAAAAGGGCATTCCGCATCCCACCAAAACGACCAGTTCAAATAAACAGACTGGCCGAAGCGCTTCAGATGGGGCCCCACGAAAGTTCCCTCGTCCGGCGAGTCATCCCTGGCGGCGACGATCTGCGGCGCCCCAATCTCCACCGTCACCCCCGCCGCTTTTCGAATCGTAGCCTCGCTCGCCAGAACCGGCATGTCCTTGTAGTGTAAAATTCGAATCTCCTTTTTTCGTGTTGCTTGTTGAGGCAGCAGAATGGCGTGCAAGAAGCCGCAATGCAAGAAGATCGGCTATCCGAAAATTGGGACGAATCGGCCGGGCGGATCGATGCCGACCACGGTGTCGCCGATCCAATCGGTGGTGTACACGGTTCCGCCGAGCAATTCCTTGATCTTCCAGCGACGCAGGGGATACGTTATCGTTGCCTTTGTTCCACGCTCCAATTTCCCGATCGCCACATACCGCTTTGACTCATCCCAGGCGCAGGCAACGCGGGCGTTGCCGACTTTTACTCGAACGTTGTCCCTTTCCACCCACTCCGGCATGCGGACGTAAAGATCGGCGGACACTTTCATTTTTATGTCGACGCGTCCCTCGCCGGGCTGGTAATCCGTCACTTCGCACGCGCGGCCGCTATGATTCAACAGCAGGTTCACGTATAATCCCTCCTGCTTCAAAATCGCGATATGCTCCCACACGCGGTACAAGCCGAACGGCAAATGAGCTGAGCAGCAGTTCTGCACAAGCATGGCCCCTTTCCCCCGCGGATCCAGGACATCGTTCGGCGCGCCCCAGCCCGCCATGCAGCCCACCGCCCTTCTGGCGATGTCCCGGTCATCGCATAGCTCCGGGGGTATGAAATTATTCTTGCGGTTTTCCTCGGTAATGTTCACCGCCACGCCCTTCAACGAAATCGGGCCGATATGCTTCGGCTGCGCCTGGGTCAGGTAGTTTCGCGCCGAGCGCTCGACGATATCCCAGCACTCCAAGTAGCCCGCCTTCGCCAATTCGATCCCGACGATGACAAGATCTATGGCGGCGCACCCCTCGCATGACATCCGCTCCAGCGGCCGGCCCGGATCCACGCTTTCATTCTCCGCCACCCATCCGAATGAGCTGGCGCAGCGCGAGCGGTAAAACTCGAACAGCATCCGCGCCCATGCCACATGGCGCCGGTTCGGAACGTGCCGCGCCGCGGCCAGCACCCCGGCCATGGCGTTCAGCGTCCCGTGGTTATTGCTCATGCACCCGACCGGATTCGTTTTGTTGTCGCAGGCCGTATGGAAATCCACGATGGAGTGGCTGATCCCGACGGCCAGATCCAGCGCGCGCCGATCCCCGCTGGCTTCATACCACTGGACCAGCGGAAAAATCATTCCGCCGAGGTTGTCCATGGGCGGCGGCAGATAATCCTGCTGGCCGTCACAAAAAAGCTGCATTTCCTTCAGGATTCCCTCCGCGTCCACGGGCAATTTCAAATGCGCCGGCCTTTTATAACTGAGACCCGGCATGTAGGTCGGGAACAAAACGTATTTCCCGATCTTGACGCTGAACTCCTGCAGACCGCCCACCATGGTCCGGATCCATTTTTCATAGCGTTTCCGCGCCTTCGCGTCCGAGGCGCGCATGTAATCCAGCACCCAGGACTGAAGAACGGAACGATCCCCCCACAACCAGGAGTATGGCTCCTTCACGGTCGGACAAAATTGCGTGGTCTGCTTCGACGTGTACATGAAACCGTGCGGACCGATCAAGCGCCGCGCAATCTCGCGCTCGATTCCCTGCCTGAACCGTTCCCCCTTGCGCGTACCGGAAACCATCTGGGCACAGATAAACCCATAGTACCAGCGGGCGATGTTTTCCGGATCGTCAAAATGCACGACATGCTCGAACCGCGGCGGGTTCACCGAGAAATTGATCCGGAAGTAAGGCATGTAATTACGCTTGGCATTCGTCGCACTCTCGAGGAAACGGATGGACCGCAGCGCGTTTTCCCGAAGATCAAGCGTTCGTAATTCCCTATTCATGGATGCGCACATTCCCTTCCCTTTTAAACCAGCCCGTTGATTCCAGCTTGAAAGCACCGACTTCTCCCGCATCATTGGCTCTTTAAATGCAGCACCTGACGCGGCTTGAGCTGCGCGAATTGTAGGGCGAGATCCACTCAGCGGTCAACGAGTTTTCGGAACCGCAGGATTGCGTGTTTTCAGCCTCACACTGAGGGTGGTGGAGCCAACATGGCACTTGTTCGGGTCACGGTGGTCCTCGTTTGGGCCAGCGTCGCACCGGTCATACACAAGCAGAAGTTTGCCGGGGTCGACCTCGGCGATGCCCATGTAGCAGGAACTCAGCCAGTCGCCGATCGCAGTCCGGTAGCCCCATGAATACCCGCAGCCGTCCTCGCTGAACATGATGTGCATCCCCGGCCTTCCGTAAGTGCATGCCAGCACGCCGTTCGACATGAGGACCAAATCCGGATCCACTCCATGGCCCGCGAGTAATTCAGGCGGGCTCCATGTGTTTCCTCCGTCGGTGGAGCGGCACTGCGCGAGCGGCAATCCGCCTCCCCGGCGCATGACGCAGAGCAGGCTGCCGTCAGCCACCCCGATCAGCGCCGGCTCGCAAAAGCCATCGTCCGCAACGCCGCCACACCGGTCGGCAATCGTGCTTACGAAGGTCCACGTTTTACCGCCATCCTCGGAGGCGACCAGGATGGTGCGATAGAAACCGTCTCCATGAAACTTGCCCTGCATAGGCGCCAGCCAACGGCCGTTGCGCTCGATGAGATAACGCCAGAAGCCCATCCCCGTGCGTTGGGAACTCTTCCGGACGATTTGTTCATAGTAAGTTGGCAGCGGCTGATAGAAATGGCGCATGGGGTGGTCTTTGGCCGGGAATTGGTCAGGCGTAGGATACTCGCCGCTGGCCACGCTATTGACGAAGACGACCGATTCGTGGGGGCCCGTAAACGTGGCGCCGCCGTTATCGGACCTGAAATATGACGCGACGTATTCGCCCGGCTTGCGCTCAAATGTATAAATATCGAAGGCGAGGACCGTGCCATCCGCGCCTTGCCCGATAGCCTGTTCGCGGTGGGCGCGGCGCGGCGCGGGCTTCCATGTTTTGCCGCCATCGCGCGAGCGCAGTCCGTGGCGTTCGGCGAAATGCGTGTCGGACTGGACGTGGCAGGTGAGGAGCAGATCGCCGTTCCGCAGCCTCAACAGTTGCGGCTCGCGCACGGCTTCGCGGGTCAAAACGCGATGCTTGCCAACTTCAATCGAAAGCCCCATTGATTTTCTCATCACTTCGCCTTTGTTGTTCATTGCATTTTCCTTTCTCATTCTGTTTTCTTCTCATCTCCTTTGCTACGAGTCAGTCCAACCCACCGCCGCCTCGCCTTTTTAGCTTGTTGAATCCCTCCTCTTATCACAGCTTATTCGGGTCCAACCAATCTGATATACCTACCCCCATATACTCAGTGGGCTTTCCATCGTTTCCTCCATGTTCTCAGACATTTACCTGTATCCTTCGCGTAATGATGAGTCCATGTCCGGCGCGCTGCAGCCAGGCGTTGGGCGCAGAGCGGTCCGGGCGCATCGCATCATGCACATAGAGCAGCGTGTTGTCGTCC
>CAIYGI010000168.1 GCA_903925685.1 uncultured bacterium
CGATCCTTTGTGGGACCGTTTGTTCGCCCCAAAGAATTCACCACGCCGCTTTACTTGTCACGCGTCAAAAAGTGCCATGTCATTTTCCGGGCAGTTCGCAAAAACATGCGTAATTACAGCACGGGATCAGGAAGTGTGAAGCTATACTTCCGCGCATCGGCGGCTTCCCGGATTTGCACGAAAGCCCGCAACGATGCCCACACGCCCAGCCCAACAACAAACAGGGCTATTCCGGAAAAAACGGCTAAAAGAGTGCGATTGATTCTCACTGAGGATCGAACCTTCCAAGCAACGACCCATAATTAAGATCCGCTTCACCATCCGCGTGTCAGTACGGCGGATGGCAAGCGGATGCTTTCCAACTTGGAAGTCGTCCTGCGCCGCCGTTTGAACTGCGGCAGATGTCCGGATCGCGCGACTTCCGGTTTCAACGGATGCCGAATCTACTTCTGCATGTTCGAGCCGGTTTTCTCAACCGCGGCGCCGGCCTTTTCCATGACTTCGCCTGTCTTCTCGACCACCTGTCGCGCAACATCCTTTGTCGCCGCCGCCGCTTCTTTTGCGGCCTCGGTGGTTTTCGCGGCGACATTGGTTGCCACTTCCACGGTTTTTTCCGCGGTTTTCTTCGCGGCATTGTCAATTGCCGCGCCGGCTCTTTCCATGGTTCCGGCCGCTTGGGGTGACTCTGTCTCGGACTTCTGACTACAGCCAACCACCGTCGCGATTCCAAGAACCGCCGCCATTCCCAACACGCTTAACTTGTCTTTTTTCATAATCGTTCCTTTGCTTGTTCAACAACCGTTTTCCAAGCCTTGGATCCGGCTCTCTCGGATGGTTTCCAAGGCTTGGAAACGCATGCGTCATATCGATGACGCGGATTATTGTTCTTCGATCGCGCGCAGGATCCAGCCCGGCATCGGGCCGCTGATCATATACCAGGCGATGGGGTAGCCGCTGGCATCCAATTTCCAGAGGCCGCCGATGCCGCCATCGCCTTGCTGCAGCAGAATGTAGTTCTGCGTCAGGTCGCGCAGGATCCATCCCGGCGGAAATCCCACATCGTTGAACTGCAAATACGACACAACCTGATTGTTGCCATCCAGGTTCCAGATGCCGATTTCCATGTCGCCGTATGGGATGCTATTGCCGAATTGCACCAGGATACGGTTGCCATACAGGGCGCGGGCGATCAGCCCCGGCGTGGGCGGATACACGGCCGTCCAGGTGGCCGGTGTATTGCCGGTGCTTAAGGTCCAGATGCCGACCAATCCGCCTTCGCCCTGCTGTAGCAGAATGCGATTGCCATCCACATCGCGGGCGATCCATCCGGCCAGCGGGTTGGAGACCAGCCACCAGGCAAACGGAATATTATTGGCGGTTTCCCACAATCCGATAATGCCGCCCGTGCCCTGTTGCAGCAGGATTCTTTGTTGTCCCATGCCCCGGAGCACCCAATTCCCGCCCAGGGCTCCGGTGACCAAATCCCAGGTTGCCGGCAGATAGTTGGTGCCAAGCGTCCAGATTCCCGCGAGACCGCCGTCGCCCTGCTGGAGCAGTACGACCAGATGAAGGTTTGTGAAGTTGGCGGTATAGGTGGCGTTACTGAGTACCACGATGTTCCGTAGAGCGTTGGTGTCGCCATCGCTCCACTGGACGAAGCGCCACCCATTGGAAGCCGTCGCCGAAATCGGATCGATGCTGCCGATCAGGAAAGTTCCATTTCCCGTCACCGCACCGCCATCGGTCGGATTGGCATTAACCGTGATCGTCGCCGGCGCCAAATTGGTGTTCACGAAGATTGCGGTATAGACGCTGTTGCTGAACACCACGACGTTCCGCAGGCTGTTGGTGTTGCCGTCGAGCCAGCCGGTGAAGTCCCAGCCGCTGGAAGCCGTCGCCGAGATCGGATTCGTGCTGCCCACCAGGAATAATCCGCCGCCTGTCACGCTGCCGCCGTTAGTCGGACTGGCGTAAACCGTAAGCAGCGCCGACGGCAGAGTGCCGCCCGTGCCGTTGAATGTAACCGCCGCATTGAGCGCCAATGCTCTGCCTTCCAGTGTGCTGCCGGTATTTAGCGTGACGGCACTGTAAGCCATGATCGTCCCCTTGAAGACGGAGTACGTGCCGATAACCGCCGAACTGCCCACTTGCCAGAAAACGTTTCTGGCCTGTGCGCCACCGGTCAGGATGATCTGTCTATAGCTGTCCATCTGAAGATCTGCAGCGCACTGAAAGATCCAAACATCGTCTGGACCACCAGATAGCGTGAGGTCCGATCCCGTTATATAAGCCGTGCTGGTGAATTTGTAGAGCCCGTTGCTGAGCGTCTGACCGCCAATATTACCGCCGTTGGGATTCAGGTGTGCAGGATCCGAGGGTGTGGGCGTCCGTCCGGCGGCGTCGGTGTAAGCCGTCGTCAAATCGCCTTTGGCGGTGGTCAACAGGGTTGGATTCACTACCACGTTTGGACCTAATGGCCCACTGGCATCGACCTTGTAAATCGTCCCGATTACTTGGGCCGCGGGTATGCCAATGTAAGACCCGGCGAGCGGCGTGGTCCCGACATCCCCGGTGATAACGCCGCCACCGGTTGTGGTGATCCCGGCATAGGACAAAATCGTGAAATGGGTGGCCTCTCCCAGGTTGACTGGCGCCTGATTAGCGGCCAGCGTCAAGCATGGAAGCATCATGGCCGCCGCGATGGCAACACTCATGCCAATTCGTTTCGATAATTTCACTCCATATGCCCGAAGGTCATGGGCACGCATCGAATATCTCGATTTCTCTTCCTGGCAAGTATCCGTATATATTCTCATTTTTCCGATTCCTTTCGCTTTCTTGCTTCATCTTGACGAACGATTTCGTCGCGGTCCGGCAATTGTGTTCTGGACAATCGCACTGTTCTCTTTCGATAAGAAAAAGTATAGCAGGCATATTTGCGCATTCTCTATAGGGTATAACCCTACCGTTGACGAAGACCGACGCTTGGTCGGCGCGTGCTCCGCCTGCTTTGAAGCGCCAGAACAATGGGTCCAGCGGCGGCGATGGAGTGAACAGTTGTCAATTGGCGCAAGCACTGGAAGAGTGTCTACCGCTCAAGACGGGGAAAAACTTCAGGCAACTCCAAACAGGAGACCTGCCCGCCATGCCGGGCTGCCTCCTGAATCAGCCCGCGGCTTCAGTCTGCGTGGACCTGGCGCGTCGCGTCCGCCAGCATCTCCGCGGCGCCCGACTTCTCCATCCATCTTCTTTCGTTCATGGCCGCGCGGAGTGCTACGCCGCCGATGACCATGTAGGCCAAACCCAGGCCTATCGCCAGAATCGCCTTGGTCTCCACGCTCCACGGCAGCAGAACGAACAAACCGACATGGAACAGCACCGCTCCGATGCAGATCAGCGCGATCACCAGACCCATGCTCATCAGGCCGATCGCCGACAAGCGGGCCATCCTTACGCCGTGCAGGTAGGATTTCGCGGCCTCGATCTTGAACAGTTGGACCGACAAACGCCGGTAGTTGTCAAGCAGCTTGACCGCGATTCCCGACAGAATGCCCCTTAGCAGGTATTTAAGCATGATTTCCCTGCTGGCTGGGACTACTTGCGGTTCCGGCCGAGGATGTAGCCGAGCAACAGCCCGACGACCGCCGTGCCGCCGATATACGCCCACGGATTGCGATGCACATGCTGGTCCACGTCGCCGGCAACTTCCTTGACCTTCTCGATGCTGACTTCCTTGGCGTGAGCGGCCGTCTCCACCGCGTACTTCCTGGCGTCGGTCAGCGATTTGACCAGTCCGCCCTCGGTCTCGACGATAACCTTTTTCAGATGCATGTACTTGTCGGACATGACGCTCTTCAACTCATCCTTCTTCTGCGTCGCCGCCTCCTCGAGGAGTCTCAAAGCTTCCGAAATCTTCTCGCTGCTTGTGTTTTCCATGATGAACATTCCTTTTCTATTCGTCTTGTTTTGCCGCCGGCAGGCGCGTAACCGCGCCAGCCGGCAACTTTCCGTCACTTTATTCAGTCTTATTAGCTTCGACTGTCATTTCGTTTTTCACGCTGGTCACGCCCTGAATGTCGTCAACGAGCTTGGTGACCAGGGACTTCTCGGCCGCGTTCTTGGCAATGCCTGTCAATGTGACCACGCCATTGCGAGTCTCGACCTTGGTCTTCACGGAACTGGTCGAGCGATGTGTCAGCAGCGCCGTTTTAACCTGGGCGGTAATGGACGCATCATCTATCTTCGCGCCCTCGGTGCGCTCGGTTTTTTCCGGAGCTGCAGCCACCGTCATTTCGTTCCTGACCTCTTTAACGCCTTCGATGTCCCTGGCGTATTCGGCGGTCAGTTCCTTCTGGGCCAAACTTGAAGCTTGGCCTTGCAGCGTCACGACGCCGTCTTTGACGGCAACGGCGGTCTGGCCGGCGTTGACATGGCGATGAAACAGCAGGGTGAGGGACACCTTTCTGCCGATCCATGTATCCGCGCTGGCGGCGGCGACTTCGGCTTTGGTCGCCAGTTTGTTATCCACGCGGGATACTCCGGGCAGATTCGCCACGGTATCCTGCGCCAGGGCCTTGTGGGATTCCTCGGCCACGGTTCCGGTCAAGGTGACGACGCCATCCTTGGACTCGGCCTTGACTGCATCGTCCTTCAGATACGTCGTATAGACGTAGGTCTTCTTGAACGACGATTCGATCCTGTCATCGGTCTCCGACGCGCGCACCGGCGTGCTGCTGACGACTATTGCGGCCGCTGCCGCTGCAAACGCCAAATTATATATCGTTTTCCGTTTCATGATACTTCCTTGTTTTCTTTTTGATTTATTGTGCGGGTCTGTCCCGCTTCGGTATAAGCATTTAACCCATAGATTTTCATCTTCCGTGCGGCACCTCCTGGCTTTGTTTTGTTGCAGGAGGAATGCTACGCGCGGTGCAAAGGCGCGGATATGGGGTGTAACCCTACCGGGCATTCGGATTGCGGTCGCCGGAGGATGGTTCAGGCCCCGGGCGATCGTTCCCGCCCTTGCGCGCATCTCTGTCCGATGAGTTTTCCCTGCTGTCCTTGTTCTTGTCTTCGTCGGCCGGCCGTGACGGCGGACCTCGCTGGAAGATTCCCTGCGAGCCCGATCCGCCAACGACAGTCGGCGCAGGAATCTGCACCCGTTCCGGTTGGGGCGCATTGACCACACGGGGCGGAACGAACGCGGGTTCTCTTTTAACCGGCATGGGCGCCGGCTGATTACGGTCGCTCGGCGCCGTACCGCTGCCCTGACGTTCCCTGGGAGGCTGAACGGTCTGTGTACGCTCGATCGCCGGCGTTGCGGCGGGCTTGCGATCCCTGACCGGTTGGACTGTCTCCGTGCGCTCGCCCGCCTGCGGCACGAAAGGCTGGCGATCCCTGGACGGTTGGATTGTCGCCTGGCGTTCGGCTGGTATCGGTACGGCGGCATTGCGATTCACCGGCTGCGAAACCGTACGCGGGTTTGCCGCCGGGGCTTCCCAGCGGTCCCGTTGATCGCTGAAAGTACGCACGGCGGTGGCCTGCCTGGAAATCGCCTGCCGCGCATCGGAGTCGATCCGCTCGAATTTCAGCGTGGTCTCGCGCCTGGCGATGGCAACGCTCATCGGCTGGGTCACCTGAAACGCCCGGCGCTGCGGTTCGGGCAATTTGGCCGTCCGGGATTCCTGTTCGCGGAAAGTCCGCGCCGGGCGCAGATCCTTGTCGGCGCGGCGGCGGTTGTACTCGCTCCGTTCACGCTCCGCCCATTGCGGTTCGGCGCGCTGATGCTGCCAGCGGTCGTGCTCGTAGATCGGGTCGTACCAGGTGTGCAGCCGCTGGCTGTCGAACCACGGGAAGATGCCGATGCGCAGGTAGGCATCGTCGTAGTAATCGCCGAAGTAATAGTGGCAGTAACGCGGATAGGCGAACAGGCTGACCCGCAACAATCCCACATCGATGACGATGCTGGGCGAGTATGAGTAGGCCGGGCGACGATAGATCCCCGCCGGGAAATATACCGGTGCAAATAGCATGCCGCGGCGCTCCAGCGAGTAGTCCCAGTGCCCCGCGGCGAAGATGTAGCCGCGCGGCGTCGCGATGTAATGGGATGGCACCCAAACCCAGTTTGGCTGCGCCGCCAGCCAGTAACCGTGCCGCCGGACATACTGGCCCTGAACCCAGTACATGCAGGGAGGAACCCAGATCGTCTCCGGGGATGGCGCCGGAACATCAGGTTCCAGAACGTCAATCGCCGGCGGGGCCGCCAGATACTCGATTTCCCGGACGCCGGCAGGCGCCCAGAACCCGGCGATCCACTCCCATCCGCCCGGCACCTGCGCCCAGTACCCAGGCACCCATGACATTCGCGGCGGAGCCACGCGCCAGCAGGCGCTGACCCAGATGTAGCCGTTCCGCTCCGCATCCCACGACCAGTACCCCGGAATCCAGACGAACTGCTGGCCCTGGGGCCGATACGGCGGCGGGACCTCATCGATATTGGGCGGTGGCTGGGCCGGAGCCACCAGTCCCGCCTGATACTGCATGTTGACCGGCTCGGCAAAGGCTTCATGCACCGGGCCGCGATTCAGCACCTCGGGTTGCTCCTGGCCTGGCATTGCCGGCGGAGCGAGCTGTTCTTCCACCTGTGCCATCAGCCTGGAACCAGCCAGCGGTACCGCCACCAGAAGTGCCACACCCCATATTGCAGGACGCAAACAATATTGATGCATAATCCACGCTCCGCGAATAAACGTTTCGTTTAGTTCCTTGGCGGCCTATGCTACACCAAAAGGAATGCTATCGCAATTAGTGCCCGTGCTCGCCCCCGCCTCTTCGGTCGCGGACGTCACGATACCTGACCTCTCTAGGGTAGTGGTCTCTCGGAAGGGTTACCCATGGCCCGCGCCGCGAACGCGCGTAGTACCAGCCGTCGCTACGGTAGTCATAGTAATATCCCTGATGGACATAGTATGGTTCGGAGTCAAAAACCACCACCGGCGGCAGCAGGGGCACCATGGCCACATTCCCGCCGGGTCCGGGCACCATCAGGCAGCCCGCCAGAATGTACGACATAAACAATACTGCCAGCACGGCTTTCTTGGCGATCATTTTGCAGATCCTTTCTTGCTCAGAGAGAGCGCATGAACGATACAAGGTCTTTTTTCTCGTCGCGGGACAAACGCAACTGCTGGATCAGATTGAAATACTCCACGGTGTCTTCCAGCGTCAAACAGCGGCCATCGTGCAGGTAGGGCGGCGAGTCCTTGATGCCGCGCAGGGGAAAGGTCTTGATGCTCCCGTCGCGGGCCATCATCATGCCGTTGGCCATTTCCTGCTTGTAGAAGCGTTCCGCCTTCAGGTCATGCATGCTGTTGTCGGTGTAGTAAGGCGCCGGATGACACGCACTGCAGCGGGCCTTGCCGTTGAAAAGGCTTTCGCCGCGCAACTCGCCCGCGCTGGCTTTGGACGGGTCGAGTGCGCCGTAGATGTCCAGTTTTGGCGCTGGCGGAAAGTCCAGCAGCGCCATGAATTCCGCCATGAAGTGGACCTGCGACCCTCGCTCAAGCACATTCACGCCTTTCTTGGCGGCCATGCAATGATCGCCATCGAAGTAAGCGCCGCGTTGTTCGAATTCGGTGAAGTCCTCCACCGTTTTGAGCGCCCGTTGCGAGCCGAATAGCCGCTGGATATTCACCCCGCGCAAGGACGGTGTTTCAATCCGGTGCCTGAATTCCTGCGGCCGGATGTCGCCCACCAGATGGTTGGCGCCGTTGGCATGTCCGTTGGCATGGCAGTCGAAACAGGTCACGCCCAGGCTGGGCCGGTCGGTCCGGCGGTCTTCTGTCGCATTGAATTGCTGCTGCGGGAACTGGGTCACCAGCAGGCGCAGGCCTTCGAGCTGCTTTGGATTTAACAGTCCGTTGAATATCTCGTAGTAGTTATCGATGGTGATCAGCCTGCCCTTGGCCACGTCTCCGAGGTCAGGCCGGGTGGTAAGGTATACGGCCGGGGCGGGGTCCGGCAGAAAATGCTCAGGCAGGTCGAAATCCACGTCAAAGCGCGCCAGCCGCGGCAGCAGGTTGGTGATCATGGGCGGGAACAGCATGCCGCCCTCCGCATGGTCGGCAAACGGCAGAGGTTTGTATGGGAACAGTCCCTGCGCTTTGATTTGTTCCGGAGTCAATTTGTCGAACTGCTCCCAGGTGACGCCTTGAAGCCTGGCTGTCGGCCCCGCCGGGATGGCTTTACCGCCCGACATGAGATCCTTGCCGGCGGGCTGTTTCGAAAGATCATATCTGGCGTTCAGCAGCGCCATGTGCTCCTGGGCGCGCGCGGCTTTTACGGCCATGCGGGCGGCCTTGATCTGGTCAAAGGTGACGTCCTGGTTGATCGGACCATAGCTGGAAACAACCTTCTCAGGTTGCGTCGCGTCTGCCGCCCGGCCGGCCGCCGCCGCCAACAAAGTGCAGATTCCAACCCATGCAAAACGACTATACTTTCCTGTGCGCATGATAATAATCCTTCATGCAGGTTGAATGACCATGCACATGCTGCGCGATGTGCCGGTCCATAACTATGGGGTGAAACCCTACCGTTTTGCTCTCAGGCATGGGCCAGCATGATGCGTTTCAGCGCCTCGAGGTCAACGGGCTGCGATCCCAGCGGCCCTTTGCCGCAGACGGGGAAGTGCGACTCATAAGAGGGCTCGTTGGACTCGAAGAGCACGCCGACCGGAATCCGGTCACCCCAGGTCTCCGCCGTGTCCATGGCCTTGTGCCAGTCGTGCGGGTCATAATCCGTCGGCAGTGGCGCGCAGCGGTCCTTGTACCATTTAAAGGTGTTGATCTTGTTAAAGGAGACGCAGGGCTGGAGAATATCCACCAGCGCGAAGCCCTCGTGCCTGAAGGCGCGTTGGAGCACGCCAACCAGGTGGTCGCTCAATCCGGAAAAACAGCGCGCCACGAAACCCGCCTTCATCGCCACGGCCACGGCCACGGGATTGAATGCGGAGGCCTGGACCCCGTGCGGCTGGGCTTTTGTGACAAAACCTTCCTGCGAAGTCGGACTGGCCTGCCCTTTGGTCAGGGCGTAGATCTGATTGTCGTGAACCAGGGCCGTGACGTTGATGTTTCGCCTGATGGCCGACAGAAAGTGATTTCCGCCCTCGCCGTACATGCAGCCGTCGCCGCTTTCGACGATGACTTTCATGGTTGGATTGGCAAGCCTGGCCCCCGTGGCCACCGGCAAGGCCCTCCCGTGGAGCCCGTTGAAAACATTGGCCTTCAGGTAATGCGGCGTCTTGGCCGCCTGCCCGATGCCCGAGACGAACAGCACCTGATGCGGCGCCAGGCCGGCGGCCAGCAGCGCCTCTTTCAGTGCCTTGAGGATGCCGAAGTTTCCGCAGCCCGGACACCAGGCCGTTTCAAACTCGCCGTAGTCGGCGAGCGTCAATGTGTTGCTATTCATGACCGAGTCCCTCGATGATGTACTCTGGGGTAATTGGCAGGCCATCGTAGCGTGGCACCAGTCCGCCGGCCGTAAAACCCGATTCCCTGCGGATGAGCCGTGCGAACTGGCCCGTGGCGTTGCCTTCCACGCAGACCACGCGGCGCGCCCCCCGCAAGCGATCGAGAAACTGTGCCGGCGCCAGCGGCCAGACTTGCGAAAAGTGCAGTGTCCCCACGTTTCGTCCCGCCGCGCGCATACGAACCGCCGCTTCGGCAACCGCGCCCTTCGTGGAGCCCCAGTTAATCAGCAGGATATCCGGAACATCCCCGCCTTCGTACTCGGGGGCCACGATGTTGTCCGTGAGAATTTTCAGTTTGCGCAGGCGCTTGTCGACCATCTTAACCCGCAGGGCCAGGTCCTCTGTAATATGCCCCTCCTCATCGTGTTCGTCGCTGTCGGCCACGACCAGATCGCGGCTGGCGCCGGGAAAAAGGCGTTGGGAAACACCCGACGCGGTGATGGCATAACGTTTGTAAGGCTCCGTTGCGGGTTCCTGGGGAGGGAGCATGAGGGCGGCGGATGCATCCAGGTTGAATGGCAGGGCGTCGCGATGCGAATCCGCCAGGAACTGATCGGTAAGCAAAAACACCGGGCCCTGGCTGGCCTCGGCCAGCGCGAAGGCGCGGCGCATGAGTTCGAAGCACTCTTCGATGGAGCCGGGCGCGAAGATCGCGCGCGGAAACTCGCCGTGGCCGGCGTGCAGCACAAATTCCAGTTCCGCCTGCTCCGTGCGGGTCGGCAGCCCCGTCGCAGGTCCCGGTCGCTGGGCGACGACTATCACCAACGGGGTCTCGGTCATGGCTGCCAGACTGACGCCTTCCGTCATCAGCGCGAAGCCTCCGCCGGAAGTGGCCGTCATGCTGCGGCTGCCGGCAAAAGAGGCCCCGATGGCCATGTTGATGGCCGCGATTTCGTCTTCCGCCTGTTCGACGACCAGGCCCATCTCGTCGGCGTGCGCAATCAGTTTCAGAACAAGCGAAGTAGCCGGCGACATCGGGTAGAAGGCGCAAAACTTGACCCCAGCCGCCAGCGCTCCGAGGGCCAGGGCCTCGTTTCCGTTGAGCATCAACCGCGAAACCGATGCGCCGGCCGGCGCGAATTTCTCGATGGGCTGGGGGGCCGCCACCGCCCAGGCGTAGGCCGCCTCGACTGCGGCGCGGTTCGCCTCCACGACCACAGCGTCCTTGCTGCCGAAATAGGCGACCACGGCTTCGCTCACCACCGCCTTGTCGAGTCCGAGCAGCGCTGCCACCACTCCCAGCGCAATTACGTTTTCATACTTTGGATCGGCCAGTTTCTTGAACGGCACGCGCACGCAGCGGCCGGCATCCACCGTGGAAGATTCATCTATGACAACAGCTCCGTCGGCCTGGGTCAGGGCCGCTTGATGCAGCTTGACGGTGTCGTCGTCGAGCGCCACGAGCAGGTCGATCTGCTCCTGCGGCGCGCCCACCGGGGCAACCCCCACGCGGATGGCGAAGGTATTGTGTCCGCCGCGAATGCGGGACATGTAGGTTTGCGTCACCAGAATATGGTAGCCGCTTCTAACGAAGCTCCTGGCCAGCAATTCGCCCAGGCTGACCAGCCCCTGGCCTGCCTCGCCGCCTATGACAATCTGGAGTGAATTTTTCATACAACAAAAAGCGCCGCCGCAGGATAGGACTGCAACGGCGCATTTTTCGGCAAACTCCTCCGCCGGGTCATGCGGCAAGTCCGGTAACCCCGATCAGGATGGAAACTCCCAAAGCCTGGATGTCTACGCGACGGTTTGCGTCGTAAGGAAGAGCTGGATGCCCATCTGTTCGATCTGGTCCAGTTTCTCCTCTATCTCGTTCACATGGGCGTCTTCGTCCTTGAGGATTGCGTCCAGCATCTCCTTGGTGGCGTTGTCGCCCACTTCCATCGCCAGCTTGATCGCGCTGTTGTAGCTCGCGACGGCCGACATTTCGGAGGCCAGATCGTTGGCGCACTGTTTGGGAACATCCGCGCCAATGCGGATCTTGTTCAGTTCGCCTACGATCGGAGTCCCTTCCAGAAACAGTATCCGTTCGATCAGCTTTTCGGCATGCTTCATTTCCGTGATGGAACGCGCGCCCACGGATTTCTTCAGCTTGCCGTAGCCCCAATTCTCGTCCATCTCCGCATGCACGACATACTGATTGATCGCCGTCAACTCGTCGGCCAGTAATCCGTTAAGTGCCTGTATCAACTTGTTATTGCCCTTCATTTCGTCATGCTCCTTTTATTGCGCCATCACGCGGCGCAAATTTACTGTCGTTGCCGGTTCCGTATCATTTCAACTGCGAGGCCGCGAATTCCCAATTTACCAGATGGTCCAGAAAGGCTTTTACGAAGTCTTTGCGGCGGTTCTGGTAATCGAGATAGTAGGCGTGCTCCCAGACATCGCAGGTCAGCAGCGCGTTTTGCCCGTGCACCAGCGGCGTATCCGCGTTGGAGGTCTTGACGATATTCAGGCTGTCGCCTTCCTGCACCAGCCAGACCCAGCCGCTGCCGAACTGCGCGACCGCCGCGGTCAGAAATGCTTCCTTGAACTTCTCGACACCGCCGAAGGACTTGTTGATCGCTTCCAACAGACGCCCTTCCGGTTGGCCGCCTCCGCCCGGCTTCATGCTTTTCCAGAAGAAGCCGTGGTTCCAGGACTGCGCCGCGTTGTTGAAAACCGGGCCCTGGTCCGCCTTGCCCGCGCTCTCGCGGACGACCTGCTCCAACGTGGAGCCGTTGGCCCACGGCGTACCGGCGACCAGTTTGTTCAGGTTATCCACATAGGCCTGATGATGCTTGGTGTAGTGAAACCCCATTGTGCGCGCCGATATGTAGGGCTCCAATGCCTCCTGGGCGTAGGGCAGAGCCGACAGCGTAAACGCCGCGGTTCCGGCGGACTCCGCCGCCTCAGCAGCGGCAAGCATGCCCGCCCAAGGCGCCAGAATGCATAAGGCCGACCTGAGAAAGGGTTGCATCTGCATATTATCCCCGGAGGTTTCCGGCAGCGAAGTTCCAATTGATCAGTTTGTCGAGGACGGCGGCGACATAGTCCGCGCGGCGATTCTGGTAATCCAGATAGTAGGCATGTTCCCACACGTCAACCGTCAATATAGGCTTCAGGTTTTTGGTCAACGGCGAATCCGCATTTGGAGTTTTGACCACCTTGATCTTGTCGCCGTCCAGCGCGAGCCACGCCCAGCCGCTGCCGAACTGAGTCGTCGCCGCGGTCGCCAGCTCCTTCTTGCAGGCATCCACGGTTCCGAAGGCGGCCTCGATCTTCTGCTTCAATGCGGCGGGTGGTTCGCCTCCGCCCTTGGGACTCAGGCTGTGCCAGTAAAATGTGTGGTTCCAGGCTTGCGACGCGTTATTGAAGATCGCGGCCTTGTCGGGATTGCCGGCTGTCGCGGCGACGATCTTCTCCAGCGTCATGCCCGCAAACTCCGTTCCCGCCGCCAGCTTGTTCAGGTTTTCGACATATCCCTTGTGATGCTTGCCATAGTGGAATCCGATCGTCCTCGCTGAGATAACGGGCTCCATTGCGTTTTCAGCATATGGCAGCGGCGCCAGGACATGCACGGATTCGCTCACTTGCGTTTTGTCATTGCCGATCATTCTTCATTCCTCCTGTTATGTGTAACCGGGCACATGCTGCCCAATGCACTTTCCCCTCGCAATGGGGTGAAACCCTACCGCATGGTTCATGACGATGCACCGCCACACCGGGAGTAGCGATCGAGCGCCATAATATAGAGAGGCGCTTGCGGAACTCCTCGCGCATCTCTTCGTGAAGCTGGTCCTCTGTTTCCATTAACTCGTTCGCCCACGGCTTGTGCATCTCGCCCATCGGATGGTTCTCCTGTTGATATAGTAGCACTACAGTGCTACTATACTA